>DJMI01000090.1 GCA_002435335.1 Nitrosomonas sp. UBA6494
AAATCTGAAGCCGAATCGCAAGATGACGATGAGGATGAAGACGAAGAGTGAGATTTTTGTTCATTCTAATTCGAAAATTATCAGGACTTCTTAGTCCTAATGAAACTTGATTGAGTAGCGATACAAAAACCCGCGCAAGGTTGTCCATCTGTGCGGGTTTTTTTTGTTTGTTAGAAGCAACTTAATAATAAAGGAACAGTTCTGAAAGACGTTAAAAATTTAGATAAAGATTCAGAAGTTATGTTATTTGACCAACTTGGTTTATCACCTGGTATATTGCAAGCGGTTTCTGAGCAGGGTTATCGAGAACCGACACCCATTCAAGCTCAGGCAATTCCTGTCATTCTGGCAGGAAAGGATGTCATGGGTGGAGCTCAGACAGGCACAGGAAAAACGGCTGGTTTTGTTTTGCCCATGCTGCAGAAATTGGAAATTCACGCAAATAATAGTACCTCCCCAGCGAAGCATCCGATACGTGCGGTGATTCTAACGCCAACACGAGAATTGGCGATGCAAGTTCATGATAGTGTTAAAGCGTATGGTAAGTATTTACCATTGAGATCGACTGTAGTTTATGGCGGTGTCAATATTGACTCGCAGATTTCGGCAGTCAGGAACGGAATCGAGATTTTAGTCGCAACTCCCGGTCGTTTGTTAGATCATGTCCAGCAGAAAACTTTGTTACTGTCTAAGGTTGAAATTCTGGTTCTTGATGAGGCCGATCGCATGTTGGATATGGGATTTCTGCCAGATTTAAAACAAATTATTCAATTACTACCGACTTATCGGCAGAATTTAATGTTTTCAGCCACATTCTCAGATGAGATAAAGAAACTGGCGAACAAAATTCTAATGGATCCGGTTTTGATTGAGGTAGCTAAACGCAATTCGATCAGTGACTTGATAAGCCATGTGGTGTATCCGGTCGAGCCGTTAAGAAAGCAATCAGCTCTGATTCAGTTGATGAAACAGCAGAATATTCAACAATTGTTGGTATTTACACGAACCAAACTAAGTGCAGATCGATTAGCTCATTTTTTGAAACGGCAAAATATTTCATGTGCTGCGATACATGGGGATAGAAATCAATCGCAACGTACCGAAGCACTTGAGAATTTTAAACAAAACGCCATTCAAGTACTGGTAGCAACCGATGTCGCAGCCCGCGGACTTGATATTGAAGAATTAACCCATGTGGTCAATTTTGAATTGCCTAACAATCCTGAGGATTATGTGCATCGTATCGGTAGGACCGGTCGAGCCGGAGCCAAAGGCTACGCCATTTCATTAGTCGGTAAGAATGAAAATGGATTGCTCATCAGCATTGAAAAATTATTAGGAATAAAAATTAAAGTTGAAAAGCTCAATGACGGTGCGTTAAATAAGCAGCGCGGTGAGCTTGCAAGTGCAAACGTATTGACTGAAGAGTCGCATGACAAAACAAGATTTACACGAGGCAGTAAACGCCTGAATCAACCCCAAGGCCGGCAACATGCGGGGAATCAAGGTGCAGGTGCCAAGAATGCAACGACTTATAAAGCTAAAAAGAACGAAGATCCTTTGTTTACACAGCCTTATGTATCCAAATATCCGGATATTGCTTCAATTGCCGCTGCCACTGAGTTAAGTAGAAAAAATATAAATAAGCGTTTCTCGAATCGAGCAGTTCCCGCTTTATTTACTGCTATCAACAAGCAGAAATAAGGTTTCAAACTGGCCTATCTTCCGAGCAGCTTCCCAAAAAACAAAATTTGCCAATTTCCCACTGATTTAAAAACAAATAGTGTTTATATATTGAAACTCCTTATCGCAGACGGAGACTGGGCGCGCAGGCACAAAGGTCAGCGAATTGTACTCAATCTCGGACGGTATTTTAAGGTTCCTCAAGAGCACCGATTTGCTGGCATGCAGTAGAGTATGTTTCCTTTGGCGTTGGTTGTGGATTTAGAAGCACTGGTACAAAACAATGAGGCACAGATTTTGATTCCTTGTGGCTGCATGTGAAAATTGGCAAGCACGGCTATTGGCTTGTTCCAGGATAATAGCCATGAGTTTGCAAAAGACAAACCCTTACAGAGACTGTTGAAAAACTAACGTCGTTGCCACCGCAGCGTTAAAAACAAGCTTAAATTGCTCATTTTCTAGGCATAAACTGCGCTTTTCCGCTTGTTTTTGCCTTGGCAACGCGTTCTAAACTCGACGAAAGAAAGGAAGGCAACGTAATGCAACCGCGCAGAATCATAGTCAATGACCTCATGCAGCAAGGTTATGTTTATTTCTTGACGGAGCCGGCGGGTGAGCATTTTTCTCTGGAATTTCACCCGGAATTAACGCCGAAACAACTGCTTGCGATGGGTGTTTTCGGCGGCAAGTATATGACGGACTGTGCTGCGGAATTTCCTGAAGATTGGTTTCACAATGCCAAACTGAACCATGAGCGCCACGATCCCAAATTGAATTTTTTCGGCATCAATGCATCGCAGCCGCTCGCTGAATGGCAGCGCAAGGGATGGATTTATCCGGATGATCCGCGCGGCTGGTTTCAGTGGTATTGCCGATACTACATGGGGAGGCGCTGCCCCGATGACGATCGTCAAATAAAAAGATGGAAAGCGATGAAAAGGCATATCGCCCAAATCAAAACCGGTTGCCTGAGAGGGGATCTGAATTGCCGAAAACGCCAAAGGCAAGCACTGCTGCATTGGGCGTACGACAGCCGGAATATTTAGTCGATCCTGAAAAACA
>DJMI01000035.1 GCA_002435335.1 Nitrosomonas sp. UBA6494
GCATCAGTTTTTTACACTTATTTTGCCCTTCATCGTATTGAAATGTCCGCTTAGTGGGCAAGCAAAATTTACTATTCCCATATTGGTAAATTCCCATATCAGTTCCTTTTGTTCACCCGGCTTCACTCGTATTAGATGCTCATTCTTGCGTTTCATATTGGCAGCTTTCTTCAATTCATCTTCCGAGCCAATCAAAAATTCGTGCGTATTATTACCAAGATTTTTTAGCACAAACCGTATTGTTTCATCTTTACTAACAGTAAGCTCGGGAGGCAAAAACATGTTATCCAGCAGAGTAAGGGTAATGGTCCGAGATACGTTGGAAAGTTCGCCTGGTTTGCCGAATGAAACTTCTGCATCATTTGGCTGGTTTGTTTTCGCAAAAGCAGTGTTAGAAAATAATATAAATGCTGAAAATAGGAAAATTAATAACATTCTGTACATGGCAAGTCTCCAAAAATAAGTTTTAAATGAATATTAGAAAAACAAATTGTGTCAAATAAGTCGTTAATAAAATGGTTGTTTAGTTTTTTTGTCTTCCTGATAGTTTGAGTATCATGTGGGATCAAAAAATTAATTGTGCTGATTATTGATTCAATCCAAGCGCGTAAAGCTTTGTCGACACATTGGTTTCTTTTAATGTATAGGTTATTGGGTCTTCAAATTTCCNNTCTACTATCGTCCCGGAAACCAAACCAAATCCGCAATTGATTTCTTTTTCATCAGGATATGAGTTTGCTAGTTGCTTGATTTTTTTGTATGCGTCGATGCATGCAGCGATAGCAGAATCAGTTTGATTGATTTCAAAATGGGCGACGAAACACTCGCCAGAATACTTTATTACTTGACCGCCATATTCAATGCACGCGATTGAACAAATTTCTAAAAAATTATTAATTGCGTCAACGAGTTCCTCATCAGAGAATTGACTTTGCAACGTTACAAGGTTTGTAAGACTTCCTGAAACAACTAATTTTCTCGCACTCTTTATTGGGATAGTGAGTGGATTAATTCCTTCCATTAAGAATTTAAGCAAAGCTGGTTGAGTGTATCGCCCCATAGCATTATGTGACTGAGCAATGTTTTGTAGCATCAAGCTGATCGCCAGCAATATGAGATCATTACTTTCGTTGAGAGTTACTGCCTTCATGTTCCAGTCTGAAAAGAGTCTTTCTTCACAACCAGTTTCCGCACTCAGTATTGTTACATCACGATGTCGTGGATCACGACCTATCTTTTCCACCAGCTGATTGACAGTCGCCTCCTCACCCTCCAGAATTTGAAAGAAGTAATCCCCTACTCCGATTAAAATACCGGTAACATCTATCTTTTGGTTGTTCAAACTTGCTTTATGCCCGATTTCAAGAATTTCTTTTTGATTGAGTGGCAAACTCAGTTTGCTGACGTAAGTTAGTCGTTTTAGCCCAAGCGGAGCATCTGTTAATGAAGTATCCGTTTGAAAATCTCTTAGATTCCGGATTGCCTTACTCATCAACCAGCCACTTTTTATCAACCCACCAAGATCTTCTTGCGAAATAATTTTTAGTTCACAATCTGTAAGGCACTGGACTGTTTCTATACGTTTATTTTGATGTATCGGCAATACTTCACCGAAATGGTCTCCAGGACCTAATTCTCTTATTTTGATGCCATTCTGGATTACTTTTAAATGTCCAGATTCAACCACAAAAGCCATTTTTGCGGCGTCACCTTGATTGAAAATTATATCACTGGCTTTAAAATGTGATTTTTCCAAACTAGTTGAAGTAGTTTGTGCTAAAACTGCAATATCATTACGAAATACCAGCACTAACAACCAGTCGATAATGATGCGTAGATTTCTTTCCAACCCGGGAACTGAGAGCAGATTTATAAAACGCGAAATAAACCAAGCCAACATCCCGGAAAAAATTAGCCCGTTGACACGGCACAAGGAAAACTGGCGCATATTGTAGGGCTGGATAAAATGTCGTTGCTGCTTGAAAGAACGCTGCGGAAATCCTTGTGAGCTAGCCCACGCATTAAAACCGGCATGTTGTCCTAAATTGACTTGATCACTGGTAAAAACAAATTGAGGGGGTGTCACATTGTTATGCGACTCTGCCACCCAAATGTTTTTAAACGATTGCAAACGTAATTCGTCGTCAATTGCATATGGCCAACTCAAATTACCGTGGTCAGCAAAGCGAATGTCTGGATACTCGCAGGTGGCGTTTATCACCAAGCCGAATGCTTGGGTATTTTCTTTTTCAAAAACCAATCCTTTTTGTGTAAGGCCAATGATTTTTTCATTTGAGTGTTCGATGACACCTGATTTCTTAAGAAATTGGGATCGTTTTGTACTTATTTGGTGTTCAAACTTGGTTTTGCTTTCATCGTGTTCATTAAAAAGATGAACTTGCCAGCCAGAGCTTTGTAACGATGGGTATGATGGTTCTGCCGATTTCAGAATTTGACTCACTTCGACAGCGATTGCAGATGCATTTTCGCCCGAACCGATAACAGCAAAAGTTAACAAACGTTTTTTCTCATGGACATCTTCGATTATTTCTGCTTCATCAACCAGTGCAAGAACACGCTGTCTGATACGGAGCGCGTCGGCAATCGAGTCAATTGGACAGGCATGATCGATCATTCCCGGGATTTTCGTAATATGAGAAGATGGCGTTAATGCCAATATCAAGCTGTCATATTTCAACTCGATAGTTTCATTGTTTTTCCGTTTTGCGATTACTTTTCGTGCTTTTTCATCAATAACATCTAGGTGTGCAACAACGACATTTGTTCGTTGAACAATACGACGAAATGGGTTTACTACATTCCCCGGTTGTACCGTGCCACCGATAACTTCGGGTAAGAACGGTGCAAACAAGAAATTTCCCTGATCATGTAGCAATGTGATACGAACATTCGAATATTGGCCAATAAGATTCTCTACTTTAACGGCAGCCTGCAAGGCAGAAAGGCCGCCACCAATGATTACAATGTCAGCGGTTTTATCTTTTGCTACAGGTCGTCGCAGATGGCCGGCAGAATTTATAAAGCACGACAGAACAACCCCGTAAAAGAGAATATGTGCTGTGAGTGTTTCCGGAAGCAATAAGGCAAAAATAGAAAAGGCGCTTATTAAGAAAATCGATAACGGGCGTAACAATACCCCAGCAATAATTAAAACTCCCGCACTTACTTCAACGAGAGCCATTAGCAGCGTAAAGGCTTCCGGATGAGCCGATAAAATAGGTAGTTGGTAAATCTCGATTATGCCCATTGAAAGATTGGGCTGCATTAACTTATAGAATACCCCCAGGTACAATATCGTAGTACCGGTCAGAATGCGCATGATGGCCTGAGCGCGTTGCCGGGGTTGGTCAGCCAGGAAAGTTTGTATATTATGAAAAACGGTGAGGGTTGGAAGTGGCAAATAATGTCTGCCTGGCCCTTGCAGAACTAGAAAAATACTTGCTCCTACTATCGCGCCCAAATAAGCGAAAATAGCTTCACCAAACAAATACCAGCCTAAAAGACTTAATAGGATCAGCAGAAAAGAAAAAAACCTTACATAGATACCAAATAGAATGGTTAGGCCTAATATGATTTCCGCCCATCTTATCCAGCTCCACTCAGATCCAAGTTGATTCAGTTCAAGGTCGGGCGCTAAGAAAGTGGGTGAGGTAAATGCTTCTACTCCAAAACGTGGCTCTGCTCCGAAAGCTGAAGATAATAAAATCCAGCCTACGCATACGCGTAAGATACGTGGCACATGGTCTCCGTAAGAAGACAGCCTTGCCTGTAGATCAGGAAAGAGTTCACGTGCACCTGTAAATCCAAGCCAAACCCAACCGATAATAAACAGCAAGAAAGCTGAAATCATCAGCACATTGAGAGAAGATAATTGCGTAAAAATGTCAGGTAGCTTTTGGGCATTCCAATAATTTATCTGCTCAGGCGTTAAGATCCATGTTTCATGTGCCCAAGCGACATTTGGAAATAGGGATAGTCCATAAACACAAGCGACTAAAAAAAATGCTTGCCAAAAGTAATTGAAGGAAAGATTTGTCTTCATCATCAAAGTATATTTTTCTATTCAGTTGTTGCCGAAATGAAGGTTAAGGAGAGAAGATGTCTATCTATAATAACCTATTTAGGCAAAATCCGCCTTGCAATCCCATTTTCTGATTGAGGATATGTCAAAAAGAAATGTTCTGATATAGGTGGATGCACTCATTTTTGTGGCGATGCAGCACAGTGTCAAAAGACGATTTGTGTTAATGCCGGTTTCAGATTGATGCTGCCATGGCCAGAAACGCCGGCAATGCAGCGGAATATTTTCATCTGACGGTCAATCGCGTGCTCGAATTGAGATTTAGCACGCCGCTGATTCAATCGCGACATATCTCATGCCCGATTTTATCGGCAGATTCAATAATGCGCTTTGCTCGCATTGCTTGTATCGATTCGTCGTTTACGACAAATAGTATTTTCTTCATCGTTCTGTCATAAAAATGTAACCCTTTGTTTCTATCATTGGTAGTTAAAGTGACTTAATGGGGAATGGGGTAACTGATGACTGCAACGATATTGGTTGTTGAAGACGAACTTGCCATACAGGAATTGATTGCGCTCAATTTGAAAAAAGCCGGCTATCTGGTTGTGTGTGCAGATAGTGTCGGGCAAGCCAAGAAAATGGCTGACAGCGTACTGCCTGACTTGGTATTGCTCGATTGGATGCTGCCGGATATGAGCGGTTTGGCGTTCGCGCGCAAGTTGCGGCAGGAGGAGCGTACCAAGGATATTCCTATCATTATGCTCACAGCTCGGACGCAAGAAAATGACAAAATTGACGGATTGGAAGCCGGCGCGGATGATTATATTACCAAGCCTTTTTCGCCGCGCGAATTGCTGGCACGCATCAAAGCCGTTGTACGACGGCGCTTGCCGGAGTTATCTGATGATGTAATAGAAATCGGCGGCTTGAAGCTTGATCCGATTGCTCACAGAGTCCGTGCCGAAACTAATGAAGGAAATGCAAACAAATCAGAGCTTCCCATGGGGCCAACCGAGTTCAGATTGTTGCATTTTTTAATGGCGCATAAGGAACGCGTCCATACCCGAACTCAGCTATTAAATCGTGTTTGGGGCGATCATGTGTTTATTGAGGATCGCACCGTTGATGTTCATATTCGCCGCTTACGCAAGCTGCTGGAAGTTGTTGGCAAAGAGCACTTGGTGCAAACGGTCAGAGGCGCGGGTTATCGTTTTTCTGTGGAAAGGCAAGAGGAGTGTATTGAATCCAAATTCCCCAGTTGAAATTTGTGATGAAAATGACTGTAACCAACTCTTATCAACGGATATAGATCAAATCTTGATGGTTTATTGCAGTTCAAAAACAAGCTTTAAGCAAGGTACCGTGACAACATTTTTGCCAGATTTTGATTGCTTTATCTGATTTCTGGGAACGACTAAATAATCAGGGCGTGTCAAATATCATGAGTGTGGATGAGTTGATAGCGCAGAACAAGAAAGCCAGTCGTGTCAGTTGCTCTGTAATACTTCAACTATTTCAGATAGAGCTGAAACTATAAATCAGCAAGGTTGTGATCAGGGCAACAATCAAGGTTCTAAGTCCAGACCACAACCAAAAGCTGTCGGTAATGCGACCGAGAAATACGCCAAGTAGGAAGATGATCAGAAAGGCGACAAAAGTAGCCGTTTCCAATGGCTTCGCAATCAGTTGAGGTTGCCAGTGCGCCAGTGCCAGTGGAAAAATGATGATCAATGCTATCGCAAACGGTGCTAAACCATTAATCATGGCAATAAGAAAAGGCATTAGCCGTGCAGCCTGACCATGTGCAGACTCTCTAAGGTCAGCAATCATAGCCTCTTCCAGACTTCTTAATTCAAGCTTCTTCTCAGCCGCTTCGCTAATATAGGCGCTGGTCATGCCGCTCATGCCCAAGGCAATAGCGGCGCCCAAGCAAACACTAATAATCACCGGTAATGAAACTGAATCGCTGACATAGAACCCCATTAATAAGCCCAGCATGGTTAATGCACCGTCAAAACCATTGACGACGAAATAACGCCGCGCGATATGTTGTGAGCGCGTAATACGAACCAGTAACAAAAATTGATTGACTATGCTCATGGAGCAATCGCTATGATTCCGGTGTGGCGTGTGATCCGATCACCTCGATCTCGTCAATACTGTGCACAGTAGCTCCCATGGCATTAATTGTTTCGGAAATGATGTCAAAACGAATATCTTCCCCTTCAACAACTAAAATAATCGTTTCGGTTTGTTCATCCACTTCCAAAACAGAAAATTTGAAATGACAATCAAGACATTTCTCTGCCAGCGTACAGGCAAAATCCAGACCATTAGGCTGATGTGGCTTAAGTACATCAAGAACCAAGCGTTTTACTTTGACCATAGTAATGTAAGGAAATGGTTAAAATGAGTAGTGTGTAATATCGATTAATTGCTACAACTTTATTTTAACAGGCTACTGAAAAACGTTCGTACTCCTGCTATAGCAAATAACTTGGCGATAAAACTACAAAAAAATCACAGGTTGGAAGAAATGCTTGATTTGTTTCAGCCTAAAAGCATCACTTGGTTTTCGCTTGTTTTAATGGGTTTTTCTCAAAAACAGAGACCGATAAAATCTGTGGCAAAGTGTAGAGCGAGGTATCAAGTTGAAGTTCCTTATTGATAATAGCGGTCCGAACATAGGTGGAGATGGCACACCAGATTTGTGTTTTCACGGTGTTCTCGCTATTGCCGATGAAACGCTTGACGCGCAGATGTTACTTGATCCACTTGAAGAACAACTGGCGGATTCAACTTTGACGTGTAACTTTTGTAAGGAGATTTATAGGCAAGCTTTTGTAATCGTCCCCGGCTAATCCGATTCGTCAGTGATGCCGGATTAAGGCTTCAATCAACCGAGGACAGGCATTATTTCCCTTTGTTTAAGGCATCACATTTGTCTATAAATGCTTGACGCGCCGCTTCGTTGCCTTTAAATGCCGTCAACGCTTTTTCCATTCCTCTTCCGGAACAGTTTACCGAATCCGCTTCCGGAGGACCGCCATCACAACCGATTAAAGCAATGCTCAGTATAGCGATACCAACAATACTAGATTTAACCTTCATTTAAAATTTTCCTTTGTATATTTTTTGTGGCTGAATAGAAACCTGATTTCTCAATCGCTTGCGTTGATACGGCCACACGTGTCAAGCGGCGACATTCTACCTGAATCATCACGACCTTTGTATTGCCGCTTACGTCAATTAGCGCGCGCCAAAGTAATTATCATTTTGATCTGTTGATTATGCAAATGATTTGAGGTAGATCAAAGAGCAAGCGTAAAATCATTTTTCATTTGTCGGATTGATTCGATCGATTCTTCAACCATGCTTCGCGTATTTCTCTGGCTTGTGAAAACGCTTTTTCCAGCACAGCGCTATCTCGCTTATTTAATGCTTCCCGTAATTGCAGCAATGCATCTTGGTAGGCGTCGATCTGTTTCAGTAATTCTTCGCGGTTTGCCAAACAAATGTCGCGCCACATTTCCGGTGAGCTGCTGGCGATGCGAGTGAAGTCACGAAAGCCGCTACCAGCGAAACGCAATAAACTTTCCGGGGCATCGGCGCTACGGGTTAAGTGATTCATCAGCGTGAACGCAAGGATGTGCGGCAGATGGCTGGTGGCGGCAAGCACTCGATCATGCTCGTCGGCAGGCATGATCGAGACGATACTACCGCAAGCTTGCCACAGTTGCCGGATACGTTCGGTTGAATTGTCATCGGTTTCCGGCAGTGGTGTCAGGATGGTATGTTTGCCGTAATACAAATCCGCTTTTGCCGCTTCCACGCCACTTTGTTCCGCGCCGGCGATCGGGTGGCCGGGGACGAAGTGATAGCGGCTTTGCAGAGGCAGATGCAGGCGCGCCGCAGCGATGACATCTTGTTTGGTGCTGCCGGCATCGGTGATAAGCGTATCGGCTTGCAAGTGCGGAGCGATTTGCTCCATGATTGAAACGGTTTGCCCGACCGGCATTGCCAAAAATACCAGCTCGGCATTGTGTAGTGCCGATGCCGTATCGGTGGCGATTTCATCGATGACGCCAAGTTCAACGGCACGCTGCATATTATGCTGGCTGCGGCCAATGCCTACGATATGATTCACCATTCCGGCGTTGCGCAATGCCAGTGCAAAGGAGCCGCCGATCAGGCCGACGCCGATGATAACCAGTTTGCTGACCGTGGTACCGTGTGCCATCGAAATGCTCGCTCAATCCGACTATGTTAATTCGCTCAGTGTGAGTTCCAATGCTTCCAAGAAACGTTTGTTTTGCGATTCGAGTCCTACGGTAACGCGAAGGTGGTGCGGCATTTCGTAAATACCCAGCGGACGGATGATGATTCCTTGTTGCAGCAACCGTTGATACACTTTCTGCGTGTTGGCGGCTTCACCTTTGACGCGGAAACTGATGAAATTGCCGTACGACGGGATATATTCGACACCGAGTTTGCGGAAGCCATCAGTCAGTTGCATCATACCGGCACGGTTTAGCGCGTAAGACCGTTGCACGAATTCAGCGTCTTGCAAAGCTGCCAAGGCGCCGACCAAGCCGATGCTGCTGACGTTGAAAGGTTGGCGCACGCGATTCATTAAGTTGGCGACATCCGGGTGCGTCAGGCCGAAACCGACGCGTACGCCGGCTAAACCGTATACTTTGGAGAAGGTGCGTGTAATAAGTAAATTGGGGTACTGCTTAAGCCATTTTATACTATCCGGTTTGTTCGCTTCGGGGAGATATTCGTAATATGCCTCGTCCATCACGACCAATACATCGCGCGACACGCGCTCCATGAAGAGTTGTAACTCTTTTTCACCGGACAACGTTCCGGTGGGATTGTTCGGGCTGGCGATGAAAACGATGCGTGTTTCCGGTGTGATCGCATCGAGCATGGCGGGCAGGTCGTGACCATAATCGCGCGCAGGCACTGTAATGCCGTTGGCGCCGATCATTTGTGTTACCAGCGGATAAACCGCAAAGGCATGTTGTGAGAAAACCGCCGCAGCGCCAGGTTTGAGAAAAACGCGCGCGGCTAGATCTAGCACATCGTTGGAGCCGTTACCCAAAACGATTTGCTCCGGAGTAACGCCGTAGCGTTTCGATAATGCCGCTTTCAATTCGTAACCGCTTCCATCGGGGTAGAGTGCAATGTCGTGCAGTGCATTGATCATGGCGTCCAGTGCGATCGGGCTGGTGCCGAGTGGATTCTCGTTGGAAGCCAATTTGATCACATAGTCTTCGTCTAAACCCATTTCACGTGCAAGTTCCGAGATGGGCTTGCCGGGTTGGTACGGTTGGATCGAGCGGATGTATTCGGGTGCAAAATCGCAAAGATTCATAAGATTAGCTTGATTGATGAATAAAAAAGATGAGTGGAGATTTGATGCTAGCTTGCGGGATAAGAGCCTAAGATTTTTAAAAATACGGCGCGTTCACGTAACTGCTCAAGCGCAACGGACACGTTTTCGTCTTGCTGGTGACCTTCTAGGTCGATGTAAAACACATACTGCCACAAGTTGCTACGAGAAGGACGCGATTCCAGGCGGCTCATACTGACACTGTGCTTAGCGAGCGGTTCGAGTAATTTATATATGGCACCGGAGCGATTGTCGGTGGATAAGGCCAGCGATGTTTTGTCCTTGCCGGAAGGAGCCACGAGTTGCTTACCGATAACCAGAAAACGAGTGGTATTTTTGGGATCGTCCTCGATATTTTCAGCGCAAATTGATAATCCGAACAGTTGAGCTGCTCTTTTTCCTGCAATCGCAGCGGTGGTTTTGTCGGCAGCCGCTTGTCGTGCCGCATCGGCATTGCTGGCTGAATGGATCAGTGCGGTGTTCGGTAGGTGCGGCAAGTTGGTCCTGATCCAGTGATGACACTGTGCCAGCGATTGCGGGTGCGAATAGACTTTACTGATTTGAGTCAAATCGGTTTGCTGTGCCAACAAGAATTGGTGTATGGGAAGTTGGATTTCGCCGCATATGGACAGCGATGATTGCAACAGCAAATCCATGGTTCTGCCAACTGCGCCTTCGGTAGAGTTTTCTACTGGTACTACGCCGTATTGCGCGGTATTGGATTCGACAGTACGGAATACATCGTCGATCGAATCGCATGCAACGGTTGTGATGGCGTTGCCGAAACGCTTTAACGCCGCTTCTTCGGAAAAAGTACCGTTCGGCCCAAGGTAGGCAATGCTCATGGTGCTCTCCAAAGCTCGGCATACCGACATGATTTCGGTAAACAAATGTTTGATATGCGCATTACCGATCGGGCCGGGG
The DNA here is from genome assembly GCA_002435335.1 of Nitrosomonas sp. UBA6494. GTDB lineage: Bacteria > Pseudomonadota > Gammaproteobacteria > Burkholderiales > Nitrosomonadaceae > Nitrosomonas. The sequence continues at coordinate 10,368 of DJMI01000035.1, forward strand.
TTCAATTCCTGAAGCCGTGCCAGGATTTGCGCTTCTCGCTCGGGGCGATACACAATGCCGTGGTTTTTTGCTTTGCCGATTTGCTGCGCAAGCGTCGCGCGTTTGCTGATGAGCTGCAACAATTCGTTGTCGATGGCATCGATTTGATCGCGTAATTGTTTTAGTTGTTCAGACATAACAAGTCGATAATTGGCTTTAAATCGGATATGGAAGGTATCTCGCCATCAGCACACCGGTAATTGTGGCGATTTCATTTAATACATGCTGTGGTACCGGGCTGTCGGTATCAACCAATGTGTAAGCCATTTCTCCGCGGGATTTGTTGATCATATTATGGATATTCAACCCTGCTTTGGCCATACTGGTAGAGATTTGACCTAAAATATTCGGTACGTTGGCGTTGGCAACTGCAACGCGGTACGGTGCCTCTCTTTCCATCCGAGTATCGGGAAAATTAACGGCGTTGGTAATATTGCCATTTTCCAGAAAATCAATCAGTTGGTCGGCGACCATAACGGCACAATTATCCTCTGCTTCCGCAGTCGATGCGCCTAAGTGCGGCAACGCAATGATATTTTTTTGATGTTGCAGTTTTTGGCTAGGGAAATCGCTGACGTAGGTTTTGATTTTGTTACTGGCGATCGCCTGCAAAAGCGCGTCTTCGTCGATGATCGCGCCGCGCGAGAAATTCAGCAAAATGACGTGATTTTTCATCAACTGAATGGTTTGTGCGTTGATCATATGCAATGTTGATTCTAACAGCGGCACATGCATGCTGATAAATTCGCTGTGACGCAGCAAGTCTTCTAAGCTATTGGCTTTTTTGACTTCCGCAGACAAACTCCAGGCCGATTCGACGGTGATTTTGGGATCAAAGCCGATGACTTTCATGCCGAGCTTGATCGCCGAATTGGCAACCAATCGGCCGATTTCACCCAAGCCGATGACGCCGAGTGTGCGTCCCGGCAGTTCGATACCGGAAAAACGTTTCTTATTTTCTTCTGCTTGTTTATTCATTGCTTCATCATCGCCTTGCAAGCTGTCGACGAATTGTAACGCGGGAACCAAATTGCGCGCGGCTAAAAACAAGCTTGCCAACACTAACTCTTTGACTGCATTGGCATTGGCTCCGGGTGTATTGAATACCGGGACGCCGCGGATATTCATCGTCTGCAGTGGAATATTATTGGTGCCGGCGCCTGCGCGACCGATGGCTTTGACGCTTTGCGGAATGTCGCTGTGGTGCATGTTGTGTGAGCGCACTAAAATTGCATCCGGTTCCGCGATGTCATGACCGACACGATATCGGTCGGTGGCAAAACGGTTCAGCCCATGCGGTGAAATCGCATTCAGGGTCAATATGTTGAATATTTGTTGCTCAGGCATGCTGATTGGCGAATTCTTTCATAAAAGCAACCAATTTCTCGACACCTTCAATGGGCATGGCATTATAGATGGAAGCACGCATGCCGCCGACCGAGCGGTGACCTTTCAGTTGCAATAAACCGTTTAGTTCCGCTTGCTTGAGAAATTCGCTATCCAGCTCTGGGTTTTTCAACGTAAACGGTACGTTCATCCGGGAGCGGTCGGTTTTGGCAACCGGACAATGATAAAAATCGCTACTGTCGAGAAATTCATATAGTAATGTGGCCTTGGCGATATTGATTTTTTCTATTTCGGTCAACCCACCTTTGCGCTTCAGCCATTCGAATACCAAGCCGGTAATGTATAAAGCATAAGTCGGTGGCGTGTTGTACATCGAATCGTTTTGCGCATGAATTTGATAATTGAACAGCGTCGGTGTGCCGGGTAACGGCATACCGAGCAAATCCTCGCGTACGATCACCAGTACCAATCCGGCGGGCCCCAGGTTTTTTTGTGCGCCGGCGTAGATTAGGCCAAAACGCGTAACGTCTATCGGGCGCGACAAGATATCCGACGACATATCGGCCACTAACGGGATATCGGTGTGGATTTCGGGAATCCAATGGAATTCGACGCCACCGATCGTTTCGTTGCTGGTGTAATGCACGTAGGCCGCATTGGGATCGAGATTCCATTGTTGTTGCGGCGGTATGTAAGTAAAACCGGCGTCTTCCGATGACGCAGCAACGTTCACGGTGCAATATCGACGTGCTTCTTCGATCGCTTTGGTCGACCATTGGCCGGTGTTGATGTAGTCCGCTTTGGTTTTGCCGCGCAACAGATTCAGCGGCACCATGGAGAATTGACTGGAAGCCCCGCCTTGCAGGAACAAAATTTTGTAATTTCTCGGGATATTGGCGAGCTCGCGCAAGTCATGTTCGGTTTTTGCCGCAATCGACATGAATTCTTTGCCGCGATGGCTCATTTCCATGACCGACATGCCACTGCCATGCCAGTCTAACATTTCATCTTGCGCTTGCTCTAACACTTCCTTGGGAAGCACTGCGGGTCCGGCGCTGAAATTATAGATTGCGTCCATTGCAAATCGATTAACTGCCTTCGTCGCTGTCTTCGCTCTCGACAACGCGTTCCAAGCCAGCAAGTTTCTCCCCGGCATCCAGATTGATCAGTGTGACACCTTGCGTTGCGCGACTCATTTCGCGTACTTCGTTGACGCGCGTCCGAATCATCACGCCGCCGGAGGTGATCAGAATGATTTCGTCGTTGGGTTTTACCAATTTTGCAGTGACGACTTTGCCGTTGCGCGGACTGGTGATGATTGCGATCATTCCTTGTGTGCCGCGGTTATGGCGAGTGTATTCGCTGATCGGTGTGCGCTTACCGTAACCGTTTTCCGTAGCGGTCAGTACCGCGAGCTCTTCATTTTCGGCTACCAGCATTGAAATGACTTGCTGCCCGCTGCCGAGCTTCATGCCACGTACGCCGCGTGCGGTGCGTCCCATTGGTCGCACGTCGTTTTCGTCAAAACGCATCGCCTTGCCGTTATCCGAGAATAGCATGACATCGTGTTTGCCTTCAGTTAATTCGACGCCGATCAAGTAATCACCCTCGTCGAGTCCAATGGCGATAATGCCGCTGCTGCGCGGACGGGAAAATTCGGACAGCGGTGTTTTCTTAACAGTGCCGAACGCGGTGGCCATAAAGACGAAGTGATTGTCGTCGAAGGTTTTGACCGGCAGGATGGCATTGATTTTTTCGCCTTCTTCCAATTGCACCAGGTTGACGATCGGTTTACCGAGTGATTGTCGGCTGCCTTGCGGTACGTCGTAAACCTTGATCCAATACACGCGTCCGAGGCTTGAGAAGCACAAAATATAATCGTGCGTGTTGGCGATAAATAACTTGTCGATGAAATCGTCTTCCTTGGTGCCGGTAGCCTGTTTACCGCGGCCGCCGCGCTTTTGTGCGCGGTATTCGTCTAGCGATTGCGATTTGATGTAACCGCTGTGCGACAGCGTAACCACGACATCTGTCGGAGCGATCAAGTCTTCCATACTCAAATCTTGCGTACTGAGGACAATTTCGCTGCGGCGTTGGTCGCCGAATTGCTGTTTGATCGTGCCTAATTCTTCGGTGATGATAGCGGTGATGCGTTGCGGATTGGCGAGAATATCTAAGTAATCGATGATTCTGTCGATGACTTCCTTGTATTCATCGACGATTTTTTCTTGTTCCAGGCCGGTCAAGCGTTGCAGGCGCAATTCCAGAATCGCTTGTGCTTGTTCATCGGATAAGTAATAACCTTGCGATTGCAAACCAAATGCGGAATCCAATCCCTCGGGGCGCAATGCATTGGCATCTTCCAGTGCGCGCGTCAGCATTTCTTTAACCAGCATGGATTGCCAGGCTCTTGCCATCAAAGCCGTTTTGGCGTCAGACGGTGTGGCTGCCGCTTTGATCAAAGCGATGATTTCATCGACATTGGAGAGTGCGACCGCTAAGCCTTCCAGGATATGGCCGCGTTCGCGTGCTTTTTTCAATTCGAAAACCGTGCGGCGCGTGACGACTTCGCGGCGATGGCGCAAGAAAGCATCTAGGATCTGCTTCAGATTCAGCAAACGCGGTTGGCCGTCGAGCAATGCCACCATGTTCATGCCGAACGTGTCTTGCATTTGCGTTTCTTTGTACAAGTTGTTCAGAATGACTTCGGGCATTTCGCCGCGCTTCAGTTCGATGACCACGCGCATGCCGGATTTGTCGGATTCATCGCGAAGATCGGAAATACCTTCGATTTTTTTCTCGCGCACCAATTCGCCGATGCGGATCAGCAAATTGGCTTTATTTACTTGATAAGGTAATTCGTCGATGACGATGCATTGGCGGCTGCCTTTTTCCATGTCTTCGAAGTGCGTGCGGGCACGCATCACTACGCGTCCCCGTCCGGTACGATAACCGTCTTTGACGCCTTCAACGCCGTAAATAATGCCTGCCGTTGGGAAGTCCGGCGCTGGTATGTATTCAATCAGTTCGTCAATGCTGATTTCAGGNNACGGCAATACCGGATGAACCGTTGATCAGCAGATTCGGAATTTTTGCCGGCAGGATCAGAGGTTCTTTTTCGGAGCCGTCATAATTGGGGCCGAAGTCGACCGTTTCTTTATCAAGATCGATTAGTAATTCGTGGGCGATGCGCGACATGCGGATTTCGGTGTAACGCATTGCCGCGGCATTGTCACCATCGACCGAACCGAAGTTGCCTTGACCGTCGATCAGCATATAGCGTAGCGAGAAATCTTGTGCCATGCGTACGATGGTGTCGTAAACGGCGGTGTCGCCGTGCGGATGATATTTACCGATCACATCGCCGACGATACGTGCCGATTTTTTGTATGGCCTGTTCCAGTCGTTCGAGAGTTCGTGCATGGCGAACAAGACGCGCCGATGCACTGGCTTCAAGCCATCGCGGACATCCGGCAAAGCGCGGCCGACAATTACGCTCATCGCGTAATCCAAATACGAGCGCCGCATTTCTTCTTCGAGATTGACCGGTAGTGTTTCCTTGGCAAACTGATCCATAGTGTATGATTTTATTCAGGACAACGGGTTATGATGAAGAAGCGATTCTTCTTAAACTTGCGCGTATGAAATTTTAAATCATGTATTTTAGCATGTTGGTAGCGATTCTCAGTTAACTTTGCTACGCAAGGGTTGTGATAGTCAGCAGATCCTAAAAGAAAAAAAGCTTGAAAAACCTAATTAAATAAGTAACCATAATGGTTTTTTTAAAAATTCTAGGCAAGTTTTGGAAGGTATCTTGGATTGGGATTTTTCATTTGAAATGGGTGTTGCGTTGTGTCGAATGTAATGAATACTTATGCACGGCTACCTGTTACCTTTGTCAGAGGTGAAGGCGTTTGGCTGTGGGATGATCAGGGGGAGCGTTATCTTGACGCTTTGTCGGGTGTCGCGGTATGCGGATTGGGACATTGTCATCCACGTTTAGCTAAAGCGATTTGTGAACAAGCGGGCACGCTGATTCATACCTCTAATTTATACCATATCAAAAAACAAGAACTGCTGGCCGAGCGTTTAATCGCCTTATCCGGAATGGATAATGCTTTTTTCTGTAACTCAGGTGCTGAAGCCAATGAGGCAGCCATTAAGCTGGCACGATTGCACGGACACAATAAAGGCATTTCATTACCCACTATCATCGTGATGGAGCGTTCTTTCCATGGGCGAACCATGGCGACGCTAACTGCGAGTGGCAATCGCAAGGTGCAAGCAGGATTCGAACCGCTGTTGTCTGGTTTTGTGCGAGCGCCTTATAACAATCTGGAAGCAGTGGCGCAGGTTGCGGCTAATAACAAGGATGTGGTTGCAATATTGGTGGAGCCTTTCCAGGGGGAAGGCGGTGTTAATATTCCTGAAGCGCAATATTTGCAGCAGTTGCGTTCACTATGCGATCAGAATGGTTGGCTGCTGATGCTGGACGAGGTGCAATCCGGCATTGGTCGCAGCGGTAAATGGTTTGCCTTTCAGCACAGCCAAATACAACCCGATGTCATCACCTTGGCTAAGGGACTGGGCGGCGGTGTGCCAATCGGTGCGTGTTTGGCCAGAGGTGTGGCTGCCGAGGTATTTAAACCCGGTAATCACGCTTCGACATTTGGTGGTAATCCTTTGGCTTGCGCCGCCGCGCTTGAAACACTGAGTGTAATAACAGATGAGCACTTGATCGAGCACGCAGCGGAGCTAGGCGATTTTATGCGCGATCGATTCAGGCAGCAGTTGGCTGATGTTGCCGGTGTGGTGCAAGTGAGAGGACAGGGCTTGATCGTTGGTATCGAACTAGCTGTTCCGTGTGTTGAATTGGTCAAAAAAGCGCTGGATAAGAGGTTATTGATCAACGTGACTTCGGATAAGGTTGTTCGTTTGCTGCCGGCCTTTGTGATGCAGCGGCAGGAAGCCGAGCAGGTTGTCAATATAACCTGCCAATTGATAAAGGAGTTTTTAATAGCCAGCAAATGATGTCGTTTTGTTGGTTAACTATTATCGCATTATGCAATTCAAGCATTTTTTGCAATTCAAGGATTTCAGTCGGGAAGAGTACGAGTACTTGTTCGAGCGTACGCGCTGGATAAAGCGTGCTTTCAAGGATTATCGGCAATATTGGCCGCTCGCCGATCGTACGCTAGCGATGATATTCGATAAAAACTCGACGCGAACGCGCTTGTCGTTTGAAGCAGGTATGCATCAATTGGGCGGTTCCGCTATTTATTTGTCTACGCGCGATACGCAGTTGGGGCGTGGAGAGCCTGTTGAGGATGCGGCGAGGGTCATATCGCGTATGGTGGATTTGGTGATGATCCGTACTTATCAGCACGAAGTCATGGAGCGTTTCGCGGCGTATTCCCGCGTGCCGGTGATTAACGGATTGACCGATGAATATCACCCCTGTCAAATCATGAGCGATATTTTTACCTATACTGAATTTCGCGGTTCAATCGAAGGAAAAGTAGTCGCGTGGATCGGTGATGCCAACAATATGTGCAATACCTGGCTGCAAGCGGCAGAGATTTTCAACTTTACCGTGCACGTTTCGACACCGCCGGGTTACAGCATCGAGCCCGAACGAATTGGACTAAGCGGCCATACGCATTTTGCGGTATTTGACGATCCGCACCGGGCGGTAAGCGGCGCGGATTTGGTGACGACCGATGTCTGGACCAGCATGGGATTCGAAGAAGAAACCGAGCAAAGGAAAAAGGATTTTGCGGATTTTTGCGTCGATGCGGAAATGATGGCGCTGGCAAAACCCGACGCATTGTTTATGCACTGCTTGCCCGCGCATCGCGGTGAAGAGGTGAGTACCGACGTAATCGACGGACCGCAATCGGTGGTGTGGGATGAAGCTGAAAACCGCTTGCATACGCAAAAAGCATTAATGGAATATTTGCTGTTGGGCAAGGTGGATGTGAATAAGTAGTTTTGAGAATTATCGATAAATTAAATTACCAATGAAAAAAATTAATAAAGTTGTATTGGCATTTTCCGGTGGATTGGATACTTCAGTTATTTTGAAATGGTTGCAGGATACTTATCAATGCGAAGTGGTTACGTTTACCGCAGATATCGGTCAAGGTGAAGAAGTCGAGCCGGCTCGTGCCAAGGCAAAGCAACTGGGTGTCAAGGAAATTTATATAGACGATTTGCGTGAAGAATTCGTGCGCGATTTTGTGTTTCCAATGTTTCGTGCCAATACCATTTACGAAGGCGAGTATTTGCTGGGTACCAGCATTGCGCGCCCGTTGATTTCAAAACGGCAAATCGAGATCGCCAAAGAAACCGGTGCCGATGCGGTATCGCACGGCGCTACCGGCAAAGGTAACGATCAAGTGCGCTTTGAGTTGGGTTATTATGCGCTGCAGCCGGATATACAGGTTATTGCACCATGGCGGGAGTGGGATCTGAATTCGCGGGAAAAGTTGCTCGAATATGCGGAACGGCACGGTATTCCTGTGGAAATGAAAAAGAAAGCCGGTTCACCGTACAGTATGGATGCTAATTTATTGCATATTTCATACGAAGGTCGGATTTTGGAAAACCCGGCGACAGAACCCGAAGAATCGATGTGGCGTTGGAGCGTGTCTCCCGAAGCTGCACCGGATCAGGCGGAGTATTTGGATATAGAATTCAAGCGGGGCGATGTCGTGGCGTTAAACGGTGTTTCGTTATCACCGGCTAGTGTTCTGGAAAAACTGAATCAATTGGGCGGCAAGCACGGCATCGGGCGGTTAGATCTGGTGGAAAACCGCTATGTCGGCATGAAATCGCGCGGATGCTATGAAACACCGGGTGGAACCATATTGCTGCGTGCGCACCGCGCGATGGAATCGATCACACTGGATCGGGAAGTCGCTCATCTGAAAGATGATTTGATGCCACGCTATGCGGCGCTGATTTATAACGGATATTGGTGGAGCCCGGAACGAAAGGTGCTGCAAACGCTGATCGATGCGACGCAAGAACACGTCAATGGCTGGGTACGGTTGAAATTATACAAAGGCAACGTGATTGTGGTCGGACGGGACTCGCAAAGCGACTCGTTGTTTGATCCCACGATTGCAACTTTTGAGGATGATGCCGGTGCATACAATCAAGCCGATGCGGCCGGATTTATTAAACTGAATGCGCTGCGGATGCGCATCGCCGCGAATTTGCACAAAAAGAATAAAAGCTAGTAAGGCAACCTGGGTAGAGCGACAAGATGCCAACATTTGACATAGTTTCCGAGGTTGATAAGCAAGAAATCAGGAATGCGGTCGATCAAGTTAACAAAGAAGTCAGTACGCGATTCGACTTTAAAGGTTCCGATGCGAGGGTAGAACAAACTGAGTATCAGTTGATTGTGTATGCCGATGATGAATTCAAGTTGGAGCAGATATTAGATATTTTACGAACTAAACTGACCAAACGAAATATCGATGTACGCTGTTTGGATAAGGGCGGGGTAGAAAAGGTCAGCGGAAATAAGGTCAAGCAGGTCATTACGGTAAAAACCGGCGTGGAAACCGAACTGGCAAAGAAAATCATCAAGCATATCAAAGACAGCAAGTTAAAGGTTCAAGCCAGTATTCAAGGTAATGTAGTGCGAGTATCCGGTGCCAAAAAAGATGTATTGCAGGAAACGATACAACTGGTGAGGAAGTGTGTCGACGATTTTCCGTTACAATTTCAGAATTTTAGAGATTAAATCGTATCCGGCAATATTACATTGTATCATGCCGTTAGGAGTCTGCCGGACTTCGATATACATTCACTCTTGCTTCGTTTCAGCTGTTGATATCCGCTCTGATGTGAATTAATGAATTCAACCACTCCAATTAAGACTATTTTTACTTAACTGGAGTGACTGAGTCTTTTAAACCATGTCCTTATAGCGCCTCAAAAATACCGGCTGCACCCATGCCGCTGCCGATGCACATGGTGACCATACCGTATTTTTTGTGATGACGGCGTAGTCCGTGCAATAGCGTCGCAACGCGGATCGATCCGGTGGCGCCCAGCGGGTGTCCCAGTGCAATGGCACCACCTAGTGGATTGACTTTTTCGCGATCCAATCCAAGATCGTTGATTACCGCCAGACTTTGTGCAGCAAAAGCTTCGTTCAATTCGATCCAATCCAGATCGTCCTGTTTGATGCCGGTTTGCGCCAGTACCTTGGGAATCGCCTTGATCGGCCCCACTCCCATGATTTCCGGTGGTACACCAGCCACTGAGAATCCGACAAAACGCCCGAGCGGTGAAAGATTGAAGCGTTGCATTGCCGCTTCACTCATCAAAATCACGGCACCCGCGCCATCGGACATTTGCGAACTGTTACCAGCGGTCACCGAGCCTTTGGCGGCGAATACCGGTTTCAGTTTGGCGAGTGCGTCAAAACTGGTATCGGCGCGCGGGCCTTCGTCGGTATCCCTGATGGTGATTTCTTCGTGTATTTGATGAGTGATCAGATCGGGGCGTTTTTCGTCAACGGTATAAGGTGCAATTTCGTCTTTGAATTCACCGGTTGTGATTGCCCGCAATGCGCGTTGATGACTGGATAATGCAAATTCGTCTTGCGCTTCGCGAGATACTTTCCATTGCTCGGCGACTTTTTCTGCGGTCATTCCCATTCCGTAGGCAATCGCAACATTTTCTTCATGTTGAAACATGGCCGGATTCATTGCCACTTTGTTACCCATCATCGGCACCATGCTCATGCTTTCGGTGCCACCCGCAATCATTACATCCGCTTCTCCCAGGCGTATGCGATCAGCGGCCAGAGCCACGGATTGTAGTCCGGAGGCGCAAAAACGGTTGATTGTCATGCCGGGCACACTGTTTGGTAATCCTGCCAGCAGCAAGGCGACTCGAGCCACATTGATGCCTTGCTCCGCTTCCGGCATGGCGCAACCGACGATTACGTCGTCGATTGCCGCAGGATCTAAACTTGGACACTGCTTCATTACCGTTTGGATTACGTGCACCAGCATGTCATCGGGGCGAACGTTTCTGAACATGCCGCGCGGTGCTTTACCGACCGGCGTTCTCGTTGCGGCAACGATATAGGCTTCTTGGGTTTGTTTGGTCATGATGGTCTCCGAATGAATCAGTTTCTGAGCGGTTTGCCTGTTTTGAGGGTATGTTCGATACGCGCTTGGGTTTTCTCGGTGGCGATTAATTCCATGAATGCTGCACTTTCCAATTCCAAGAACCAATCTTCGTCGACCAAACTGCCTGGCGTCAGATCGCCGCCGCACATTACGTGTGCCACTTTGCAACCGATCAAGTAATCGTGCTCGGAAATGAAACCGCCTTCACGCATGTTGACCAGCATGCTTTCGATTGTTGCGATACCGGTGTTGCCTGCCACTGGAATTTCCCGCATACGCAGCGGTGGCCGGTAGCCAGCTTCCGCCAGCGCCAAAGCTTGCGCCTTGGCGACATGCAGCAATTCGTAGCGGTGCATCACCACGACATCGGCAAAGCGAAAATAACCCAACTCCTTCGCTTGTTCTGCGCTTTTTGCTAATTCCGCCATCGCTACTGTCTTGAAATACAATTGCAACTGCGGAAAAGGATCGCCATCCTTAGCGTTTTGCGCTGCACGCATCGCAAATTCCTTACATCCCCCACCTGCCGGTAATAAGCCGACCCCGGTTTCCACTAGGCCGATATAGCTTTCCAGTGTGGCCACAGCTCGATCGCAATGCATGACGAATTCACAACCACCGCCAAGCGCCAGGCCATCGACGGCGGCGACGGTCGGAATCATGGAATAACGTAGTGCTTGCGACGTTTGCTGGAATTGTTTGATCATACCGTTGACTTCTTCCAGCTTCTTGGCCATCAATACATCGGCAAGATCCAATTCACGTGCCACTTGTAGTACAGTAGCTTGCGTTGTTTTACGTAATTTCTTTAGAAATTGCTGAAAGGCAGTTGGTAGCTGCGGCGGCGGGGGCGGTGTGTTGCCCTGTTGCGCTTCCAGTTTGGGCTTTTCCGTGGCTTTTTGCAGATTGGCACCGGCTGAGAATGGCGGTTCGGTTTGCCAAATAACCAAAGCACGCCAGTGTTGCTCAGCTTCCTTGAGCGCATGTTGCACGCCTTCAAGAACATCAATGCCAATGGTATGCATTTTGCTCTTGAAGCTGAGGATTGCGATATCGTCGCCGGTATGCCACATTCTGACCGCATCGGTTTCAAAAATGGTTTCACCGTAATGCGCGTCTTCTCCGATCAAGCGATCCGGGAATAGTTGACGACGGTATACCGGCAGTTGCGAACGTCGTTGATTGATTCCTGAAGCCGGCGAGAAGGAGCCTTGTGCAGTATGCACGCTTTGTGTCAGGCTGCTGGCGATTTCCAGCACCCATTGTGGAAGCGGCGTTTGACTCATGGTTTTGCCGGCTGCGATGTCTTCTTGTATCCATTGCGTGATTTGCTGCCAGCCGGCTGTTTGCCATATTTCGAAAGGCCCCTGATTCCAACCGAAGCCCCAGCGCACTGCCAGATCGAGATCGCGTGCGTTATCGGCGATTGATGCCAGCTGCACCGCGCAATAGTGAAATACATCCCGGAAAATTGCCCATAAGAATTGCGCTTGCGGATGATGGCTGTTGCGGAGCCCAGCGAATTTATCAGCAGCAGTGCTATATTTTAGCAATCGCTTCAATTCTTCGTCGACTTCCGTACCCGATACCCGGTAGTTTTGCGAAGCGAGATCCAGCACGTGAATTTCGCCCTTGATTTTTTGATAGACGCCGCGCTTGACTTTTTCACCCAGTGCACCCGATTGAATCAGGTTTTGCAGCCAATCCGGCACGGCAAAATACCGATGCCACGGATCATCCGGCAGCGTGTCGCGCATGGTGTTGATCACATGCGCCAGCGTATCAAGACCGACTACATCGGCAGTGCGGAAAGTCGCACTTCTGGGGCGTCCGATCAAAGTACCGGTCAGTGCGTCGACCAGATCGAAGTTTAGGTGAAACGCTTGACTGTGGTGCATCGTGGCTAGCAGCGAAAAAACGCCGATGCGATTGGCGATGAAGTTCGGTGTATCTTTGGCACGGATAACGCCTTTACCCAAATGAGTCACCAGAAATGCTTCCAGGTTGTCGAGCATAGAAGCATCACTTGCTTGACAAGGAATCAGTTCGACTAAATGCATGTAACGAGGCGGGTTGAAGAAATGAATGCCGCAGAAACGGTGACGCAGATTTTCCGGAAATGCCTCGGCAAGTTGATTGATCGATAAACCTGAAGTATTACTGGCAAAAATAGATTCTTCACCAAGGAAAGGCGATACCTTCGCGTATAAATCGCGTTTCCAGTCCATGCGTTCGGCGATTGCTTCGATTACCAAATCGCAATCTTTGAGTAATTCGAGATGCTGATCGTAGTTGACAGGTTGAATGCTGATGGCTTTGGTTTTGGCTGATAGCGGTGCCGGTTCTTGTTTTTTTAATTTTTCTACTGCCTTGATGACATTGGCGTTCGGATTTTCCGCATCGCCGGGTAGTTCAAATAGCAATGTTTCGATGCCAGCGTTAACCATGTGCGCTGCGATTTGCGCACCCATTACTCCTGCACCGAGGATCGCTGTTTTACGTATTAAAAACTTCGTGTTACTCAATTTCACCTCCTGCAACATCCGATTTATTGATGGAAGCCGTCGTCAATACATGATTGATCGCAGCACCTGTATGCAGCCATTGCCGCAAGAGTACAAGTATGAATCTGAAAGCGCAAGTTTGTTTTATGCATCAATTTGCTAGCAACTTCGTTTATAATGCCAAGGTGAATTAAAAATAAGTTGGTTAAGTTTATTCAAGTGGCGGCAAATAATATAATAAATAACGTATGTTTTTTATGAATAATATGTCGGCATAGAATAAATAAATAACTACGACAAACTATTTCAACCCGATATTGGGTTTTGTGCCTAGCTTAAAGATGTTGCCGGAACGACAGATAAATTTAGGATTGATCGATTTTTTAACCGGAATTAATAATCGGCGCTATTTTGACGAGCGTTTGCCGAAGGAAATTTCCCATAGTCGGCGTTATCAAAAATCATTGAGCTGCTTGTTTATCGGTATCGATTGTTTTGAGCAATATAAAAAGAGCTATGGCTATATTAACGGCGACAAAATATTAAAACAGGTCGCACAAAAAATTTGGCGCGGACTTCGTACTACCGATATTGTCGGACGTTATAACGAAGAAGAGTTTGTCGTTTTGCTGATTGAAGCGGACATTGATCGTGCGCGGAGCGTAGCTGAACGTATTCAGCAAAATATTCAGAATCAGCAAATCGAATTGGAAGGGCAAGCAATTGAAATTACCATATCGATCGGTGTCTCCGACGCCCAGCAATTAGAAAAAAACGATCATTGTCCTAAATCGCTTGGTGAGTTGATGCTTGCTACCGCAGACCGTGCATTGAAGAATGCAAAACAAATCGGAAGAAATCAAGTTAAATGCATGCCATTATCCGCATAAGTGTTATTCAGCCTATTTTTAACACCAAGTTTGCATAAACTGTTCTTCGTTAAATCCCACAGTCGCTTGTTTTTCATCGGTAACAAGGGGCCGCTTGATCAAACGGCCATTGCCCGCCAATAACGTCAAAATGGCTTGGTCTGACATTGCAGTCAATCGATCCTTGATTTTCAGTTCTCGGTATTGTATGCCGCTGGTATTGAACAATTTGTTTAATGGTGTTCTGGCAAGCGTAGCGATTGCGGACAATTCTGTTGCTGATGGAGGGTGTTCGGTAATGTCGATAAAAACATAATCAATCCCACTGTGCTGTAGTACCAATTCCGCTTTGCGGCAAGTGCCGCATTTTTTGTAACCGTAAAACTTGATCATCGTTAATCTCAAGGTTGATTCATTCGCCGCCTTTAGGTCCCCAAAAAACCACCCAAGTCAGAAAATCAGGTGAGAAATTTTCAAAACGATGCTGCACATTGGCAGCGACAAAGAACACCATTCCCGGTTCAAACAGATGACGTTCACCGTCGATGACTAATTCTCCCTTACCTGAATGGATGAAGTACAGTTCATCTTGGTCGTGCGGTGTCTGAATGTCGATTTCTTTGGGGGTATAGATTTCTACCGACATCGAACCGTGTGCGAGCGCCAGTGTAAACGGTTCACCCATTGGCCATTCCGGGCTTATTTTACCGGGGATTTTTTTTAATAAATCCGCGATTTTTGCTTTCATTCAATGCACTCCTCATCAAAATGATGCCAGTATAAGGCAATAATTCAACAAAACGGTGAATTTTGCCGATGGAGCGATGGATTGAAGCGTGTGCATAGGTGGCTGAGACCCCCCCCAGCCAGGCGGGGTTCTCAGTCTACTCCTAATTAAGTT
>DJMI01000122.1 GCA_002435335.1 Nitrosomonas sp. UBA6494
CGGCAAAACCCAAATTGGCAGAAACCTTCTGTTAATCGTAATAATAATCAACATTTTCAGAAGATAGAAGCTAAGCTGGTGGCGGCATTATTGAATGAAACTTAAAGCTGAATGAGTTTCTTTGCCTTAGAAAAATCTACCTGTCTGCGGTAAAACTGGCTAATCGCTTGCAAGTGCGATTTGCTACTTTACGTCATGCGTAAATACAATTTAATACAATCGTAAACTCACGCTATTTTTATTTGAAAATAGTAAGCCTAAAAAATACGCTTAATCCACAGATTGATAAAAAAATCTTTCGTTAAACTTTTCTCTTCATTGAGACGGAGCGAAAAGAAGTGATTAATCGCTATTTCTATTACCAGTGACGCGATGATATCAACATCGACGTATAGGTCGTTTTAATGAAATACCAAGAAAATTATGCCTAATAATATATAAATAAATTTATAATTTCATGATATCGATTGTAAGAATTTATATTCTTCATTTTATAACTCAAATACTTGGCAAGTTTTAGCAGTGATTACACTATCATCGTCAAAAAAAACTATTCCTTGGTTACCGGCAGAAGTTAAGGATATTGAGTATATCGATCAATATTGGCGTTCACTTTATTTCTTCAATATCTACCGACTTATCATAGGGTGCGGATTATTGTTCGCTGCACGGGAATTTCAGTTTACTCATTTCGGTTCCTACGATTATCAATTGTTTCTTCAAACCGGAATAATATATGTTATCTGCGGTGGTTTATCTGTGCTGTTTGTTCGATTGAGATCGCCTGGATTCGATTGGCAATTGTTTTTTCAGGTTGGTACTGACATCGTTATATTTTCCATAATGTTGTACACGAGTGGTGGTTTGCAAAGCGGTTTGGGTGTGTTGATGTTGGTTTCATTGGCGGGGGCTGGTTTAATCAGCCGTGGACGTTTAGCTCTTTTTTTTGCTTCCATGGCATCACTCGGTTTATTGCTACAAGAGGCCTATGCATTTCTCACGGTCAATAACTACATTGCACAATATTCTCAGGCCGGTTTGATGAGCATGGCGTATTTTGCTGTAGCTTGGTTGGCGCATCGATTGGCAAAACACACTTTGGCTAGCGAACAATTGGCAAGGGAGCGAGGTATTGATTTAGTCAGTATGGCGCAGATAAATCAATTGGTTATCCAGGATTTGCAGGAAGGAATATTGATCATTAATAAAGTAGGCAATATTCGTCAACGCAATCACTATGCCGAAAAGCTGCTCGGTTTCAATATAACAATTAATCAGTCAAACTTGGTTAAATTATCGGATTGCGTACCTGAATTAGCCGTTCAATTGACGAGATGGCAAAGCAATAATGAAACGCATTGTGATTGTTTGCGACTAGCGCAAACACATGCTCTGGTCCGACTTCGCTTTCTTCGGGTTCAAACTGATTCACGCAGCGATGTTGTTATTTTTTTGGAAGATATGGGACGGGTTCATGCACAATTGCAACAACTTAAATTGGCTGCTGTAGGGCGCTTAACGGCTAATATCGCTCATGAAATTCGCAATCCGCTCTCAGCAATAAATCATGCAGCCGAACTCCTTGAGGAAGAGCTGGTTGAGAAAAATGTAAATACACGGTTGGTGCGCATTATTTGCGACAACACGCAGAGACTCAATAAAATTGTGCAAGATGTGTTGCAATTGAATAGACGCAATGCTGCCAAGATAGAATCGGTCGATCTCGTAAATTTTGTGATTAAATTTTTAAACGAATTTTGTCAAATCGAGAAAATTGATAACCAATTATTCAAATTGGTTGCCGCTGAACAATATGTCATACGTTTCGATCGCGATCACTTGCATCAGATTATGTGGAATCTATGTCAGAATGCAAAGCGACATTGCCGTCAACAAGCGGGAAGCATAAAAATTCTAATTGCCAAAGCCGCTACCGATAACAATATATATTTTGATATTATTGATGACGGACCGGGTATTGCATTACCGCAAAGCAAGCAAATTTTTGAGCCTTTTTTTACCACTGCAGCAGGAGGTACCGGATTGGGTTTATTTATTACCCGAGAATTATGTGAGAACAATCGAGCATCAATTGATTATATAGAAGATTCGTTCGGCACTCATTTTAGAGTCATTTGCCAAAACGATCAGTAATCCAAAGTTTTATCAATATACCGGTAGTGCTTATATGAAGACCATTTCACCTAATATTCTAATTGTCGATGATGAACCCGATATTATTGAACTGCTTGAATTGACCCTGGCACGTATGGGAATGGAAGTGGCGAGTGCAAAGTGTATCAATGATGCCAAACAGTTGTTACAACGAGGACAATTCCAATTGTGTCTCACTGATATGCGTTTGCCGGATGGTGAAGGATTGGATTTAGTGAAATATATTGCGCAGAAGTGTGCTGATTTGCCGGTAGCTGTGATAACTGCGCATGGAACGGCTGAAAACGCTGTGGCTGCACTTAAAGCAGGTGCGTTTGATTACTTGCCCAAACCTGTATCATTAAAGCAATTGCGTGAATTAGTTAAATCTGCACTCAGTTTGCCTCCGATGCGAACCGGAATTCTTTCACCAGCCGAATCGAATCACAAAACACTATTAGGTGAATCGCCGCCGATGCGCCAATTACGTGCAACGATCGAGAAGCTATCGCGCAGTCAAGCTTCTGTTTATATCAGCGGCGAATCTGGTAGTGGTAAAGAATTGGCTGCTCGTATGATTCATGAAAGAAGCGCCCGCCATGCGAAACCTTTTGTAGCTGTTAATTGCGGAGCTATCCCAGAGAATCTGATGGAAAGTGAATTTTTCGGTTATAAAAAAGGGGCCTTCACCGGTGCCGACAAGGATCATGACGGTTTCTTTCTGACTGCTGATGGCGGGACATTGTTTCTTGACGAAGTTGCCGATTTGCCGCTGACAATGCAAGTCAAGTTGTTGCGTGTCATCCAAGAAAAGCAGGTTAGAAGAATCGGTGAGGCACAAGAGAAGAATATTGACGTTCGGATAATTAGCGCTACGCATAAGAATTTAGCACAATGTGTTGAATATAATCAATTCCGCCAGGATTTGTATTATCGATTGAATGTAATTGAATTAAACATGCCGGCATTAAGAACAATGAAGGATGATATTCCATTGATTGCAAATGCAGTGATGGCGAAATTGTGTAAAGAATCGGCGCGGTCTGTATGCAATTTCAAGCAGGAGGCCTTGGATGTGCTGAGAAATTACGATTTTCCCGGCAATGTTAGGGAGCTTGAGAATATTTTAGAGCGTACATTGGCATTGTGTTCGGATACCGAAATCGGTGTGGATGAGCTGCAATTGACGGCTAAAGTTAAAGAAACCACACAAACTATTGCACCGGATGATCCACAACAACCAGTGCAATTTGCTGAAAAAGTATGGCCTGTTATGATCGATTCTAACTTGCCATTGCAAGATTACCTTGACAAATTGGAAAGGGATTCTATTGTTAAAGCTTTGATGGATAATAAATATAATAGAACGAAAGCTGCCAAGATCTTGGGGGTTACAGTACGCTCGCTACGTTACCGAATGGAAAGATTAGGGTTGAATGAGTAGTTTGATGCGTATTTGATGCTTTTGTAACAACATTCATTTATTTCTGTTTTTTTCTGTTTTATTCAGAGTGACCTCGGATATCGTTACGGTATTCAACGATCTTGTTTTTTTCAATAAATGTTTTTCCTGATCGTCAATTCAATACAAAGTTTGTTATGAGCTTACTACTCAACAATCAATGTGGTGAGACCTTTGCAAAATCACTGTT
>DJMI01000049.1 GCA_002435335.1 Nitrosomonas sp. UBA6494
CGGAGATGGTGGAATATCGCTCAGGTTAAATTGACCAAGACTCTTGTTACCGGAAGCCATTTCACGCTCGCCCTGCAATACATGAATCGTTACCGCAGTTTGATTATCATCAGCGGTAGAAAACACTTGCTGCGCCTTAGTCGGTATCGTAGTATTTTTCTGGATCAGCTTGGTCATAACGCCGCCGAGTGTTTCAATACCCAGCGATAACGGTGTCACATCCAACAACAATACATCCTTGACATCGCCTTGTAAAACACCGCCTTGAATCGCCGCACCGACTGCAACCGCTTCATCTGGATTTACATCCTTGCGTGGTTCTTTACCAAAAATTTCGCGTACTTTCTCTTGCACTTTCGGCATACGGGTTTGACCACCGACCAAAATGACATCGTCAATATCGGAAGCTGATAAACCGGCATCTTTCAATGCAGTACGGCATGGACCGACTGTTCGCTCGATCAAATCTTCAACCAAACTTTCCAATTTTGCGCGAGTTATTTTCACCGCCAAATGTTTCGGACCGGAAGCATCTGCGGTGATATACGGCAAATTGACTTCCGTTTGCTGGCTGGAAGACAGTTCGATTTTGGTTTTTTCCGCTGCGTCTTTTAAACGTTGCAATGCCAGCATATCTTTCTTCAGATCGATGCCGGTTTCTTTCTTGAATTCTTCAACCAAATATTCGATTACGCGTGAATCGAAATCCTCACCGCCTAAGAAAGTATCACCGTTGGTTGCCAATACTTCAAACTGATGTTCGCCTTCGATTTCGGCAATTTCGATAATGGAAATATCAAACGTTCCGCCGCCTAAGTCATAGACTGCAATTTTGCGATCACCTTCTTTCTTATCCAAGCCGAACGCCAATGCTGCCGCAGTCGGCTCGTTGATAATCCGTTTGACTTCCAGACCGGCAATACGTCCTGCGTCTTTGGTCGCCTGACGCTGTGAATCATTGAAGTAGGCAGGTACGGTGATAACCGCTTCGGTAACCGGTTCACCCAAATAATCCTCAGCCGTCTTTTTCATCTTCATCAATACTTGCGCGGAGACTTCAGGCGGCGCAATTTTTCTACCGCGCACTTCCACCCAAGCATCATTGTTGTCTGCGCGAACAATGCTATAAGGAACCATTTTGATATCGCGTTGCACCATATCTTCATCAAAACGACGCCCGATCAGACGCTTAACCGCAAATAGTGTATTCCTTGGATTAGTAATTGCCTGCCGCTTGGCAGAAGCACCCACCAATACTTCGTTATCTTCCGTATAGGCCACAATGGAAGGCGTTGTGCGCGTCCCTTCGGAATTTTCGATTACTTTCGGCGTTCCGCTTTCCATGACGGATACGCAAGAGTTGGTAGTACCTAAGTCGATACCGATAATTTTCGCCATAATTAGATCCTTTTTAAGATTTTCGCATTAGTTAAACTGGTAATAAAGTGGAGTTATAGATCAGAATTTCAAGTACCTTGGGCTTTAGAAACCGAAACTAATGCAGGACGAATGATTCGTTCATTCAATTTGTATCCTTTTTGCATCACTTGAACCACGGTATTAGGCGCCTGATCGGATTCGACTGTACACATTGCCTGATGCTGATGCGGATCAAATTTTTCTCCCTTGGGATCAATCGCTTTTATACTGAATTTATCGAATACGCTCAGCAATTGCTTTTGCGTTAATTCCATACCGCTTTTAAAGTTTTCCAGGCTGGCATTCTCAACCGCTAATGCGGCTTCCAAGCTATCCATTACGGTCAGCAAATCGGTGGAAAAATTCTCAATGGCGTATTTATGTGCATTGGCAATATCGGTTTGTGCCCGCTTGCGGATATTCTCGGTTTCAGCCTTAGCGCGCATCCATGCATCATAATGTTCGGCTGCTTTGGCTTCGGCTTGCTTCAATAAAGCATCGATATCGGGCTGCGCGGCTGTAGTGGAACCACCCGTTGGAATGGTTGCATCAGTGCTGATTCCCGGTATCTTGTTGTCTTCAGTGGCGCTCTTTGTTTCAGCTTGTGCGGCTTCTGAGTTAAATGGATTTTCTGAACTTTGCATCGTTCCTCCTCATGATAATCCTGCCGATATTGGGATTCATTCCCCAGTTTCAAGAGAATTCAGGAAAAATATTTATTCGATTTTGCCATCACATTATTAATGTGATGAATTTTGCGCATTATTTTTAGTCATTACCGATTCTTTCAGCCAGTATTTTTGCTTTGCCAATGTAATTATGCGGCGTCAAAGTCAAAAGTCGATCTTTCTCCGCCGATGGAATCGGTAATTCCGCGATAAACTGATGCAATGTTTCTTTACTAATACCACCTTTCCCACGCGTTAAAGCTTTCAATTGCTCGTAAGGGTTAGCGACACCGTAACGCCGCATCACGGTCTGTATCGGTTCTGCCAGAACTTCCCATGCGTTATCCAAATCTGCATGCAATTGAGCGAGATTCACATCCAACTTGTTCAGTCCTTTCAAACAGGAATCATAAGCGAGTAGCGTATAACCCAACGCAACACCCATATTGCGCAACACCGTTGAATCGGTCAGGTCGCGCTGCCACCGCGAAACCGGCAATTTATCGCGCAAATGGTGCAGCAATGCGTTAGCCAAACCAAGATT
>DJMI01000055.1 GCA_002435335.1 Nitrosomonas sp. UBA6494
TCATGACGCCGTGCAAAGGTCTCTGCAAATATTGTCGGGCAGTTTGTTATTGTTGCCAGTAACGCCGGTAACGTTGGCGCCGGCGTTCTGCTGTCCATGTGTGATTTGCAAACCGGACAGTGATAGCACCGTCATCGTCGCTACGCATCAATTCGCTGTCGATGGCTTGGTAACGTGCAATTACTGCAGCATTTGGATGATTGTGGCGATTCAAATAGCCGACTGGAAATATAACTAATTCAGGATTAACAATTTGCACAAAAGTATCCGTCGATGAGGTTCGGCTGCCATGGTGCGGAGCGATCAAAACCGTTGCTGCCAGCCGGTCTGCTGAACGTGAGATTAAAACGCCTTCATCTTTCGCTTCAATATCTGCGGGCAGTAATACGCTGCCATGGGGGGTGGTGATTTTCAAGACGCAATTATTGATATTCGGTTGCCGCCTTTGATTTAAATAATTTTCCGTCCAGGGGTGCAGCATTTCAAAGTGTACATTGTCCCACACCCAATGCTGACCGGCGTGACACTTGGTTTGATTTGCGATTGCATGCAATATCGGATGTCGATCGTTCAATGACGACAACATTTCCTTGACGGTTACGGCTTGCAATACGGACAAAGTGCCACCGCTATGATCCGAATCGGCATGCGATACGATTAGGCGATCAATTTGGCGAATACCTTTGCCCCGTAAGAATGGGACGATGACGCGAT
Organism: Nitrosomonas sp. UBA6494; assembly: GCA_002435335.1. Taxonomy (GTDB): domain Bacteria; phylum Pseudomonadota; class Gammaproteobacteria; order Burkholderiales; family Nitrosomonadaceae; genus Nitrosomonas. Next base: position 715 of record DJMI01000055.1, read on the forward strand.
TGCCGCTGTCGGTTTCACCGAATCCGGGGCCGGTATCAAATAGCAATGCATGGTTTTCGGTTTGCGCCACTACTGACAAACCCTGCCCGACATCCAAAACCGTTAACCATAACTCTCCGTTTTTCGGTTTGGGAGGAGCAACCAGAAACATCGGCAGCATCGCAATCAAACCTAACCAACGTGCCGGAAATCCTGTCAGAAACCCGATACTCAAGCTCCCAGGTAACAACAACCAGAAAACTCCAGCGAGTGCAACGAAGATTGTCCATAGAGGCGGTGTATGTTGTTGCCATACGACTTGTGGTAATGCACTCATTTGCTCAAGAATCGACATTAAGATGCCGACCGTTTCGTGTGCTAGCGGCAGCACAAAATCAAACAATGGAATTGTCGCCAGTAATGTCAGTGGAACAACAATGAGGCTTACTGTCGGTATTGCGATCGCGTTGGCGAGAGGGGATATCAATGATACTTGCTGGAACAACGCCAGTAGTAACGGAATCAATCCCAGTGTAATCGCCCATTGCACTCGTAGCCAATTGCGCAAGCCATGCTTTCTGCCGATACGTCCGGCTGTAACCAGCATGATTAGGGTAATTGCGCCGAACGATAGCCAGAAACCGGATGCGATAGATGCCCAAGGATCCAATACGATGACTGCCAACAACGCCCAAGCCAATACGGTTACGGCAGAGGTTTGTCGTTCGCTCCACAAACCGATTGCAACAACGGCAAGCATATAGAAAGCCCGCTGTGCCGGGATAGCAAAGCCTGATAGCAAGGCATAGCCAAAAGCTACTATTAATCCAGCCGCAACTGCAGCACGGCGTGCCGGGAGCCGTAATGTTAAATAAGCATTCCATCGCCACAGTCCGTGCACCAATGCAAATGCCAAGCTTGCAACCATCGTAATATGCAGGCCGGAAATGGCCATCAAATGGTTGGTGCCGGTACGAGTAAAGGTTTGCCATTGATCGCGTGCGATCGCTTGCTGATGGCCGGTTGCCAGTGCTTGCAATACACCAAGGTGGGTGTGTTCGGAAAGATTTTCCGAAAAACGCTGCTGTATCCGCTCGCGTATGTGTTCAATCCAGTAGGTGGGGCGATGAACCAATGCGTCCAAGCGGTGATTATGTGGAGATGATCGCACATAACCGGTGGCGCGAATATTGCGTTCGAGCGCCCAGACTTCATAATCGAAACCATGTGGATTGGCGTTGCCGCGTGGTCGTTTCAAGCGCACTGTCAATTGCCAGCGTTCCCCGGCGTGGATGGACGGTAGCTTCAGAGAATGATCACTGGTTGCCCGTTCGAGATACCAGGCGAGCGAGATTCGTTGCGGCACGACCGCTTCTTCTGTGATGATACGTTCCACATCCAATTGAAAGCGCACGCTGCGATCGCTATGTTGTGGAATGCTGGCAACCACTCCGACAACTTGAATATCACGACGCTCCCATGTGGGTGATAATTCATCAGATAGGCGCCAATGCGCTTGAATGGCTGCCCACAGAAAGCCGGTAAGCATAAAAAAAAGCCATAGCGCAATTTTGAAGATTAAGGTGCGATTGGGCGCAAATTGCTGCCAACCGAAGCAAAGCATAGCTAGAAGCGACCACAACCAACCCCACGATGCGTCTGGCAATTCCGCTTGTTGCTGCAGCAGCATCACGCCTAGTACAAAAGCGCAGATGGCGTATTTCACCGACAAGCGATCACCTTGTTTCCTGAAAAATCACGGGTGACATAGACGGCGAGAGGTGTTACGAGATTTCTAGTTCGCTCCACATCGCATCGATCCGTTGTTTGACCGCCTCATCCATCGTGATCGGCGTGCCCCATTCGCGATTGGTTTCGCCGGGGAATTTATTGGTCGCATCCAGGCCCATTTTGCCGCCGAGGCCGGAAATCGGGCTGGCGAAATCGAGATAATCGATCGGCGTATTTTCTACCAGCAAGGTGTCGCGTACTGGATCGACGCGGGTAGTGATCGCCCAGATCACTTCTTTCCAGTCGCGCACGTTGATGTCGTCATCCGTGACGATGATGAATTTGGTGTACATGAATTGCCGCAAAAAACTCCAAATGCCGAACATCACGCGCTTGCTGTGACCGGCGTATTGTTTTTTCATGCTGACCACCGCCATGCGGTACGAGCAGCCCTCCGGCGGCAGGTAGAAATCGGTGATTTCCGGGAATTGCTTTTGCAGCAGCGGTACGAACACTTCGTTCAACGCCACGCCAAGAATCGCCGGCTCGTCGGGTGGTTTTCCGGTGTAGGTGGAATGATAAATCGGATCGCGCCGCATCGTGATGCGGTCGATGGTGAATACCGGAAACATTTCTTGTTCGTTGTAATAACCGGTATGGTCTCCGTACGGACCTTCCAGTGCGGTCTCGCCGGGATGGATCGCACCTTCCAGCACAATTTCGGCGCTGGCGGGAACTTGTAGATCGTTACCGATGCACTGCACCACTTCGGTTTTGGCGCCGCGCAGCAGTCCGGCAAACTGGTATTCGCTCAACGTATCCGGCACCGGCGTCACTGCGCCGAGTATCGTTGCCGGATCGGCACCCAAGGCAACCGCCAATGGGTACGGTTTGCCGGGGTTACGCAAACTGAATTCGCGAAAATCCAACGCGCCACCGCGGTGCGCCAGCCAGCGCATGATGACTTTGTTCGGTGCGATCACTTGCTGGCGATAGATACCGAGGTTTTGCCGGGTTTTGTTCGGCCCGCGCGTCACCGTCAAACCCCAGGTGATCAGCGGCGCCACATCACCGGGCCAGCAAGTTTGCACCGGTATGCGACTCAAGTCGACATCGTTGCCTTCCCAGACTATTTCCTGACATGGTGCGTTGCCGACGACTTTCGGCGCCATATTCAATACTTGTTTCAATACCGGCAATTTATCCCAGGCATCCTTCAATCCCTTCGGCGGATCGGGTTCTTTTAGATAAGCCAATAATTTACCGATTTCGCGCAACGCTTCGACCGATTGCTGGCCCATGCCCAGCGCGACGCGCTTCGGTGTACCGAACAAATTACCCAGTACCGGCATGGTGTGGCCTTTGGGGTGTTCGAACAGTACTGCCGGGCCTTGCGCCTTCAAGATGCGGTCGCAGATTTCCGTCATTTCCAGCACGGGATCGACTTCGGCGCGGATGCGCTTCAATTCCCCCATCGCCTCCAGTTGTGCGATGAAATCGCGCAGGTCTTTATAGTGCATGCGGTATCCTCAATGCGGAAAGATCAGAAAATCGAGCGCGATGCCGGTAAATACCGTCATGCCGACCCAGTTGTTATGCAAAAACGCCTTGAAGCACAATGCCCGGTCGCGGTTGCGGATCAATGTATATTGGTAACCGATCAATGCGGTTGCTATCGTCAAACCAACGTAATATGCCAGATTCATCTGTTGCAATTGACCGATGACCATCATGATAGCGATAAAGCACGCATGACATGCCATCACGCCCGCCACGTCGAAGCGTCCGAGCGTGATCGCCGATGTTTTGATGCCGATCTTCAAATCGTCCGGCTTGTCGACGATGGCGTAAGCGGTGTCGTACGCAATCACCCAAAACAGGTTGGCGAGCATTAACACCCAAATGATCGGCGGCAAACTGTCGGTTTGCGCAGCGAACGCCATCGGAATACCGAAACTGAATGCAATACCCAAATACGCCTGTGGCATGGCGAAGAAGCGTTTGGTGAACGGGTACGTTGCCGCCAGAAACAGCGCGGGCACCGATAATAAAATGGTCAATTGGTTAAGCGGCTGGATCAGCAGAAACGCGATCAAACTCAACCCTGCCGACAGCAGCAGTGCTTCTTTTTTACCGACGCGCCCAGCCGCCATCGGGCGGTTCTTGGTGCGTTCGACATGCGGATCGATGTCGCGGTCGGCGAAGTCGTTGATCACGCAACCTGCCGAGCGCATCAATACCGTTCCCAATACAAAAATGAGCAAAATATGCCAATCGGGCAGTCCTTGCGCGGCAAACCATAATCCCCACAGCATCGGCCACAGCAACAGCAAAATGCCGATCGGTTTGTCGAGCCGCATCAGTTGTGCGTAGGTTGTTAGTCGTTCTGATAGATTCATAGCGGTAAATCCAAAATAGCCGGTAAAAACACCTCGGTCACCAGAATCGATTGACCATGCAACGTAAACAGCGAACGGCGCGCCCACAAATCGGTTGGTTTAACCACCAGACGTTCGCACGCACGATCGTACAGAAAATGTCCGCGACCGACTTTCTTGAATACCAGTGGCGTACGTTCGATTTTAGGATTGCTGAACAGCACCGTTCCCAGTGACTTATTACCCAATCCGCTCAGACTGCGCCATGCGCCGCGCAGATCTTTATGCGCTACTACCGAATGTGCAAATACCACTGGCGTATCGCCGCAATACAAGTAAACTTCCCGTACCAATGCCAATTCATTGGCACGTAATCCCATTGCATCCAATTCATCGCCGTATATCCGGCTAAGCGACTGAAAAACTCGCTTAACTTGAAAATGACTGCAACGATCCTGGATTCGGCGTGTCAGTGATCCACGATCCTGCAACCAGATGCGCTGGCGATATCCTACGCACATTAGCGCAGAATGCCATGCAAGTGGGTGTGATCCGTTCATCGCAGCAAAACAACCAAATAGACCCGTTGGGATTGTTGCGTCATGGTTATTTTTGCTGGAATCCGGTCAAGTCGTTGATGAAAATTGTTGGAACGCGATTATACAACAGTCTCATTCAGGGTATTACTGACGTGAGTGTTGCTTCACCAAAGAAACGAAAATCTATGCTGAAAATGTCGATTAAGAAGTAGGTTGTGAAGTCAAAACAGTATTTGGTGGTACAGGTAATGAGACCTTTGCACGGTTACTANNTCATGACACCGTGCAAAGGTCTCGTAATATGTCGAACTTAAGGTTAAGTTGATTTCAATTGCTTAAGTTCGACAATTTTTCGGAAGTGAGTAGTGTAATTAATCTTCCTTTGGTTTTTAAGGTAGATATTCAAAGTTCATTGAATTGCCGCGTTGTTCTAGTTCAACGGGGATAATTACTCCATTATTATCAAAGCACGGAATGTTTAAACGACTGCCTACCAAGGTAGCATAGCATTGACTGAGATCGACCGTTTCTGTCGTGGTGCCGGTTCCACCGGTCGTGCCTGTGCCGCCGGTTGTACCAGTGCCCGTGCTGGTAACACAGCTTGCCACGTTAACCAGTTTGACGTCCGTTACGTTATTGGTGTCATTATGCGTCGTTACGACTGCAGTGCTACTTTTGATCAAGATATCCGTTGCCGTAATCCCGGTTTCCAGACCTAATTGATCCAAACTACTGGCTGAAAGGCATGTATTGGCGGTGCCATCGGCCAAATTCTTCACCACAATTTGAGAACCTGTAACACTGTTATCCAGGATAAAAACGGGTGCTTCCCTCTACGGCTACGCTTTCTGCGGATGCGACTTGCATGCCTAATGATAGTAATGACGTTGCGCAAATTGATGCCAATATTTTTCTATTCATTCAATTCTCCTAATTGAGTTTTTGTTGAGGGTGCTACAAAAAACTAAGGCGTTTTTATAGCTTCAGGTTTAACGTCAGTTGCGCTTGAAACTTTAGGCACTGGATTTGCCTGATTTTTTCATTGTGTAACCAGAAGCATAATCCGGCAGCTTCACATGTAAGGATTGATCCACTTTTACGGACGGACGGCTGTAAAAATTCGATCAATATTTAAAAAGTCAATTATTCTTTATTGCTACCTGTGCAGCCTGAGATGGCCATATGCCTTTATTGATAACCTGCCGCCCATCAAAAGCAATATAGCTTTGCCGTCCATAATGCGGCAGCGGGCGAATTAAAGCTTCCAATGCGGTTGCATCTTGTGCTGAAATGATCACAAGCGATGCGCCGTTATCTTGTACAGCTGTCCAAATTTGTGAGGTGCCTTTATCATTGATTTGTTCCGGTTTTGCCGGTAATTGTCGGGCGGTGAGCCAGGCATCGATTTCCGCATGCAGGCCGATAATCAGTGTGGGTGCTTTAGTTAACGGTTCATCCGGAGCTATGATTTGCGGGGAGCGGTCTTGTAATTTTCCGGCTAATGTTTCGGCGATAGCGCGTACTTCGGCTTGAGACGATAACAACACTGTTTGTGTGGCGGCGTTCACCATCGCCTCACGCAGAATCGGCGGGGCTTCGCCAGGCGCCAATTGACGGAATAAATGCAGATCCGGATCGAGTGCAATCGATTGCGGTTTTTCGTTCAGTTGGAGGATGAAGGTTTGTTGTTCTTGTTGCAAATCGAGCCAATGGATTTGTGTGTCTTGTGTGGTTTCGATCGCAATTGGAACGCGCAATTGATATACCGGTGTAGATTGATGCAGTGTGATCGTTAGCGCATGGCCGGTATCGGATGTGGCGGTGGATGCGGAAGCAATAGAGATTGCGGGGGCGCCGCTGCGATTCAGCCATTGCGCAAAGAACGGTTCGAGCGGTTGTCCCGAAACGATTTCAAACATGCTGCGAATGTCGTGCCAGGAAGTGATTTTAAATCGCCGCGTAGCCCATAGGCCTTGCAAGCCGCGTTGAAAAAGAGCATCACCCAATTGGTCGCGCAGCATGAAAAAAAGCATCGCCGCCTTGTTGTAACCGACAATTTTTGATGCACCGTGCGTTCGCGACGTAAATGCGGTCAGCGGTTGATCCTGTCCCGGTTGCAGTGCGGCAAAATCGCGTAACCAGTCAAGCCGCATGTCGCGTGCGGCAATGTCGCTTTCCTGTTCTTTGTATGCATAATCGGCCATGAACGTGGTCAATCCTTCCGACCAGTTGCCACTTTGATAATCCGGATAAACGCCGTTGCCCCACCAGTTNNGCTGATTTCGGAGTGAAAATAGGTGCGTAACTGTATCGGGCGCTGTTTAATGTTGGTATGCGTTTGTGTTTCGACCACATACGGCCCGGCCATCAAGTCGATGTCTTCGGCGGGATGCTGATATTCGAACGTGGCTCGATAGCCTTGCTCCGATTCCTGCTCATCGATCAGGCGACCTGCAACCAAGCCTTTCTGACCGGGTGGTAATTCGATCGTGACTTTATAGCGCGCCATTTGTCCTGCCACTCGGGGATACCAATCAGAGCCGTCCGGCAGAAAAACGCCTGCTTCACCGCTGACGGCTATCGGATGTCCCAATGTTTGACGATGATCAAGCGAAGTATCCAGCGGCGCCAGTGTACCGTGCCAATGAATCACGAATTGAATGAATTGACGGAAAATAAAAGGAACATCCCAAACATGCGGTTGATCGCTTTGTGTACGCCCATCACCCATCGGTCCGTCGTTAAAAACAGCCTGCGTGACTTCAAAACCGGATCCGAGCCGCAGTTGCAGTTCACGCGGCATTTTGACGGTGATTACGGTTTTTCCTTCGAGCTTGCGCGAGGTCGGGTCGATTTTGACTGTCATGTCATAATCGACTTCGTTCAACTTGAAAGGTATCGGCTTTGCCGATACCGTTTGCGCCAGCAGACAGACGAATATGAACAATAAGCAATTGCGGAAATTGGTGGAAATTGTCATAGTGTCAGGCAAAAGTTAATGTTTCAGCGGCGGAAATTTAGCGATGATTTGCATTTCGCGATTATCGCGCATGATTTTGATCGGTAGCCAGGTGCCCGGTGCTTGGCGTTTGACGACGTTGATAACTTCTTCCGTTACTTTGATGGGTATTCCAGCCATTTCGAGAATGACATCGGAATCCATCAGTTGTGCGACTTCTGCGATGCTGTTTTTCTCGACTTGCAGGATCACGGCACCGCCGCGTCCCATTTCGTAGCGAATACCCAGGCGCTGAAATTGCGGTTGTGGCAATCCTGTGACGTGCGGTAGAACACCGAATACCGCATCGGCGACCCCGGCAACCAAATGTTTGCAAGATTTGCTGTTATCCCACGGCAATAGGCCGGTCACGTGTTTGATACCCAAATCGTGCAACTGGTGCGCTACACCGAAACCGTGCAGCACATGCCCGGAGCCCATTACACCAACGACCAACGGTTTTTCACTGCTATTGGCTTCAACCGCGGCCTGATGCAGAATCTGCGCCATGGCGCGGTCCCAAAGCTGCTGCCCGCCGATGAAGCGACGGAAATCCGAATCGTCCTGCGTTATTTCGCCTGCTTGTTTGTCCTTGCGATCATGCTGCTTATAAATCGGCAGCAGATAATCCACATACGCCTGGCTTGGTTCGGCCGGATGCGACAATCCTTCGCGTTCCTCTACCGGTACGCCGTAAAAACCCTTTTCGGCAACCTGGCGCCGCAACTTGGTTTCGATATTCAATGCAAGCATCGGGATGCGGTTCATGCGCGCAAAGTGAAACATCGGCAGGTACAGATTGGCGTCGGTATTCCACACATGATCCCAATCGGCTGCGCGCAGAAATTCTTTTTCGCTCAACTCACCGGCGATCCATTTGTCTAACGCGGGTTGCACGCGACGCGGAAACATTTCAAACCCGATCACCATGTTCGGACGCTGCGCGTGCAATGCCACCAGGGTTTGCAATTGCCAGCGGTGATGATCGGCGTTGACGTGTGTTTCGCCCAGCAACACCACCGCCGATTTGGCGGCACGAGCAATGATTTCTTGCTGAGAAACTTTGCCGGAACCCGGAACGACCCAATCTCCCAGCGGTACGCAATTATCCGGCACCGGTTTTTTAGGCGGCGTGACGACCGCGCCAGCGGATGTAACCAGGCTTAGCAGCATGACGGCCAAAATCTTCATGCTGTATTGTGGCGTTACGTATCGATTTTTCATTGTTGTTTTCCTGTTAAAAGGCTATCGTGTTTAACCAATCCATTTGCGCGCATTTCTGAATAGGCGCATCCAGGAGCCATCTTCCTCAGCTTCGGTGCGCAAATCGGGATGCCACGAATGCTGCGTGACGCGGAATACCCGTTCCGGATGCGGCATCAGCACATTGAAACGTCCGTCCGGCGTGGTCAATCCGGTGATGCCTTGCCAAGAACCGTTCGGATTATACGGATAGCGCTCGGTGATGCGGTCGTGATTGTCGATATAACGTATCGTGACCAAACCGTCGATTTGTTTCGGACCGCCCGAGCCGAACTCGACGCGTCCTTCGCCGTGTGCGACCGTGATCGGCATCCGGCTGCCCGCCATGCCATCAAAAAATAGCGACGGATTTGGCTGCACTTCTACCATGACAAAGCGCGCCTCGAATTGTTCCGAAACATTGCGCTTGAAGCGCGGCCAGCGTTCTGCGCCGGGAATGATTTCCGCCAGATTGCTCATCATTTGGCACCCATTGCACACACCAAGCGCGAACGTATCGCCGCGCCCGAAAAAGGCTTCGAATGCGTCGCGTGCGCGCGGATTGAAAAGAATCGATTTAGCCCAGCCTTCGCCTGCGCCGAGTACGTCACCGTACGAGAATCCGCCGCAGGCGACGAATCCTTGGAAATCGCGCAGCGTGACGCGGCCTGCGATGATATCGCTCATGTGCACATCAATTGCGACAAAACCGGCGCGATCGAATGCAGCCGCCATCTCGACATGGCCGTTGACGCCTTGTTCGCGCAAAATCGCCATGCGCGGTCGTACACCGGTTTGAATGAATGGTGCGGCAATATCGTCTCCGGCGCCGTAGGTGAGCGCAATGTGCAAGCCGGGATCGGCAGCGTCGAGGATGCGGTCGTATTCTTGTTGCGCACACGCCGGATTGTCGCGCAGCGCCTTCATGCGGTACGTGGTTTCCGACCATGCGCGTTGCAGATCGATTCGTTTTTCCGCCAGCACCGGCTTGTTATTGCGCAGCAAGCGGATGTCATCGGAGGTGTTTGGATGGCCGATGACGAAGCTGTGGTCGCGCAACCCGGCCGCGGTCAATACATGCATGACTGCGCTGTGTTGCGAAGCGGCGATTTGAATCACCGCGCCCAATTCTTCGTTAAAGAGTACCGCGAGTAAGCGATCCAGATAGCGGCCGCTGAGTTGTTCGGGACGCAATTCGGAGCCGTCGATATCGTTGCCGTGCGGATCGAAGCATAATTGATCGAGATTTATCGTCAGTCCGGTATGACCGGCGAATGCCATTTCGCATAAAGTCACAAACAAACCGCCGTCGGAGCGGTCGTGATACGCCAATAGGTTGCCGTCGCGGTTGAGTTGTTGTATTGCGGCGAAAAATGCTTGCAGCCGCTGCACACCCGTTTCAATATCGATATCCGGTGCGGTGTTGCCGATTTGTTTATAAACCTGCGCCAATGCGGAGCCACCCAAGCGGTTTTGCCCGAATCCCAGGTCGATCAGAATCAATTCGGTGTCGCCGCAATCGGTACGCAGTTGCGGTGTCAGGGTGCGGCGCACGTCGGTGACAGTAGCGAATGCCGAGATGATCAGCGACAGTGGCGCGGTGACTTCCTTGCGCTTGCCTGCTTCTTCCCAGGCAGTTTTCATCGACATCGAATCCTTGCCGACAGGGATGCTAATACCCAGTTCCGGGCACAATGCCATGCCGACGGCTTGTACTGCGTCGTACAATCCGGCGTCCTCGCCCGGATGTCCGGCGGCTGCCATCCAGTTTGCTGATAACTTGATTTGTTCGATACCGGCGATCGCCGCTGCGGCGATGTTGGTGATCGCTTCGCCGACCGCCATGCGAGCTGCGGCTTTAGGGTCGATCAGCGCCAGCGGCGTGCGCTCGCCAATGGTAAATGCTTCGCCGCGATCGGTTTGAAAGCCCATGCTGGTAACTGCGACATCGGCAACCGGAATTTGCCACGGTCCGACCATCTGGTCGCGCGCAGACAAGCCGCCGACGCTGCGGTCGCCAATAGCGATCAAAAAGGTTTTATCCGCTACCGCAGGCAAACACAGTACGCGATACGCAGCTTCGACCGGATTGACGCCCGACCAATTCAGTGCGGGTAGAATCGGCTCATTGTGGGTGACATCGCGCGTCATTTTCGGCGGCTTGCCGAGTAGCACCGGCAGCGGCATATCCACCGGCGGCAGCGGCGATTGCGGATCGGTCACCAATAATTGTTCATCGGCGGTGGCTTCGCCGACCACGGCGAATGGACAGCGCTCACGCTCACAAATCGCCTGGAACAGCGGCAGCGATTCCGGCTTGATTGCCAGCACGTAGCGCTCCTGTGCCTCGTTGCTCCAGATTTGCATCGGCGACATGCTGGATTCTTCGGACGGCACGTCGCGCAATTGAAACCGTCCGCCGCAATCCGAGTCGTGCACCAATTCCGGGAATGCATTCGACAGACCGCCTGCGCCGACATCGTGGATGAACAGGATCGGATTTTCCTGGCCGCTGCGCTGCAATTGCCAGCAACGGTCGATCACTTCCTGGGCGCGCCGTTGCATTTCCGGATTGCCGCGTTGCACCGAATCGAAATCCAATGCTTCGGTATTGCTGCCGGTATCCATGCTGGACGCCGCGCCGCCGCCTAAGCCGATCAGCATGCCGGGGCCGCCGAGTTGAATCAGCAGCGAACCCGGCGGGAATTTTTCTTTACGTACTTGCCGGTGCGAGATTTGCCCGATGCCACCCGCAAGCATGATCGGTTTGTGATAGCCGCGCACTTCGCCGCCGACACGTTCTTCGAAAGTACGGAAATAACCCGCGAGATTAGGACGCCCAAATTCGTTGTTGAATGCCGCACCGCCGATTGGACCTTCCAGCATGATTTGCAGCGCCGACGCGATGCGTCCGGGTTTGCCGTAATGCGGCTGCTCGCTGTTTAGTTCGATTTCCCACGGCTGCACGAAATCCGGGATGTTCAAATTGGATACCGAGAAACCGCATAAACCCGCTTTCGGTTTCGCACCACGCCCGGTTGCCCCTTCGTCGCGAATTTCTCCGCCGACGCCGGTGGCCGCACCGGGAAACGGCGAAATCGCGGTCGGATGATTGTGCGTTTCTACTTTCATCAACAGATGTGTTGTTTCCCGGGCGTACCCATACCGTTGCCCTTCACCTGGGTAAAATCGCTCGATTTCCGCGCCTTCGACGATGCTGGCATTGTCCGCGTATGCGACCAATGTGCCCTGCGGGTGCATTTGATGCGTGTTTCGGATCATCGCAAACAGCGATTTATCCTGTTGTTTGCCGTCGATAATCCAATCCGCGTTGAAAATCTTGTGACGGCAATGCTCGGAATTGGCTTGTGCGAACATCATCAGTTCAACGTCAGTCGGATTACGTTGTATTTGGGTGAAATGGTGCGCCAGATAATCGATTTCATCCGCCGACAGTGCCAATCCCATCGCTTGATTCGCTTGCCGCAACGCACCTATGCCACCGTTTATTACGTCAACGGTATTGAGCGGTTTGGGTGGGAAATGCCGGAACAATTGTGCGGCGTCGTCAAACGATGCGAATACGGCTTCGGTCATGCGGTCGTGCAACAGCGGTTTGAGGTGTGAAATGTCCTCAGATGACAATTTGCGTTCGGTTTGGACGTAAAATGCAATACCGCGCTCGATGCGTTCGATTGCTGACAATCCACAATGATGCGCAATGTCGGTGGCTTTGCTCGACCACGGCGAAATGGTACCGGGGCGCGGCAATACCAAAAAGAATGCACCGTCAGGTTGCTCATTTTTTGCTACTTGCTCGTGGTTGAGTAGCTTTTGCAATGCCGTAATCTCGGCTGCTTGCAAGTCCCGTGTCGCTGCGCAGAAATGCCAATATTCGGTATCAATGGCAGTGATCGGTAAATTCAGAGCACTGATTTGTTGATGTAATTTTTCCAGACGAAACGGCGATAGCGCACGTCCACCACAAAATTGAAGCATCGAAGTAAAACAAGCGGTGATTAAAAGTTTGCAATTTTACACGAGAAGACAGATCAATCGCGGATTGATCCAGTTATGTATCAACTTGACGATTTATTGTTTCGCGTGATCTACGCGTTCCAATGCTGGGTCTTTATCCTTGTGCTTAACGGCATAAATATATCCTGCGATTGCGCCAACGATCAAACCGAACGGTGCGGCGATAAAAATGCCGATCAACGGTGCCTGATTGGTTTCTTTGACGAAGATCATCGGTCCCCAGAATCCCACGGTAAAGCAAAGCGAACTTACCATTAACGCACCGCCGGTCACAGCGATAAAAGTGTTTATCCGTGTACCGGATACTAATTGCCATGCGAGCCAGGTGCAAAGTAAAGCGCCCGTCACGGATACAGCTAAGCCGAGCCAAGCAGGTAAGGACATGGTGATGGATAGAAGGGTGTAGACGGACGATAGTACAAGCACGAATATCAGCAGTGCTATGCAGGGTTTCAGTAAATTCATCATGATCGAGTGTTTCAAGTAGTCATTGAAGTGCGCTGCATTGTAAACTATGTCTACGAACAGGCAATTAAAACCCATGATCTCAATGGCTGGAGGTGCGTATCATGAAATCCGTAAATCAACATCGCCGCATGTTTTTACGTTACGGTTTGGCGGGATTGGGTGTGATTTTGAGCAATGTGCTGTTGTTGCCGCCATTAGCGGCAGCTTCGTTATCATCACGCTTGGCTTCGCAAGGTGACTTGCTGCCACCGGATCAGAATGGCGTGCGCTTGCCAGCCGGATTCTCGTCACGTATTGTGGCGCAATCCGGGCAAAAATTATTCAATTATCTTTGGCATGCCGCGCCGGATGGTGGTGCAACATTTGCGACACAAGATGGCGGATGGATTTATGTGTCCAATAGCGAACTAAACAATCAGCAAGGTGGCGCCGGTGCATTGCGGTTTAATGCACAAGGTGAAGTGATCGATGCTTATTCGGTTTTGACCGGTACCAGTCGCAATTGCGCAGGCGGTCATACGCCGTGGCAAACGTGGTTGTCGTGCGAAGAAGTCGATAGGGGATTGGTTTGGGAGTGTGATCCGTTCGGCAAACTGGCGCCGCAGGTGCGCAAGGCATTGGGTGCTTTCAAACACGAGGCGGTTGCGGTGGATATACGGCAAAAACAACTGTATTTGACCGAAGATGAACCCGACGGCTGTTTATACCGATATACCGCGCGATCTTTTGATATCGATGGCAACCCTGATTTGGACGATGGATTTTTAGAAGTTGCCGAGGTTGTCGCCAAGCGAGTCGGTGAGGTACGTTGGCACGCATTGCCGGATGCTAGTGCAAGCGAATTGCCGACGCGTAAGCAAATCACCGCCAGCACTTCATTTAACGGTGGAGAAGGAATCTGGTATCACGAAGGAGTGATTTATTTCAGCACCAAAGGTGACAACCGCGTATGGGCTTACGAAGTATCGCGGCAGCGTCTCAGTATTGTCTATAACGCAGCGCTTTATTTGTCGCCTGTGTTGACCGGTGTTGATAATATTACCGTCAATGCTGCCGGAGAATTACTGGTGGCGGAAGACGGCGGCGATATGCAAATCGTGGTTTTGTCCGCAGGTAAAGTTTTGCCGTTGCTGCAAGTAATTGGGCACGAGCAATCCGAAATCACAGGTCCAGCTTTCAGTCCGGACGGCTCACGACTTTATTTCAGTTCGCAGCGCGGCATTTCCGGGAAAGATAGCGGTGGCGTTACGTTTGAGATTAGCGGTCCATTTTGACGTGCAATTTGCGAGAATGCTTGATAAATCGCAACGCCACACCCATGTTGCGGGAAGTGAGTGAGCCAATTGAATTGAATGGTGTGCTTGATTGCAACATAACCCATCAAGGAGGGTCGTTTTGGAATTCAAAGATTATTACAAGACGCTGGGTGTAGCGCGCGATGCCGGTGCAGAAGAGATCAAAAAAGCGTTTCGCCGTCTGGCACGCAAATATCATCCGGATGTTTCCAAGGAAGCCGATGCCGAACAAAAAATGAAGGAAGTCAACGAGGCTTACGCTGTGCTATCCGATGCGGAAAAACGCGCGGCTTACGATCAACTGGGGCAGCGCGGCTATCAGCCGGGCAGTGATTTTCAACCGCCTCCTGGCTGGGATGCAGGTTTCGAATTTCGTACGCAAGGCTTTGGCGACGCGCAAGCAGCCGATTTCAGTGAATTTTTCTCGCAATTGTTTAGGAATCAGACGGGCGGCAGTGCGAGACATGCACATCATAAGCGCCGGGGTGAGGATCATCACGCCAAAATCATGCTCGACCTGGAAGACAGCTATCATGGCGCAACGCGCAGCATAACCTTGCGTATGCCCAAATTGGATAACCAAGGACGCGCGGTATTTACCGAACACACGCTGAATGTACGTATTCCGAAGGGGGTTTATGCCGGTCAGATAATCCGACTAGCCGGGCAAGGCGGCCCGGGACATGCCGGTGAATCTGCCGGAGATTTGTTTCTTGAAGTGCAGTTCAAACCGCATAACCGTTATCGGGTTGAAAACAAGGATGTCTATACTACATTACCGATTGCACCTTGGGAGGCCGCATTGGGAGCAATGGTCAAAATTCCGCTGCCGGACGGTACAGTGGAGGTGCGTATACCGGAAAACTCTCAGTCGGGTCGTAAATTGCGTTTGAAAGGACGGGGTATTCCTGCCGCCACGTCGGGGGATTTATATCTGTTGCTGGAGGTTGTGCTGCCTCCTGCCACGACGGAAAAAGCACGTTCCTTTTATCAAAATATGGCGCAAGAATTTGCTTTCAATCCACGCCAACATTGGGGGGACTAATCTATGCCACACGAAATTGACGCCGTTTTACTGGAAGATGCCAAGCTTACGTTGGATGAATTGGCAACAAGCTGCCAGGTGAGTCGTGAGTGGATTATTGCGCGCATTCAGTGGGGTTTATTATCCGATGGCGATTTTATCAATGCGGATCCCCATGCGTGGCAATTCGATAGCCGAAGTCTAGTGCGGATTAAACGAATGATCGCCGTGGAGAGGGATTTCGAAGGAAATCCGGAATTGGCCGGTTTAGTGGCGGATTTGATCGAGGAAATCGAATCGTTACGTGCTCGCTTGCGTAGTGAAAGACATCATTTTAACCAACCAGGATAACCGTACCATGTCTTTGCATATCGTATGCCCACATTGCCATGCCACCAATCGTGTGCCAGCGGATCGTTTAAACGCATCACCTAAGTGTGGCGCTTGTCATCAGCAGTTGTTCGTCGGGCAACCGGTAGAATTGGCACAAGCCGATTTTAACCGACATATCAACAATAACGATGTCCCGGTACTGGCCGATTTTTGGGCGCCGTGGTGCGGACCCTGCCGCATGATGGCTCCGGCTTTTGCCAAGGCTGCAGCATTGCTGGAGCCGCACGTGCGCTTGGTGAAAGTCAATACCGAACAGGAGCAGGGATTGGCGATGCACTATCATATTCGAAGCATTCCGACATTGGTAATATTCAACAACGGACAAGAAATTGCCAGGCAATCCGGCGCAATGGGCGAGCACGATTTGGTACGCTGGGTGCAAGCCATTATTCATAAAATCAAATAAGGAATGATCCCTCATGCCAAATAACGGATTCTTTTCCCGTCTGGTCTGGACGACGCTCACTGTCGTTATCGTGGTGCTGTTTTTTCACAGTTTTCTTTACCATTATTTCCCGGAAGTTTTTTATCCGGGGTATTTCAGCGACGATAAACAACAAAGCGCTGAGCCAAGAGTGATTCAACCGCGTGGTAATCTGGCGGAGGATGAAAAAAGTACCATTGAATTGTTCGAGAATTCGCGCGATTCGGTAGTATTTATTACCACCCGCCAACGCGTCATGGATGCCTGGACGCGCAATATTTTTTCTGTACCAAGCGGAACCGGTTCCGGTTTTATTTGGGATGATCAAGGGCATATCATCACCAATTTGCACGTGATCAAAGGCGCCAGCGAAGCGACCGTGCGGCTTGCCGACGGACGCGATTACAAAGCATCGCTGGTTGGTGCAAGCCCGACGCACGACATTGCCGTATTGAGAATCGGCATCAGTTTTCAGCGCCCTGTACCGGTTCCCCTTGGATCCAGTCATGATTTGAAGGTCGGGCAAAAGGTATTTGCTATCGGCAACCCATTTGGGTTGGATTGGACGTTAACCACCGGCATCGTATCGGCGTTGGATCGTTCGCTTCCCGGAGGAGACGGCCGTACTATCGATAATTTGATTCAAACCGATGCAGCGATTAATCCGGGTAATTCCGGCGGTCCATTGCTGGATTCCGCCGGTCGATTGATCGGTATCAATACCGCGATTTACAGCCCGAGCGGTGCCAGTGCCGGTATTGGCTTCGCAGTACCGGTTGATACCGTCAATCGAGTGGTACCGCAAATCATCAGCCGCGGCAAGTATATCCGTCCGGCAATGGGTGTTACTGTCGACAGCAAGCTCAATCAGCGTTTGACTGAGCACTTAAAAGTGACCGGTGTGGTGATTTTAAGCGTTGGGCCAGGATCGGCAGCGGAAGCCGCGGGATTGAAAGGCGCGACGATTACGCCCGAAGGTGCCATTATCGCCAACGACATTATCGTTGCGATAGAGGATAAACCGATCGATTCGGTCGATAAATTGATGTCGCGGATTGATGGTTTTAAAGTGGGTGAGACGATCAAAATCACGATATTGCGCAAGGGACAAACCGTTGAGGTGCCGGTGACGTTGCAACCGGGAGAATGACCGGTCAGTCTATGGTTTTTCCCGATTGTTTTTTTTCGCGCTTTCGAGAATTCGCAGAACGATAGTTGAGGTCGAAATACCCGCTGTATAAGCCAATTCCTGAATCATATCGGACGGCAAGTCTTTGCATAATCGGTATTTGTCCTGACGCTCCTGTTCCGAGCCGCAAGCGAAGGTGTATACATCGAAACCATGCCGTTGCATAAATGCCAGGGTCACTTTGTCCAATGTTTCGGTGGTTACCGCGTCGACGTATTTACACGCCGCGACAGCCGCTGCACGTTCGGTTTGCGACATCACCGGCATTTTGCCTTTGTTTTGCAGTACACGCTCGTCAGAAACCACGCAGACGGTCAAGTGAGTGCCCAACGCCTGCGCTGCTTTGAGAAAATTAATATGGCCTTGGTGAAACAAATCCGCCACCATTCGTGTATAAACACGCCGTTGCCGCCGATTGGTTGGCCAGGCAGGGATTTCCCGTTGCAATCGTATCATGACTTGCTCCAACCACTGCCGGCTGCGTAGTGCGATGGTATCGTCCGGATCTTTTAACGCGATTTGATGCGCATAATACCAAGCCTTTTCCAAATTACCCGTCAGCCAATGCTGAGCTAAGCGGTGATAGGCATAACAGCGCACCAGCAGCGTAAAATTTTCTAAATTGCGTGCGGATACTACGGTATCCCAATGCGGATTGGGAGTACGCCAATCTCCGTAAAACGCAGTGAGAATTTTTTCCGGCTCACGCGGAAACCAGGCGGTACCGTAGTTGGTATCTTGCTGAATCAGATCGAATGACGGAAAAACAGCAATGCGTTGATAATCGTCCGGGTATCCCGGCAACGAAAAACCGCCGGTGATGCGGCGTTTCTCGCGCTGCAATCCGCATACGTCCAAAGTGATGCCAAGTTCCGGGTGGATGTAGTCGCGGTAATTAGCGTATTCGATGCGCATCGGTGCCCGAGCCCAGCCTGATTGTTCCAGTGCTGTGCAGCAAGACTCCCAGGAATCCATCCATACTGCGATATCGAGGTCTTTGTCGAATTCGAGTAAGCACCCGTTTCGTACCAAGCCCAGCAACGTGCCGGCATAGGGAAAAGCCTGAATATTCGATTTGGCCAATTCGGCGCAAGTCGACCATAATAATTGCTCGGCTTTGCCGGTAACAAATACATTTTCATCAGACGGACGTATTTTGCTTTTTTCTCTCTGCGGCGGCACTTTTCCGGCTTTGGCGAGCGTCATTAAGCGATTTAGCGTATCGGTGAACCATGTTTGTGCGGTTGTTAGATCCAATAGCAGGAATTGTGCGGTTCCTAGCACATGTGCCCAATGCGCTTTGTGAAAATCACTGTCGCTTTGTGCGTAAATATTTTCCGCGTATGTCGGAACCTCGGCAGTGCGCCCGGTGCGCATCGCCAGCGAACACCAAAGACGAGCGACATCCTTGGATAAGGGATATTCTTGTTTCAAAGAACTCAGAATCGCATCCGCTGCATTGAATTGTCCCGCCACGATATATTCTTTGGCTGCCGATAATATTTCTTCAGGTATCGCTGTAGTCATGATTTCACTGAATTTGCGAGTGGTTGATGAGAGAGGTTTGTGATATGAACGATTAAAGCGCCGTTGCATTTTAATCATAATTGATTATAATGGGAATCATTCTCATTAATGTTTGTGTATTTCTTAGGAGGCGTTATTATGGCAGTGAGCACATCAATCCGACCCAATTTGGGATCGGGTTCAATTAAATATATAGACGGCTTTCCTTTTGATGGTATCGGATCCGCTGGGTTCGATGATGATGATTTGCTAATTATTGGCGACGAGTTGGACAATACTTTACAGGGTGGAGCAGGTCACGATGAAATCGAGGGCGGAGCGGGTAACGATATTATTAAAGGCGGTGATGGTAACGGTATTCTGAGAGGCGATGCCGGTGATGATGATCTCGACGGACAGGAAGGAACGGAAAAACTATTCGGTGGCGAAGGAAATGACATTCTTCGAGCGGGTGGAAGCAAACCGGTAATTATCGAAATTAAATCTGATGGTACAAAAGAGAGAAAACAAGGTGACTTTGATCGACTTACCGGCGGAGAAGGCAACGACACTTTCGGTTTTTATGGTTTTGGCAGTTTTGAAGTGACGGATTTTACAGTGGGTCAGGATCGTTTGTTTTTCGATTCCGAGATATTGGGGATTCATTCATTCGACGAATTAGCTCCACATATCACGAATATTATAGACAATGGCGATAGCGGTTTTACTGCTGAGTTTCTCGGCGGGGCGGCAACGATTGAAATAGTCGGTGTGAATCTTGATTCGTTCACGTTGGATATGATCGTTTTTCATCTATAAGGTAATCCATTTGACGAATGAATCCGAAATTGCGGATTCATTCGTCATCGAACTGTCTAAGTTAAAACTTTACTTGTACGCGGTAGCTCAGCGTGGTTGCTGATTCAGCTGCAATATTCACTTTCCAGGTCGCCGTATTGCTGCTTGTTTTTTGATGCGGCAGCGATTCTTCCACGATTTTCCAGTCACCCGGTATCGGTTCCTGTACCGTGACGGCCACAGCTTCTTTTTTTGCATTCTTTAGCGTGATTTCGTAAGCGCTTTCACTGCGGTTAATCGTGTTGTTGCCGCTACTTAATTGCTTGAAATCGGTTTGTTTCTTGTCGGCAGTGACATCAAAAGATTGCCCCAGCTTCAAGCGGATTTTTTCGTTTTTTGGTGTGTGTTCGATGCGATCTTCGCCGACAAATTGCGCATTACCGGATTTGTCTCGTTTGTATACGCGTACAATCCCTTGCGGTAAAGGCATGCCCAAATGGGACGATTCTTGATTATCGAATTGCAGGTAGACATCTGTCTTCAGCTTCTTGCCTAACTCCGCCTGATTGGCACCATAGTAGTAATGCTGTCCGATCAGCATCAATTCTTTGGTGGCAGGAACGGCGGAAGCGGTGAGCAAGGCAACCTGTTTGGTTTGATTCTCGGCAATGGTGGTCAATCGATCCAAACTATATAAATGATATTCCAGCAGCGCTTCTTGCTGCATCGGTGCTGCCGCGACATCGGCCATCACTTTGGCCCGAAATGCCATCGGTGCCGCCATTTCACGTTGTACTCTGTTGACGTCACCGGCCACGAGTTGCAATTTTGCATTGGGGTAGCTGGTTCCGCTGGTATTTGTGAGTGTCACCCAACCGGATAAATCCAAACGATCGTCGCTTTCGTGTAGCTCCGCGACGTAATCCGCTTTCCATGATAAACCGTCGGTTAAATAACTCAATTCCAGGAATTGTGCGGCATTGTTTGCGTGAATGCCATCAATGACAAGCGTCGGTCGGTCGCGTAAATTACCGGGTACTTTGTCGAAGATGATGCGTCCCGGCAATCCGGTTTCAATTCGATCGGCCATTCTGAGAACGACGCCGTCGCTGTTGGACAATACTTGCGCGCTTTCTTTGCTTTCAATTCCGGTGGCCGGGTTGGTTTTTACAATGGACACCGTTTGTCCGATGAATTTACTTAACAGATTGTGTGGCGTCAGCAAGTCGAAATTAAAATTCTGTTCATGGATAGTAATGCTTCCGGGGTGTGAAATACTACGAAGCAATGCAGTTTCCGGCTTGATTTGCGCGCTGACATCGCGCCAGGCCAAATGAAATTCACCCGCTGCGAGATCAATGTGACGCACATCTTTGACCAGTGCGAAATTACTGTAAATGGTAACGGCGACTGATTTCTGATCACTTAGGGCACTGAGCTGCTCACGGCTATCGGATGCGTGCGAATAACCGGAAATCAATGAAAGGATCAGAATAATCGATGGAGAATAAAAACTACGAGGCATTGCATGCATAGAATGTACTCGCTCTGTTCTTGTTGATATGTCTCGGTTGCTACTTACCGTGCGTCTTGGGTTTCTTTTCGTTCGCCGGATTCATCAGCGTTCTCTTTAATTCTATTTATTTGTTTTTGTGGGACGCTCGAATGCGATGACCTTGGCTGTCGATGGATTGGCCATTGCATTAAGGATTTTTCTCGGTTGCTTGAGCATATTCAGCAGGCCGTTTTCACTTAAAACATGCGTCCACATTTTTTGTGAAATTAGTACGCATGCAGCCAATGGATTACCGGCTTGATTGCGAATTCGGTCGACTTGCCATTGTAAGCCTGTCATACGCGGTTTCAAGTGATCCGGTGCTTGCGCAATCAATTCGTCGATCATTTGCCGACGCATGGCTTCAAATTTTTCCGGTTCCTGTTGTGCAATCTGAGACCAACTGTCAAAATCGAAATCAAGCGGTTTTTTTTCTTCACTCATGAGATTTTTTGCTGCTTTTCCCTGAAGCGTTGCTGATTCGCCGGTATTGTAACTCAGCTTGGCGTCGACATCGCCTAAAATTTTGTAACAATACCTTCTGTTGATCGGACATAATAAAACCGGAATTAATGGCGATTAATTCCGGTTTTATTAGGGAGGTATTATCTGTTGAATCGGACTTACTTGAATTGATCGGCCAAACCGGAGATCGTTTTGACTTTATCGGTCATGTCCCGGCTGGCTGTCGATAGTTTTTCCACCAATTGTCCATTTTGTTGCGTCACTTCATCAATCTGGGATATGGCTTGGTTGATTTGATCGATACCGTTGGCTTGTTCTTGCGACGATTGCGATATTTCCGCGACGATATCGGAGATTTTCTTCACGCTTTCGGTAATCGATTTGAGTGAATTGGCGGATTGATTCACCAATTGTGAGCCGCTTTCCACTTTTGCTACGCTATCATTGATCAGTTCTTTGATTTGATTTGCAGATTCAGCGCTGCGACCAGCAAGGGTACGCACTTCGTTGGCAACGACCGCGAAGCCTCTGCCTTGTTCGCCGGCGCGTGCTGCTTCAACCGCAGCGTTCAGTGCTAGCAAGTTGGTTTGGAAAGCGATTTCATCAATGACATTGGTGATGTCGGCGATTTTCTTGCTGCTCTCATTAATTTGATTCATTGCCTGAATGGTGCTGGAAACCACTGCGCCGCTTTGTTCTGCCTGTTTACGCGCTTCCGCAACCAAAGCATTGGCTTGCTTAGCGTTATCAGCGTTTTGTTGCACGGTAGAAGTAATTTCTTCCATGCTGGATGCGGTTTCTTCCAAGCTGGATGCTTGATTCTCCGTACGGCCTGAAAGATCCACACTGCCTGCGGCAATTTCGGATGCGGCATTTTCCAGTACTTCGGAGGATTCCTTGACACGGCCAATTGCGGTACGCAGTTTCGCGCTTTGGAAAATCTGCACGTATTCCAATTGGCCTATTTCATCGGTGCGCCCGGTGTATACATAGCGTGCGACCGGATCGTTGGCAATTTTTCGTGACTTTTCGGGCACTGTGCGCAAAGGCGCCAGAAATTGATGAATCATTGCGGAACTGAGCAGACTGCCCGTCAGGAATCCGGCAAGCGCGAACAATTGCGAAACTTCTCCAGCCAACGACAGCGCCATAAATAATAGAGCCATGACGCTGGATACGCCCAGGATGATTTTGTTGGTGAGGCTGATCGGGAACCGGGTCAATTTGACCGGATCCATTTTGGATCGCCGTTTGTCGTCGGGGGATTTTTTAGACATGATCTTGGCGTACAGCGCTTCGGCGCGGTCGACCCAGATTTTCTCCGGCTTTACTCGCACTGATTGATAACCGATGATTTTGCCGTCCTCGTATTGGGGACTGGCAAATGCGTCGACCCAATAATGGTCGCCTGATTTGTGACGGTTTTTTACCATTCCCATCCAGGGATTACCCACTTTCAATGCTTCCCACAGCATGGCATAGGCCTCCGGCGGTACATCGGGATGGCGGATGATATTGTGGTTTTTCAGCTCTAACTCTTCCCAGGTAAAGCCNNAAATAATCACACAATCATTGTGCATGCCCATATCACGTTGTGTGACAGGTTCGTTTATTCTCATTATTTCCTCAGTTTTGGTGGTTAGTTATAGTAATAGGAGTTTTCTTACGACAAAAAGTTAAATATCTTTAGCTTTTTTTCGCAACTATATAGTGAATGGCAAGCATCAATCGTGAGAATAAAGAGGTAAAACCTGGGTATTCTTTTGTAAGAATATTATTCTTATGTTTTAGATATATATGTATAAATTAAAATGCTAGAATGCTTTGGCGGGCATTTTATGATATGAGTAAATGAGCAACCGAAAGGTAATTCGAGATACAAAAGAATGGTGTAAGAATACTACGCGCGCTCAGGAACACGTTTAACAAAAAAAGCCAGAGTGACACCGATGGTTGCCAGCATGATCTTTTGCCATATTTCCGGTACGATTAAAATCGAGCTTCCGAAGGATAGTGCCATCAGAAAATAAGCCCAGCGTTTAACGCGGCGTGAAATACTGCGATAGTGTTGCCAATCTCTGATGATCGGTCCGGCAATGTGGTTTTCCAGCAATTTGCGGTGGAAATATTCTGATCCGCGTGCAAAACATGCCGCCGCCAGCAGTACGAACGGCGTCGTCGGTAAAATAGGCAGTATCGCGCCGAGTACGGCTAGAAATAATGCTATAAAGCCGGTCGCCAAATAAAGTGCGCGTACAATCGGAGACTCATGCAGGCAAAGTAAATCCGCATCTTGCCTATTTGTTATTACAGATTCCGTCAGATGCGGTTCGCGTTGCTCGGTTGTATTCATTTTTAGTACACTCGGAATATAAAAAGTAGCGCAACTTGCCAAGCTAATTAAACAGCCGGGGTTAATGCACAGGCATTTGACCCTTTTGGTTGGTTCCAATAACGGTAATATTACCAGTTATAATGACAATCGTTCGATTGTCGATGTGAATAACGTAATTTATTAAGGAAAATGACGTGATGAAAATTTTAGTTAAATTAAGCATGATGCTGCTGACATTGCTCATGTTATCCCACCCTGCTTTTGCAAATGATGATCCTGCTTTTCAAAAGATCGATACCAAAGTCGGATCCGGAGATGAAGCGGAAATCGGAAAAACCGTTAGTGTTCATTATACCGGATGGCTTTATGATGAAAGTGCGCCGGATAAAAAAGGCAGAAAGTTTGACAGTTCATTTGATCGCAAAGAACCTTTCTCATTTATGCTCGGAGCTGGTCGTGTTATCAAAGGTTGGGATAGAGGTGTGCTGGGGATGAAAATAGGAGGTCAGCGTACATTGATTATTCCACCTTCTATGGCGTACGGTTCTCGGGGTGCCGGAAGAGTGATTCCACCGGATGCAACTTTGATTTTTGAAGTTGAGCTGATGGGATTGAAAGCAGGGGCATATCACTAGCATTCTGTCGGACTTTAGATTAAGGAAATACTGATTAATTTGGCGAACGAGATAAAGTATGGTGCGAACGGAAAGCAGCGCCCGAGACGTATCAGCAAGATAGGCCGAGGGAGTGAGTGCCGCGTAACGAAGTGAGACCTTTGCACGGCGTCATGAGCGGTACGAGAATAAGGCAAAAATTTGCGAAAAAGCGGAGTTTGCATGGAGTAAATGAGCATTTTCCGCAAATTTTTAACGCAATTATCGTGCCGCGTAGTAGCCGTGCAAAGGTCTCGAAGTGATTCGTTCATGCGCAATTCATTAGCGTTTCCTTAACCATCTGCCATAAGGTTACGACTATGGTTACACCTATATTGCCGCATCGCTTGATGCGATTTAAACGACTGGCGATCTGGCTTGTCGGATTAATCGTTTTGTTGACCGGGGTGATTACATTCTGGTTGCCTGGTTATGCCAAAACGCAACTGGAAACCCGTTTAACCGAATTGCTGCAGCGTCAAGTTACCGTTGTATCCGTTGAGATAAAACCGTATACCCTCGAATTGATTGTTTCCGGCTTTCACATCGCCGATAAAGGCGATACCGAAGCGAAGCGGCAGACTTTTTTTTCTTTTGAGAAATTACATCTCGACTTAAGTATCGAAACGCTGACCCGCCGTGCGCCAGTCATTTCAGCGATTTCATTGACAGCACCTAAGCTGCGACTAACTCGGGAGGCTGAAGGCGTTTTTAATTTCTCCGATTTGCTGGAAAAATTCAACCGTCCATCTGAAGAAGAATCGACCCAAGCCGCCAAATTTTCTATAGCCAATGTGTCGATCCGGCAAGGCCGATTTGAATTTGACGATCGGCTATTGCGATCGACGCAGCAATTGAGCGAAATCAATTTAACCGTCCCGATGGTTGCTAATTTGGATGCTGTGCAGACGAATTGGATTGAGCCGCATTTTGAAGGCAAAATCAACGGTGCGCCGTTTGCGGTTGACGGCAAATTGAGCGTATTTGCTCAAAAGCAAGAAGCCGTTCTGACTTTCAAAATAGATCAGCTTGATCTGATGCAATTTGCTCATTACATCGCAATGCCTCAAGGAATTGCTTTGCTTTCCGGGGAGTTGGCGAGTGATTTGCATGTCACGTTTGTGCAATCAGGTGATGATGAACCGGATATTCAATTAAAGGGATCGACGGTGCTGCAGCGATTGGCGATCCGGAACAGCGCGGTAGCGGTTCCCTATCAAGCCGATTTAAAGCGGTTGATGTTGACGCTGTCTCAAGTCCATTTGAATAAAAACAAACCTTCTCGCATTCAATTCGGTATCAATGAGATAGATTTGACGCGCATTGGTGACACAGAACCGATCCTGACACTTGCTAAGTTTTCAGTTGATTCTGTGGTTATCAACGAAGCGAAGCGACAGCTTTCCATCGGTGACGTTACGCTCGATCGTTTACACACAACGTTGCGGCGTGACGCAGATGGTATCGAGTTGCTGCGACTGTTCGATGATTCAGGGCCGTCGCCTACGGCAAAATTAACTGATGCGCCAGCGCGTACTATGCAAGCGGTTGCAAAAAAAGCGATTCCTATTCCCGGTAGAAAGCCGGGGTCGCATGATGACGTCATGATGCAAGCAGATGCGAAGCCCGATTCGGTTACCTTACCGCAAGAACCGAAGAAGAGAGTTGATAGTGGTGCTTGGGCAATGAAAATCAAGCGTATCAATCTTAAATCGGCGGCTTTCAATTATGACGATGTTGCATTGAAGAAAGCGATGCCCATGCTTGTCGATTCGTT
Source organism: Nitrosomonas sp. UBA6494 (assembly GCA_002435335.1). GTDB lineage: Bacteria > Pseudomonadota > Gammaproteobacteria > Burkholderiales > Nitrosomonadaceae > Nitrosomonas. The sequence continues at coordinate 27,502 of DJMI01000055.1, forward strand.
GGATTTGACGATAGATGACGTGGATTTTTCGGGTGAAAAACCGTCGCATTTGACATTGCAAGCACGCGTCAATCAGAAAGGAAAAATTAAAGTCAGCGGTAGTTTGGCGCATGAACCGTTGACGGCGGACCTGACGATGCAATTGGATAGTGTGGATTTTGTGTCGTTGCAAGGTTGGATGGAAGATAAGTTGGCGGCATTACTCACCAGTGGCGATATTTCATTCGACGGTAAAATCAAAATCAGCGGCGATCCGATGAAAATCGTGATGAACGGGAGTGCGCAGTTGGCGAACTTTAATTTGCTCGATGCCAGTAATTCTCAGGATTTATTGCGTTGGCAAAAAATGGCTATCAGTCATTTCAATTTTGTTAACGAGCCACTGCGAATTGATATTAATACGATCGATTTGCAGGGTTATTTTGCCCGTCTGATTATTTTGCCGGACGGTAGTCTTAATTTGAAACAGATTTTGCGTCAGGATGCGGCGAAGAATCCCGATAATACAATTGCTGAGAGTGCTACCTCGACCGTTAGCGCCGAAAAGCAAACGCCGGTATACATTGATAAGATTGTTTTACAGCACGGCAATATTAAATTCAGAGACAGATTCATTAAACCGAATTATCGCGCCAACTTGACGGGGCTTTCCGGGCAAATCGGTCCGCTCTATCCCGATCGTTCCGGTACAGTCGAAATCGTGGGTGCATTGGATAAAACGGCGCCCCTGCAAATCAAAGGAGAGATTGATCCTTTTAGTGCCGAATTGTCATTGGATTTGACGACTAAAGTGAAAGATATCGATTTGCCCCCGTTTAGTCCTTATTCGGCAAAGTATGTCGGTTATGAAATTGAAAAAGGTAAGCTTTCTGCAGATGTGTACTATCATGTTGAAAAAGGGGCATTAACTGCCGATAACAAAATATTTCTGGATCAGTTCACGCTGGGAAAAGAAGTGGAAAGCGAGAGCGCGGTTTCTTTGCCGCTAAGTCTGGCTATATCCTTATTGAAAAACCGGCGTGGTGAAATCGATATTCATTTGCCGCTACAAGGTTCACTCGACGATCCGCAATTTAATCTGGGCGATATCCTTTTTACGGCATTAGTGAATTTGATTACCAAGGCTGTTACATCACCGTTCGCATTGATCGGCTCTGTACTAGAAAAAGAGGAAGAGTTATCCGAAATTACATTTATCCCGGGGTTTTCCAACATTGAGGCGGAATCGGCTGAGCGGTTACGAAAATTGGCTGAGATTCTCGATGATCGCCCGTCACTGAAGCTGGAAATTATTGGGCACTATGATCCGAATCTGGATCGAGACGGACTGAAGTTGGCTATGTTGCAAAACATTGTAAAAGCACAAAAACTTGCCGATGATGCACGCTGGGGTGTCGCGGGTGGTACCATGGACGATATTGCATTGAACCGCAAAGACTATGATAAATACCTGGCCGTTGCCTATAAAGAAGAAACTTTCGAGAAGCCGAAGAATGCTCTCGGTTTCGCCAAAAGTTTACCGGTCGATGAAATGGAACGCTTGATGCTCGCCAATATTGCGATCAATGACAGCGATCTAAAGGCCATGGCTGAAAATCGTGCAATTGCAGCGCGCAATTGGCTGATTGAGAATGGTGAGGTGGCGAGCGAACGTATTTTTGTCGTGGGTGTTCATGAAAATGAAGCAAGTGAACAAAAAAATGGAAGTCGCGTAGAATTTTTGTTGAAGTAGTTTTGTTGCGGTGTAAATATTCATCGAGCAAGTTGAGATCGCTCGCCCAGAGAATTATTCGGCGTTGTCATGAAATTCTGCTTTAATAACAAGATAGCTCATGTTAAAATGCGCGGCTTTTGTTGTGCCTTGGTATTTGCGAATGCCGACACATTCTTTTTATATTTTATCAACTAATTAAGAGGGTTTTGCTTGTAATGACGACTATTAAAGTTAAGGAAAATGAACCATTTGAAGTAGCAATGCGTCGCTTTAAACGTTCGATAGAGAAAACGGGGATTTTGACAGAGTTACGCGCGCGAGAGTTTTACGAGAAACCGACCGCAGAGCGCAAGCGCAAACTGGCAGCAGCCGTTAAACGTAATTACAAGCGCTTACGCAGCCAATTGCTACCACCTAAACTTTATTAATCATTACAAAACCGTCGGGCAGGGGAGTTGCAGTATTTTCTGCCCGGTTTCATTTGATCTTTTTAATTTATTTGCGGTTTGTTGCATATAAAACATGAGTCTTAAGCAAAAAATCACAGACGATTTGAAAGAGGCAATGCGCGCCGGAAACACCAAGCAGCGTGACACAATCCGATTGTTGCAGGCCGCGATCAAACAGCGCGAAGTTGACGAACGGATTACGCTCGACGATGCCGCAATCATTGCGGTGATTGATAAAATGCTAAAGCAACGCAAGGACTCGATTGCGCAATATGAAGCGGCAAAGCGTTCCGATTTGGCTGATATTGAAAAAGACGAAGTCGCTATTCTAACTGGCTACATGCCGCAAGCATTGACGGAAGCTGAAATTGACACGCTGATTGCCGAGGCGATTTCTGCATCCGGTGCAAGAAACATGCAGGAAATGGGTAAGGTCATGGCTATCCTGAAACCCCAGTTGTCGGGAAGAGCGGATATGGGCGTTGTATCCGCACTGATTAAAGCAAGGCTGTCCGCCTAACTGGCCATTGGAAAACGCTTTTGAGGTAACCGATGCAAGGCAAAAACGGGCGAAAAAGCGCAGTTTATGTCTAATAAATAAGCATTTTGAGCTTGTTTTTTACGTCGCAGCGGCAACGCAGATAGCTTTTCTACGATCTGCTAGGTTCATCACAGTTTTAAGAATTAACATTCTTTATTTATACTTGAAGCAGTTTTTTTACAGCTTCCGGTAAATGATCCCGCACTCGTTCATTGATGATTTGCTCAATAGCATTGATATTGTGGATGCGATTGATCGACATGTACCCTTAAAAAAAGCCGGCGCCAATTATATTGCGTGCTGTCCGTTTCATAGCGAAAAAACACCTTCGTTTACCGTCAGTCCCACCAAGCAGTTTTATCATTGTTTCGGTTGCGGCGCGCATGGTAATGCAATCAATTTCATGATCGAATACAGTGGATTGAGTTTTGTCGAGGCGGTGCGTGATTTGGCGGCTTCGATGGGTATGCCGGTGCCAGAGGAGACGGCATCTGCTTCGGCTTCTCATTCTGGCGTAGACATGAAAGGAAATTCTGTAGCAAATGCTCGAATTGGTGATAGTGACATATCGTCACAAGATTTATTCGCTGCCTTGCAGACCGCCACGCGTTTTTACCGAGAACAGTTAAAAACCTCAGAAAAAGCGATTGCATATCTCAAAAAGCGCGGCTTATCCGGTAAAACAGCAGTGCAGTTTGCGATAGGGTATGCTCCTGCGGGTTGGCAGAATCTGGAGGCGGTATTTTTAGATTACGCTGACGCAAGGACACGGCAAATCTTGATGCAAGCCGGGTTGATCATCATTAATGATGAAGGCAAAGCATACGATCGCTTTCGTGATCGCATCATGTTTCCCATTTTGAATCAAAAAGGTCAAATTGTGGGTTTCGGCGGGCGTGTCCTGGCTCAGGAGGAGCCGAAGTACTTGAATTCGCCTGAAACTGCTTTATTTGAAAAGGGGCATGAGTTGTACAATTTTTTCTCCGCTCGGCGTGCCATTCGTGATGCAGGTTGCGCGATCGTCGTCGAGGGTTATATGGATGTTATCGCACTGGCAGAGCATGGGATCAATTATGCAGTTGCTTCTTTAGGGACAGCGACGACCGGATTTCATATTCAAAGATTGTTGCGTCAAACAGATCATATTATTTTTTCCTTTGATGGAGATAAAGCCGGAAGAAAAGCTGCTTGGCGCGCACTCGAAAATAGTCTGGCGTTGTTGAGGGACGGTAAGCTATTGAGTTTCTTGTTCTTGCCTGAAGGAGAGGATCCCGATAGTTTTGTAATAAAGTATGGCAAGGAAGCTTTCGAACACCAGTTGAAGCAAACGATTCCGTTATCGGAATTCCTTTTTAAGGAGTTGTGTGCGGGAATCAATTTGCGTACGGACGAAGGCCGTGCCAAGCTGATTCATGAGGTAAAACCTTTATTGCAACAAGTTGCGGCACCTGCGTTATCGCTAATTTTAGTAAGACGTTTGAGCGAATTAAGCGGCATGAGTGAAAATGAATTGAAAGACGTTTTGCAAATCAATCAGAAGCATCGTACGCCAGAGAAAAAAAGTTCGCACAAGCGTCGGCTTGTAACGCCTTACCGTTGGTTGATTTTAATGTTGTTGAACAACCCCGGTTATAGGGATAGATTGGATAGGGGATTGCTCGAAGCGATCAATGAAAATTCCGAAGAAATCGCTGCGTTAAAGAGCCTGATTGTTTTTCTTGAGCAGCAACCCCATATGGCTGTCAATACGTCGGCATTCTCATTGCTTGCGCAGTTGCAGGATAATCCTTATCGCACATTATTCGAAGAAGTCCAGAGTGAAACGCTAAAATGGGATAATGCCATTGATTTGGAAGCTGAATTCTCCGGTGCGCTGGAGAAGTTGCAACAATTGCAGCGCAATAAGCGGATTGCTGAATTATATAATAAGCCGTTGAATATGTTGAGTGAAGAGGAAAGGCGCGAGCTGCAACAATTGGCTAGCGTTAAA
>DJMI01000169.1 GCA_002435335.1 Nitrosomonas sp. UBA6494
CGGCGCTGCATCGAGCAATCGCGCTCACCCAAATGCACCGCGTTGCCGTGTTCGTCGATCAACAATTGAAATTCGATATGACGCGGATTCTCTAAGAATTTTTCCGCATAAACAGTTGGGTTGCCGAATGCTGCCTGTGCCTCGTTGCGCGTCATAATGACAGCATTGGACAACGCCGCTTCGGTGTGTACTACACGCATGCCGCGTCCGCCACCACCACCCGCCGCTTTAATGATGATCGGATAGCCTATGTCTTTGACGATTTTTTTGATTTCGTCAATGTTTTCGGGCAGTGCACCGTTTGATCCAGGGACGCATGGGACGCCTGCTTTAAGCATGGCGTTTTTGGCGCTCACTTTGTCGCCCATCAAGCGGATTGTTTCCGGGCGCGGGCCGATGAATACGAAGCCGCTTTTTTCCACGCGTTCGGCAAAATCGGCGTTCTCCGATAAAAAACCGTAGCCGGGGTGAATCGCTTCCGAATCGGTAACTTCCGCAGCGCTGATAATGGCTGGAATGTTTAAATAACTTTGTCCGACGGGAGCTGGTCCGATGCACACGGATTCGTCTGCCAACATGACATATTTGGCTTCCGCGTCAGCTTCGGAATGCACTGCGACTGTTTTGATGCCCATCGCGCGACAAGCGCGCTGAATTCGTAACGCAATTTCGCCACGGTTGGCGATAAGAATTTTTTCAAACATGGTTGTTTGATGCTTGTTCAGATCATTATTGAATGACAAATAACGGTTCGCCGTATTCGACCGGATGACCGTTTTCACAAAGAATTGCTTTGATTACGCCGTTTTTATCGGCTTCGATTTCATTCAGCAATTTCATCGCTTCGATGATGCATAGCGTATCGCCTACTTTGACCGATTGACCAACTTCGACAAATGGATTGGCCCCGGGTGAAGCGGCGCGATAGAAAGTTCCAACCATGGGTGATTTTACGATATGCCCGTCCGGTATGGCATTGGCTACTGTGGTTTCGGTTGTTTTGTTGTTGTCAGGAGCCGGAGTTTGCGGCGCTGCGGCAGGCATCATTGCGGGCATGGCAGGTGGCATGAAAGCGTAATTTTGCGCCCCAGAACCTGATTTACTGATGCGGACTTTTTCTTCACCTTCGGTGATTTCCAATTCCGCAATGCTTGATTCTTCAACCAATTCAATAAGTTTTTTTAGTTTTCTTAAATCCATGTCCAATCTCCCGAGGGTTTGCCTCGTTTACGCTAAATGACCTAAATAAATAATGAATGAAATTGCAGCCGAAATGCGTTAATGCGACGCCATCGCGTACTCAAGCGCCAATTCATAACCTTTTGCGCCCAAGCCGCTAATTACTCCGACTGCCAAATCGGAGAAATACGAGTGATGGCGGAACGGTTCGCGGGAAAAAACATTCGATAAATGTACTTCGATAAAAGGCAATCGCACCGCAGCCAGCGCATCGCGCAATGCAACGCTGGTATGGGTATAAGCTGCCGGGTTGATGATAATGAAATCGGTACCGTCACTCATTGTTTGTTGAATGCGCTCAATTAATGCCGATTCGGCATTGCTTTGGAAAACAGCTAGATGAAAGGCGGTATTCTCGGTTAATTGAGCTAATTTGTTATTAATATCCTGCAACGTGGTGTTGCCGTAAATTTCCGGTTCACGCATTCCCAATAGATTCAAATTGGGACCGTGGATAATCAAAATGTTTTTAATCTTTGCATTTTTTGGAGCCATATTAGAATTATGGCTTGTTATATTGGAAATGTACAGATTTTTAGCGAATTTCGCTGAACTTAAGCGAAAATTGTTGAGAATATAATGAATAACATATGCGGAAGCGATATTCTGTCTCGCCTCGCAATGGTCGTTCATTAAGTCATCGCTGATTATTTTCTCGGTTTTCATTATTCCCTATTGTGTTTGGGGTAATTAAAGTTCACACTCTCAGTGGGGTTTTGTTTTAATAAGGTGAGACCTTTGCACGGTTACTACGCGGCACGATAATTGCGTTAAAAATTCGCGAAAAATGCTCATTTACCCTGTGTAAACTCCGCTTTTTCGCAAATTTTTGCCTTATTCTCGTACCGCTCATGACACCGTGCAAAGGTCTCAAGGTATCCCATACCCCTTCCTCAAATTTTCTTCGAGGATTAACCCGAGAAATTCATCACATAAGGAAGAATCACATGAAAAATAGCTTTAACTTGATATTGCAGGGGGTAACAAGTTTGTTTCTTTTCGGTTTCAGCGGATGGGTCGCCGCGGAAACGGCAGCGCCTTTAAGCGAGGCGCGTGTGGTTGCACAATATAATTATATTATCCACATTTTAGCGATGTTACTGGTCGGCTTCGGTTTTCTCATGGTTTTTGTGCGCCGTTACGGTTTCGGTGCAGTAACCGGAACTTATCTGGTCGTTGCGGTCGGACTTCCTCTCTACATTTTTTTACGTGCAAACGGTATCTTCGGGCATCAGTTATCACCGCATACGCTGGATGCGTTGCTGTTTGCCGAACTTTCCGTGGCAACAGCCTTGATTGCCATGGGTGCGGTGCTGGGGCGGTTGCGTGTATTTCAATATGCTTTGCTGGCGTTGCTCGTGGTGCCGCTGTATCTGCTGAACGAATGGCTGGTACTGGATGATGCCATCGGTTACACCACCGGATTCCAGGATTCTGCCGGATCAATCGTAATTCACGCATTCGGTGCTTATTTCGGATTAAGCATGTCGTTGGTTCTAACCACTCAATATCAGCGCAGCAAGCCGATCGAGTCGGATCATACTTCTGATCGTTTCGCGATGCTGGGTTCGATGGTACTGTGGTTGTTCTGGCCAAGTTTTGCCACAGCTTTGGTGCCGTTGGAAAATATGCCGCAGACCGTGGTCAATACACTACTTGCGCTATCCGGTGCAACAATCGCTACTTATTTCCTGAGTTCAAAGTTACACGGCGGCAAAACTTCCATGGTCGATATGGCCAATGCGGCATTGGCCGGTGGTGTTGCTATCGGTTCGGTATGCGATGTGGCGACGCCAACTGTAGCATTTGGCATCGGCTTGCTCGCGGGAACGGTTTCTGTGCTGGGTTATGTTTTTCTGCAACCCATACTCGAATCCAAATTTAAACTCGTGGATACCTGCGGCGTGCACAACTTACACGGTATGCCCGGATTGCTGGGCGGTCTGAGCGCATTCCTGGTGGTTCCCGGTATCGCGGTAGCGCAATTCAACGGTATCATGATTACGTTGTTTATCGCTGTCGTTGGCGGTTTGGTCGCCGGTTTCATCGTCAAAGCGACCGGTACTACGCGAGAACCGTACGAAGACAGTGTGGAATTTACGCATTTGGCGGGACCTGAAACGGAAAATCTGCCGGAGGAATTGCAAACGCGCGTGGAAGCACTGGAAACTCGTGCAACTGCGGTAAAGCCGCAGCCACCGGTTGAATCACCCGAAACCAAAGCACTAATCGCGAGACTTGAATCGCGCGTTATGATGCTGGAGGCAAAAGCTTCCGCTCAGGCAACTTATCCTGGCGGAGAGGAACCGCAAGCTTAGAATTGATCGCCTCAATACAATTTTCTCTCCGGCTGGTTTACGCCGGGGAGAGGATACCTCAACGTTTTTTTCGTTTCGGCGGCGGATTGATCGGTTGGCGCGCAGACCATATCAGCGCGGCGATTCCTGCCACTATCATCGGTATGGACAGCCATTGCCCCATGGTGATACCCAGCGTCAATACGCCCATAAAACCGTCCTCAGGTTCGCGGAATAATTCCGCAAACGAACGCAATACGCCATAGCCGATCATGAACATACCGGTGACCGCACCGGTTGCACGCGGTTTCGCGGAATAAAGCCAGATAAAAACGAACAGCACCACACCTTCGAGTGCGGCTTGATATAACTGCGAGGGATGGCGCGCCAGTTCGTCGACGTGTGGGAATACCATGCCCCAAGACATTTCGGTAGGACGTCCCCACAGTTCACCGTTAATGAAATTGCCGATGCGGCCTGCGCCTAAACCGGGCGGAATCAGTGGAATGACAAAATCGGTAACCGCAAGCCACGACAATTTATATTTGCGAGCTAGAATGACCATCGCGACGAATACGCCGAGAAAGCCGCCGTGAAACGACATGCCGCCTTCCCAAACGGCAAAGATTCGTAACGGATGCTCCAGGTAATAGCCGAATTGGTAAAACAGCACATGACCCAGGCGTCCGCCCAGAACCACGCCCAGCATGCCGAAAAACAGCGCATCATCGAGCATTTCATTGGTGAAAGGGCCTTGCGGATTGCGCTTGATGCGGTAGCGTCCTAGCAGTACGAACAAAGCAAACCCGAGTAGGTACATCAATCCGTACCAGTGTATGGATATTGGCCCGATGGAAACGGCAACAGGATCGATTTGCGGATAAACGAGCATAGTTTCGGCCTTGTTTACGGTAAAATATGCGCATTATACCAAGCGTGCCTAGGCACGCTTTGCCATCCGTCGATTTTTTTCTCATTCAGGAGTAAGCATGCCAGACAATAAACGTAGCCAAGCCATTACCCAAGGCGTTCAACACGCCCCCAGCCGCGCCATGCTGCGCGCAGTGGGATTTACCGACGGGGATTTCGACAAACCCATCGTCGGTGTAGCTAACGGCTATTCCACCATTACGCCATGTAATAAAGGATTGAACGATTTATCCATCAAAGCCGAGGCGGCGCTGCGCAAAGTCGGTGCGATGCCGCAAATGTTCGGCACCATTACCGTGTCGGACGGAATTTCGATGGGTACCGAAGGCATGAAATATTCGCTGGTATCGCGCGAAGTGATCGCGGATTCGATCGAAACGTGCGTACAGGCGGAGAGCATGGATGGTGTGATTGCGATCGGCGGCTGCGACAAGAACATGCCCGGTGCGATGATCGCGATTGCACGCATGAACGTGCCGGCAATTTTTGTCTATGGCGGTACCATCAAACCGGGGCATTACAAAAATCAGGATTTGACCATTGTCAGCGTATTCGAAGCGGTCGGACAACACAGTGCGCACAAGATAGACGATAACGAATTGCTGCAAATCGAGCGCCATGCGTGTCCCGGCGCCGGTTCTTGCGGCGGTATGTTCACCGCCAACACCATGTCGTCGGCGTTCGAAGCCATGGGTATGAGTTTGCCGTATTCGTCGACGATGTCGGCGGAAGATGCGGAAAAATTGGCGAGTGCGGCGCAATCCGCCGAAGTGTTGGTTAACGCCATCAAACAACAAATTCTGCCGCGCGACATCATTACGCGCAAGTCGATCGAAAACGCTGTGGCGGTGATCATGGCGGTGGGCGGTTCCACCAACGCGATCCTGCATTTCTTGGCGATTGCGCACGCAGCGGAAGTCGAGTGGAGCATTGATGATTTCGAGCGGATGCGTGCCAAAGTACCGGTAATTTGCGATCTGAAGCCGTCTGGACGCTATGTCACTGCGGATTTGCATCAGGCGGGCGGTATTCCGCAGGTGATGAAAATGTTGTTGGTGCACGGCTTGCTGCATGGCGATTGCATCACCATCAGCGGTCAAACTGTCGCCGAGGTGTTGAAAGACATTCCGGACAATCCGCGCGCTGATCAGCAAATCATTCGTCAATGGAACAATCCGCTATACGCGCAAGGGCATTTGGCGATATTGAAGGGCAATCTGTCGACCGAAGGTTGCGTGGCGAAAATTTCCGGTATTAAGAATCCGAAGATTACCGGCCCGGCACGCGTGTTCGAATCGGAAGAAACCTGTATGGCAGCGATTCTGGCACGCAAAATTCAGCCGGGCGACGTAGTGGTGATCCGCTACGAAGGTCCGAAAGGTGGGCCGGGCATGCGCGAAATGTTGTCGCCGACTGCCGCGTTGATCGGTGAAGGTTTGGGCGATTCGGTCGGCTTAATTACCGACGGCCGTTTTTCCGGCGGCACTTACGGCATGGTGGTCGGGCATGTAGCACCGGAAGCATATGTTGGCGGTACCATTGCTTTGGTGCAAGAAGGCGATTCGATTACCATCGACGCCGAGCAGCGGTTGTTGCAATTGAACGTATCTGACGATGAATTGGCCAAACGTAGAGCAGCATGGCAGCCGCCGCAGCCGCGTTACAATCGCGGTGTGTTGGCGAAATACGCCAAACTCGTATCGAGCGCCAGTAAGGGGGCGATCACCGATTGAATTAAAACTCGGAGAATTTTGTAGTGAATTTTTTTATTTCCGGAACTTGCGCAATTACCCTCAAGTCTTATGAGCGCAGTACCGTATATCGCGGCAGCTAATCTGATAAGTGAATGATGTCTGACAAGATCATGAATAGACTGAACAGATCGTTGGTCACAAACTTACAGGATTTGCTGCAAGTCTGTGAAGTTCGGGGTAGAATAAAGCCCCTTTTATAATTTTAATAAGGAAAAAAACATGAAACGAGTATTAATAGGAGCAGTTGCTGCATCAGCCTTATTATTGACCGGTGTTGCTCAAGCAAGCGCCGATTTGGCAAAAAACAATGGCTGTTTGAATTGCCATACGGTTGAAACCAAACTGGTCGGCCCAAGCCTGAAAGAAATCGCCGCTAAATACGCCGACAGAGCCGATGCGGTTGATTATCTGACTGGAAGAATCATCGGTGGCAGCTCAGGCGCCTGGGGTACCATGGCGATGCCACCTAAAGGCGGCAGCCCATCTCTGTCTGATGCCGATGCTAAGACCTTAGCCGAATTCATCATGACACTGAAGTAATTCATTCTGAATTTAAAAAGCCGACGTCGAGAGGCGTCGGCTTTTTATTTGGCGTTTTGTAATTTATCACATCGGGGGAGCGATGAAGACACGCATCAAATGGAACGGCAATGTCAGCTTTCTGGCCGAATCGGGTAGCGGTCACACGGTATTAATGGACGGTGCGCCGGAAGCGGGAGGGCAGAATCTGGGGCCGCGTCCGATGGAAATGTTGCTAATGGGGCTGGGTGGATGTTCGTCGTTCGACGTCGTGTTGATTCTAAAGAAAAGCCGTCAGGAGATTACCGATTGTGTCGCGGAAATTGAAGCGGAGCGCGCCGAAACAGATCCTAAAGTATTTACCCGTATTCATATGCACTTCATCGTCAGCGGGCGCAATCTAAATCCGCAACAAGTGGAGCGAGCCATTCATTTATCTGCTGAAAAATATTGCTCGGCGTCGATTATGCTGCGAAACACCGTAAAAATAACGCACGATTTCGAGATTGTGGATGTCTGATTGATCGAGTCCGTATAAGAATTGCTCGCTAATCGAGCAATTCTTATACAAAGATTGTTATTTTACGGTTAAAGGATGCGCATCTTTCTTCTCTGAAGCTTCTTCCGCTGATTTCTCAGTTTCGCCGTCTGCGGCTAATTTACTGCCGACATAACTACCCACCGCCCCACCGACCAGAGCCGGCATAACTGATTGTAGCATTGAAGGATTTTTAGCGGGTGCTGCGTTAGCATTTGCCGCCGGCGCAGGTTGAGTGGGTGTTGCTGTTTTTTGTTGCTGCGTAGCTGCCGGCTTAGAGCTCAGCGTGCTTTTCGATGCGCCGCTCTTGGCTTTCTTTGCATACAAATTACTGGAAAACATCATAGAAATCAGAATAATGAAAATTATTTTCTTCATATTGACAACCTATTGAATAAGTAAAAGTGTTAATCGGAATGCTAACAGTCCGACAGACTTCCGGTGCTTCAAGATCCATTTGATCTTGATCAAAGCGCCGCAATTCTGAGAATATTTTTAGATTGTGTCAATTAGCTGATTGGCTATTCGCAGGTATCTGCGGGATTTTCTATCGAGAATCGATATCCGTGTTCGTCTAACAATTGGTATTAACAGCTCTTTTTCAACCGATTCCGGTCAAGCAGGGACAGGTTGTGTATGAAGACATCTTCATTCTGAACCTGCCCCAATCTTGTGTTAGTTAAAAGGGAAAGTCCATTCTTCAGTCCAGTCGTCGTTGTCGTCTTTAAATGCGCCGGCGTAATCGACGACGGCAAAGAAGCCATCGCTAACCGCAGCACCGCCTGAAATCAGCGGGGAACCTGCTCCTGGCAAGTAACCACTCAACATCGGATTGGTTGCTTGATTGCCGAATTGCGTTGTAAACCAGTCGGATACGGCAAATGTTGCGCCGTCGCCATCCGAAAAGTTTGCCGTGCAATTGACAAAAGAATTTTCTATCGTCAATTCACCGCTCAAGCTGCCGATCGTTCCGGCATTGGCATAAGTCGATGCGCCGTCGATTCGCAAGCAGGATGAAAAACCGCCGCTAATCACCGAATTGAATATGTTCGCACCGGTGCCGCGACGCAACAGGATACCTTGCACTGCGCTGCCGTTACGTCCGATGATGGTCATGTTCGATAACATCGGCTGCGCACGGGGTTCGCTGTCGTGACTGACTTCGTTATTGTCGGCTTCGATACCGCGATCGCCGGAATCCGGGGCTTGTTTGATCAGGACGAATTGCGCACGTCCTTGCCAACCCTGCGCCCAATCCAAAGAATCGTCGCGAATATCGGTCAGCACGATGTATTTCATTTGCGCGGTACCGCCGAATATTTCGATGCCATCATCCAAACCGGCATGCACGTGGATATGGCTGATGATCGTGCCGGAGCCAACGCCGTTGAGTGTCAGGCCGTTCAATTCTTCATCGGGACGCACTTGTGCGCCGGCGAAAAGAATTTGCACGTATTTGAGCACACCGCTGTTATCCGTTGGATTGTTACCGCCAAATTTTTCCGTGGTAATCGCTTCAAAAGGGATTTCGCACAGCGCAACGCCCGCATTGCACCCATTTACCGGAGCGTTACCGGCAATTACCAAACCGGCCCATTCTCCCGGTTCCTGCTGTAGCGGTCCGGACATTACGACGGGATTGTCCGGCGTGCCTTCCGCCATGATTTTCGAGCCGCGCCGGATCCACAAATAATCCGCGCCGCTTTGACCGAAAATTTTGGTGCCGGGATTGATCGTTAGCGTGGCACTTTGCGTCTTATCGCCGCCGATATAAACACCGCCCGATAGAATCCACTGAATATTTTTCGTTAAGGTAATATTGGAAGTAATCGTCCCGCTCAGTATGCAAGAACCTTCGACCGGACCTATGGTTGAAAAACTTGGGCAGCCTTGGAATGCATTATTAACGACCTGATCCAATGAAAAACGCAACGGATTTGAACCCGGCACCAGTTTCAGCTTGACGTAATAATCGTCGGCGCCGACAAGTACCGATGGAATATGCACAGCAGTAGTGTCGGAATCAAAAACATTGCGCTGCCCGGTAGCGGCCGATATCGGGCTGGCGGAAACCAATTGCAGTTCGCTGCCGCTCAATTGTAACTGCGCGCTGTAAAACGCGGACGATCCGCCATTCAAAACTTCAACGACGGGAAGATTTACGATGCCGGTAGTCGCATCAAACGTTGCGGTAGCGGCGAAACCGTTTAGTGCGATCCCGCCGAACAGCAGCACCGACGCAGCGGTTATGCATTTTCTTATTTGCTTAATTTTAAACATGATTTACTCACCTTTGTCTATTGGTTAGGGTGTGGTAAATCTAACAGGCAAACGTTACCGGGATATGACACTTATGTTTCATTACCGCCCGGATCAGAATCGTGTCCAATGATCTGCAACAATCTGTCCATTCTCGATCACAAAGCGGTAATTGTAGTCATCGATTCTATAAAACCACACTTCGCGTTTGATGTAGACAATCCCGCCAAAAGCACGGGTTTGTACCAACCCCAAATCGGTCCGCTGATGCGGCTCACCCATATTCACGATCAACTTGTCCGCCAAATCGCCCTTTGAAATAATATTGCCGTTGGGTGCACGAAAACCGCTAAGCAAAATCACTGCCAGCACAATGATCAATAGCTTCTTCACGATGAAATCCTCATAGATTAAAGACCGGTTATCTTTGCAAAAACCGTGAACAACTATCGTTTAAACACCGTTAACAAACGCTTAACAAATCGTGAGTGAAGGAGGGGGCTGAGAGACGACCGATGACTAAATCCCCCCTGCCCCCCTTTTTCCAAGGGGGGATTACACTGTGCGATCTTTCACTTTCTTCCTTGAGAGAAAAAGAGGTTGATGTCGTGCGTTTTTCATTTTTTCTCCCCCTTTAGAAAAAGGGGGGCAGGGGGGATTTATACCAATCACTTTTCCCGCATACGCCACAACACCGCGAGTAAGCTGCCGATCAAGGAATGCATTACTGCGGAAATCGCGCCGACTGCGGGTGCCAGCGGTAGCGTTGGGAACGCTTGCTTGGCCAGCACAATCGATAAGCCGGAGTTTTGCATGCCGACTTCCACCGAAATGGTGCGTGCGCTTTGGGTGTGGAAGCCCAATAATTTGGCAAGATAATAGCCGATGAAAAAACCGCCGCCATGCAACATGACTGTCGCCAACAGCAGCTCGGTGCCGTAGTTCAGGATCGATTGCGCGTTCGCCGCGAAGATGATCGCGCAAATGAC
>DJMI01000170.1 GCA_002435335.1 Nitrosomonas sp. UBA6494
CGTGAAAGTCTAAAGTAGAGTTAATATAAATCATTGAAATAATATGCTTCTTCTGATTTGTGAATTAATTGTAAATTTTTCGTGAACTTTTTGTGAATATTGTTTACTAAAGAATTGTATGAACATTATCGATGTATTAAATTAATTTTAGAACGGAGAAGGAAATGACTACCAATCAAATTTTTATGATTGTTGCATTATTAGTTATCGGTGTTTTTGTTGGTGGATTTGCATTGGTTGGATTGCCACAAACACTTATGGAATGGGTAATTACTGACGGTGTATTGGCAATTCTGTTATATATAAGCTATTTAGTTGTCACAGCCATCAAAGGGCCGTCCAAACCAAAATTTCACTAACATATCCTATATTTTCTGATTCAAGAAGGCTGCAGCAAACTGTGCTGCAGCCTTTTTTTCATTTTTCTTTCATTGCTATCCCGATAACCTTTAAATGCATCTATGCTGGGCTTTGCAATAGGCATAAGAAATTCATTTGGCAGCACATTAAAATACGACTTAGTACAGCGATTGAGAAAACAATATGAGACCTTTGCACGGCTACTACGCGGCACGATAATTGCGTTAAAAATTTGCGAAAAATGCTCATTTACTCTATGTAAACTCCGCTTTTTCACAAATTTTTGTCTTATTCCCGCGCCGCTCATGACGCCGTGCATAGGTCTCAATATTTAATTTATTCGGCCATATGCTGGGTGGGATAAGATTTTCAATCAATAAATCAATATGTTTTGCATTATATTTCGGGTAAAATATTTGAATTATATTTTATGAATAAGTGCAAGACCAATGACTCTAAATTTTCCTGACTCAATTGCCGTACCAGCCACAACAATAGACGATGTCATTCAGCAACTTACTGCGATTGTTGAATGGTCAAAACAAAATAATGCTCGCATGGGTTATTTTGCAGCGCTTTATCGCAAAGTGACGATTCAAGTCAAAAAGGGCATACAAGAAAATTATTTCGATAATGGCCCTCGCATGGAGCGGCTCGATGTGATCTTCGCAAATCGATACATTCAAGCGTGCTACCAATATCAAACCGGGCAAACACCAACGCAATCTTGGGTGAGAGCTTTTAATGCTACTCAACATTGGTGGCCTATTGTGCTGCAGCACCTTTTGCTTGGCATGAATGCACATATTAATCTCGATCTGGGTATTGCAGCAGCAGAAACGGTTGCTCCTGAAGAACTACAGGATCTCAAGGGCGATTTTGAAAAAATCAATCAAGTATTAGCTTCCCTTGTCGGCAATGTTCAACAAGAATTGGCGGAAATTTGGCCATTACTGAAGTTGCTGAATCATTTTTTGGGTAGCATAGAAACAGCGTTGATTAATTTCAACATGGAGAAAGCGCGTGATGCAGCATGGTCTTTTGCCGAGAAGCTGTCTCCGCTGAACGAGCAACAGAGGCAAGCTGCTATTGCTGAGAAAGATGAAATAATGGCATTATTTTCACGTGTTATCTCTCATCCAGGAATAAGAGGATCCATCATCATGGGGTTGATTCGCTTGGGTGAGCGCGGCGATACACGCCAACGTATAGAGATATTGGAGTGATTTGACGATAATGAACATGCGGAGAAGGATAATTTGCATCAATTATTGTCATATATCATTGTTTATAGACAATGTTTGTTGTTGATGTATTAACAAACCGCTTTTTGCGAATTAAAGAAACAACGCGAAAAAATCTTTCCAAAAGTATTAAACGATTCCTGCCTCTTTACACGCGGGACGCGATAAGACAGCGCTCAAGTAACGATCCACATTCTTATAAGGTGAGAAATCGAATTCGCCTCCCAGCGCATAGGACAAAACCCCCGTCATATTGATATCGGCGACGGTAAATTTGCCGGCAACCAGAAAATCTTTACCGGCCAAATGATTGTTCAATACGTTGAGTGGTTTCATCAATTTCTTCTCGGCTGATCGGACGATATCCGGATTTCTGTCTTTCTCATCGAATACTTTTCGGTGCAGGATAAGCTCGACGCATGAAACTTCCAATTGCGTTGCCGCGAAAAAAGACCATTTGTAAATTTGCGCTTCCTCTTCAGGCAGCTCAGCCCACAGCTTGCCGCTACCGTATTTTCTGACCAGATAAAAATTAATCGCCATCGCCTCGGTTAGCACCAGATCACCGTCGACCAGGGTGGGCACTTGTGCCATTGGGTTCAATTTTAGATATTCCGGCGCATTTTTTTCTTCCCCGAAAGGATTTATTCTGACATGCTGAAAATCAAGGCCAAGCTCTGTCAAGGTAAATAGTACATATTTTGCGCGTGACCATTCGATGCCGTACAGAGTAATCATGTTTCCTCCTGGTAACTGAATTTGCTATTACACAACGTGTTCGTTACCGGATTCTACCTGGTTGGTTTGAGTTTGGTGGAGTTTCAGCTTGATTTTGCTGCTCGTATTTGGATGATAATCCATAACCCTGACAGCCATTGGCTTCCAAAGCTTATGCTAAGGGCATCGCTAAAAAATCAAAATTTTAAACAAGCTGGGGAGAGAATAAGAAATTTGGAAGGAATATTCTAAATAGTCGATCCTGAAAAACA
>DJMI01000164.1 GCA_002435335.1 Nitrosomonas sp. UBA6494
CTACACCACCAATGCCATTGAGTCAGTAAACATGTCACTGCGCAAGGTTACCAAAAATAGGGGATCATTCCCCAGCGATGAAGCTTTGCTATAATTGTTCTATCTGGCGTTGATGAACATCAGCCAGAAATGGACCATGCCTCTGTTAAACTGGAAAGCCGCTCTCAACAGGTTTACCATTATGTTCGAGGAGCGAATGCCTATCCATTGACCATAACACCGTTTACACAAAATTCGGGACACCCTCCCTAGGAGTCTGTCGGACTTAAGGCTAATCTACTACGCCGGTGGGATAATGGTTCATATTTCCTCAATTTTTCGTTGCATAGGTTAACTATGCGCCTCAAAATTGAGAAAATCTGCACTCGTTCTCCCACTCGGCTCGCTACGATTGCTTAAGTCCGACAGACTCCTAGCTGTAAGCAAAAAGTTCCTTACTTTGAGTTTAGCGGTTTTGACAAAACCAAGTAATCTCAATTTTCAATTATCAACGTCGATCAAACGATTTGCGGCGGTGGTTGTTTTGTTTAAACCCATTTTGAATTTGCTAAAAAACTCCTGGAATTTATATGGACCACAATGTTGTTCTCATCACCACGATTGCCGCAGGCTTTGGTTTGGCTTTAATTCTGGGTTTTATTGCCGAGAGACTCAAGACCCCGGCGTTGGTAGGTTATTTGCTTGCCGGCATCGCTATCGGCCCTTCTACACCCGGTTATGTCGCCGATGTTGGAATTGCTTCGCAACTGGCGGAAATCGGTGTCATGCTATTGATGTTTGGCGTCGGTTTGCATTTTTCTCTCGATGATTTATTGGCCGTCAAGCGTATCGCAGTACCCGGCGCTATTGTTCAAATGGCCGTTGCCACCGGTCTTGGAATTGCGTTGGCCGATTGGTGGGGTTGGGATTTCAGCGCCGGTTTGGTGCTGGGATTATCGCTATCGTGCGCCAGTACGGTGGTGTTGCTGAAAGCGCTCGAATCGCGTAACGTCTTGGAATCGATGAATGGGCGCATCGCAGTAGGCTGGTTGATCGTAGAGGATCTTGCTACCGTATTGATCCTGGTATTGCTACCAACGTTCGCACCAATGCTTACTGGCGCCGCAAGCGCTGACGGAGATGCCGGATCATTGTGGAAAACACTTGGCATAACGTTTTTACAGGTTACGGCCTTTATCGCATTGATGTTACTGGCTGGCCGCCGCGTTTTGCCTTGGTTGCTATGGCAAGTCGCCCGCACCGGCTCGCGCGAGCTGTTTACGCTTGCCGTAGTTGCGCTAGCGATTTGTATTGCCTACGGCGCCGCGGCACTGTTCAATGTCTCATTTGCCTTAGGTGCTTTTTTCGCCGGTATGGTGATGCGTGAATCGAAGTTCAGCCACCGTGCGGCGGAAGAATCGCTGCCACTGCGCGACGCTTTCGCGGTGTTGTTTTTCGTTTCCGTTGGCATGCTGTTTGATCCGATGGTATTGCTTCAAGAACCGTTACGTGTGCTCGGTGTAGTAGCCATCATCATTGTGGGTAAATCAATGGCGGCAATGCTGTTAGTATTGCTGTTACGCTATCCACTCAATACCGCTCTGACCGTCGCCGCGAGCTTGGGACAAATCGGTGAATTTTCGTTTATTCTCGCTGGACTGGGGTTATCGCTAAATTTAATGTCGCCGGAAGGCATGAGTCTGGTGCTCGCGGGCGCTTTGATTTCGATAGCATTTAATCCGATTGCTTTTGCCGCTGTCGTTCCTGTTCGCTCGTGGATTTTGAAGCACTCAGCACTAGCGCGCAAATACGAAAACCGCGATGACCCATTCGCCGAGTTGCCGATGAGTACCGAACGAAAATACTTGGAAGGACAAGTGGTTTTGGTCGGTTATGGTCATGTCGGTGAACGGATCGCAAAGGCTTTGAGCGAGCGAAACATACCCTACATCATCGCCGAGCAAAACCGGGAATTGGTTCAAGATTTGCGCAAGCAAAAAATCAATGCCGTATCCGGTGACGCATCAGACCCGTCGGTATTGATCCAAGCGCATATCGCCGATGCGGCGATGCTGGTGATCGCCATTCCTGATACTTTGCATATCCGGCACATGATCGATACCGCAAAAACATTGAATCCCAACATTGAAATCGTACTGCGCACCCACGATGAAGACGAAGCAAAATTGTTTCGACAAGACAAACTAGGTACCATATTCTTCAGCGAGGAAGAATTGGCAAAAAATATGGCCGGCCATATTTTGCAACGATTTAACACTAACACAACATCGCCAGACAAATAAAACCACTGATTATTAGGAACAATTAAATGACAGAACAATGCTACGTCGGAATAGACGAAGATGAAAACGGAGGATTGACGCATCTAGGCCGCATCGTGCGCGATGCCTGGGTATTTGGCATTATTCCGGAAACGGAAACCTGTGCCGGTTGGAGCACCTCACAAATGCAACTTTTATACGAAAAAGTGCATGCCGCATGGGAGCCTTATGCCCACTTGCCGAGTCGACTACCGGACGATTTACAGCAACGCCATACACAAATTTATGCACAGGCAATTGCCAATGCGAAGGAAAAGGGATGGGATGCCGAATTGGGTGAAGACGATTAACTGTTTGCTGAGAATGCTCATGGCTGAGATGAAATGGCGATCTACTACAGAAACCTAACACATCATCACACAGAACAAATCGAGTATTCGAATAGAGTGGAATAAATGTCCGAGAATTCGAAAATAACTCTCTATGATCGACCTACTGTGTACTTAAATTAGCGCTGATCTATTTTCTGGTTTGATCGCGCAGTGCAGCGTAACGGTACCGAACAATGAGCGGAAATGTTTGGTCGCGTGAACTGGTTCAAACCCAGCCTCACGCATAAAAACCGGCAATAAGCCAAGTGCATTATCGTGTACCTCCTCAAACCATCTTACAAACAGAGATATAACCCACATATCAGGCGTATGTGGCGCACCGAAGTCCGCCACGTGCAACTGACCACCCGGTTTGAGCACTCGGAATGCCTCACGCAACATGCTTTGTTTGTCTGCGGTAATCAAGTGATGCATCATCAAACTAGTAAAAACATGATCGAAGCTTTGATCAGGATAAGGTAAGCAAATAGCCGTGCCTTGCTGCAATAGCAGTTCAAGCCCTGCTGCATCGGCCTTATTTTGCGCAAGTTGCAAAATTTCGTTATCGATATCGAGTCCGTGTACGATAACATCAGGATGTGCTTGCTTGATCAACAATGTCAGCG
>DJMI01000033.1 GCA_002435335.1 Nitrosomonas sp. UBA6494
CGTGTCTCCTGTAGCCATTCTGTCCGTTTCATCTCTTGCCCTCCTTGGGCTAAGATAATCCGGACAGATCTTGTGCTACAAACACGGACAGTTTATTTGTTCTCTACAATTAGATCAAAAATCACTTGCGGAAATCGTTCGAATTACGCGATTATCACTTAGAAAAAAGCAAAACCCCTGTCACAAAATTTAAACTCTTCCGGTTTTTATCGGCTATCATCTAACGATTTGACATTCGCACGTACCATGAAGTGGCTTGATCTCCCGTTTGCCCGCAACGCTCAGGGTGCAATACAATTGCCCGGCTCAAAAAGTATTTCCAATCGCATTCTGCTGCTTGCCGCACTGGCGGAAGGCACTACGCAAATCCATGAATTGCTTGCATCTGACGATACCGCACGCATGTTGGAAGCATTGGCTCAACTCGGCGTATCAATCACTCAAACCGGCAATGATGCATATCGCATCGTCGGATGCCGCGGCAAATTTCCCGTCACTGAAGCCGATTTGTTTCTCGGCAATGCCGGCACCGCTTTCCGGCCATTAACAGCAGCATTGGCGGTCATGAAAGGACATTACCGTTTATCCGGCGTACCGCGCATGCACGAAAGACCGATCGGCGATCTGATCGATGCATTGCGCCAACTGGGTGCCGATATCGATTATCTTGGCAATCCCGGCTTTCCACCACTGGAAATCAAACCGGCCAACTTGCCAACGCAAAATGACACTTATCAAGTCTCTGTCAAGGGCAATGTGTCTAGCCAATTCCTGACCGGACTATTGATGGCATTGCCGCTGACCGAAAAAGAATCCATCATCACTGTCATTGGCAGTCTCATCTCGCAACCATATATCCAATTAACCTTGGCACAAATGCGATATTTCGGCGTACAAGTCGAGCATCACGATTGGCAGCAATTCGTGATACCAGCACAACAACGCTATCGCAGCCCAGGCAGTATTCATGTGGAAGGCGATGCATCATCCGCTTCTTATTTCTTAGCAGCCGGAGCGATTGGCGGCGGCCCGGTACGGGTTCACGGCGTTGGCCGTAACAGCGCGCAAGGCGATGTGCGTTTTGCTGATGCTTTAGAAATGATGGGGGCAAAAATTTCCATGGATGAACACTGGATTGAAGCAAGTCTCTCGAACACAGATTGCAAAGAAAAACCACTCCATGCGATCGATTTGGATTGCAATCACATTCCCGATGCCGCGATGACACTCGCAGTAGCCGCATTGTTTGCAAACGGCACCACAACATTACGTAATATCGCCAGCTGGCGCCTGAAGGAAACCGACCGATTAGCTGCAATGGCAAAAGAATTACGTAAACTGGGCGCAATCGTAGAGGAAGGTACTGATTATCTGAAAATCACGCCGCCGCAACACGGGTTGATTTCCGGGGCTGCGATTGACACTTACGACGATCATCGGATGGCGATGTGTTTTTCATTGGCTTCGTTTGCCGTTCCAGTGCGTATCAACAATCCTGATTGCGTTGCAAAAACCTTTCCCGATTATTTTAAAAAATTCGCTCAAATTACGGCACAGTAATTTTAACCACACCAATGCTTATGAATACTATCCAAATTCCTGTGATCGCAATCGACGGTCCTTCCGCTTCTGGCAAAGGTACCGTTGCTCAGTTGGTAGCCGCAAAACTCGGTTTTCATTATCTAGATAGCGGCGCGCTCTACCGTTTGGTTGCGTTAAAAGCAATGCAATCACAAACGGATATAATCAATACCCACCAACTCGCAGCAATCGCCAAAAACCTGAATATCGTTTTCACCAACGGTCAAATTTTTCTTGATGGCACCATCGTTACTGATGCGATCCGCACAGAACAATGCGGCATCTTAGCTTCGCAACTGGCTGCTCTTCCCGAAATTCGCACGGCATTAACCGAACGACAACGCGCGTTTCGTCAGCCTCCTGGACTAGTAACGGATGGTCGCGATATGGGATCNNTTCCCGGATGCCGTACTTAAGATTTTTTTAACCGCCAGCGCCAATGTCCGCGCACAAAGACGGTATAACCAGTTGAAAGAGAAAGGAATCGATGCTAATATCGCCGACCTGTTGCAAGATATTCAAAAACGAGATGAGCGCGACAGCAATCGTAGCATCGCTCCGCTACAGCAGGGCACGGATGCACGCTTGCTGGATACGACTTCTTTAACCATATCCCAGGCACAAGATACTGTACTGTCCTGGTATAATAAAATCGATGCAAAAAATAGCGTTTGAATTGCCAATTCTTCCTTTTCGAAAATTAGTAATTCAAATATTTTTTATTAACCAACCTAATCCGCTGGTAACCGAGCCGGTCGGAAAGATCTATCAGGTATTTTTATAATGACTAAAGCTTCCACAGCACCCCAGAATTCCCCCGAAAGTTTTGCCTCACTCTTTGAAGAAAGCCTCTCACGCCAGGAAATGCGTGTCGGTGAAGTGATCACCGCCGAAGTGGTTCGTGTCGACTACAATATTGTTGTCGTAAATGCCGGTCTCAAATCAGAAAGCTTCATTCCTGTTGAGGAATTCAAAAATGATCGCGGCGAAATCGAAGTTAAGCCAGGTGATTTTATAAGTGTTGCCATCGAATCATTGGAAGACGGTTACGGAGAAACTCGATTGTCACGGGATAAAGCAAAACGCTTAACCGCATGGCATGATCTGGAGCAAGCAATGGAAAGCGGAAAGATTGTTACCGGTATGGTCAATGGCAAAGTTAAAGGTGGTTTGACTGCGACTATCAACGGAATTCGTGCATTCTTACCTGGTTCTTTGGTAGACATCCGCCCAGTCAAAGATACGACACCTTATGAAAATAAGGAAATGGAGTTCAAAGTTATCAAATTGGATCGCAAACGTAATAATGTAGTGGTTTCACGCCGTGCCGTACTAGAAGCGACACAAGGCGCAGATCGCGAAACCTTACTGTCCAATTTGCAGGAAGGTGCCATTGTTCATGGCGTGGTCAAGAATATTACCGACTATGGCGCATTTGTCGATTTAGGTGGCATTGATGGTTTATTGCATATTACTGACCTCGCATGGCGCCGCGTCAAGCACCCATCAGAAGTAGTTAATATCGGCGATGAAGTTACTGCTAAGGTACTAAAATTTGATCAGGAAAAAAACCGCGTATCGCTTGGCATGAAACAATTGAGTGAAGATCCATGGGTTGGATTGTCGCGTCGTTATCCGGCACGCACACGTTTGTTCGGCAAAGTAACCAACTTAACAGACTACGGTGCCTTTATTGAAATCGAACAAGGCATTGAAGGTCTGGTGCACGTTTCCGAGATGGATTGGACTAATAAGAACGTCTATCCATCCAAGATTGTTCAATTAGGAGACGAAGTCGAAGTCATGATTCTCGAAATCGACGAAGAACGTCGCCGTATTTCCCTTGGCATGAAACAATGCCAACCCAATCCATGGGAAGAATTTGCCGCAAGTCACGAAAAAGGTGACAAAGTACGCGGTCAAATTAAATCGATCACCGATTTTGGCGTATTCATCGGTCTTCCTGGCAATATCGATGGGTTAGTACATTTATCAGATTTGTCCTGGAATCAACCCGGCGAAGAAGCAGTACTAAACTATAAAAAGGGGGATGATGTTGAGGCCGTAATTTTGTCTATCGATGTTGAGCGTGAGCGTATCTCACTGGGAATCAAACAAATGGAAGGCGATCCTTTCACCAGTTTTGTTGCCGAACATGACAAAAACAGTATTATTGAGGGAACGGTAAAATCCATTGATGCCAAAGGCGCTGTCATTGCGCTGACTAACGATGTTGAAGGTTATTTACGCGCCTCCGAAGTTTCTCGTGATCGTGTAGAAGATATTCGCACTCACCTGAAAGAAGGCGATAAAGTTGAAACCATGATTATCAACGTGGATCGCAAAAATCGTACAATCAATCTTTCAATTAAAGCAAAAGATAAATCCGATGAAACCGCAGCCATGCAAAAAATTAAAACCCCGACCAATGCGGGCACTACCAGTCTTGGCGCTCTATTGAAAGCAAAAATGGATAGTAAAAACACAGAGCAATAAGGAAATTTCATGACGAAATCTGAATTAATTACCCGACTCGCTGCACGTTTTCCGCAACTTGTCACAAAAGATGCCGAACTTTCCGTAAAAATGATTATTGATGCAATGGCGAAAAGCTTAGCTAATGGGCAACGGATTGAGATACGCGGATTCGGCAGCTTTGATTTAAATTACAGACCGCCTCGCATCGGACGCAATCCAAAGTCTGGTGAAAAAGTCAAAGTACCGGAGAAATATGTTCCGCATTTTAAAGCAGGAAAAGAAATGCGTGAACGCGTTGATTATAAGTAAGTAAAAAAAGCACTTCAAATTTTGAAGTGCTTTTTCAAAATAGATATGGAATCATTTATCAACTTATAAGGAATGAACTGATTATGATGAACCTTATTGCTTGGATTTTTCGCATTGTAGCTTTTGCAATTCTTGCTATTTTTGCCTCTAAAAATTCTCAACCCGTTACACTGCAATATTCTTTAGACCAGTCGATTGACCTTCCCTTTAGTGTAGCATTGTTAATATTTTTTGCATTGGGTGCAATCATTAGCTTGATTTTTGTCCGATGTGATCATTAAAACAAATTATCACAGTTACTTATAACTAGTCCTCGGTTCTGTTTCATTATCACCGAGGATTGAAGAATTTCTCACTTTGCCACAAAACACTTGCAATCATCGATCTTTTCTATCAGGAACAGGTATTGATCTTAGCAATACGCAATCTGCCACTGCTACTCAGAATAACATGGCGACCGCTGCCTGATGGAGAAGGTGCTGCAGGACATAACGTCAGTGTACCGGACTGGAATCCTCCGCTAGTTAATTTCGGTATTCCTTGTCCATCATATGAAATGTAACTACTGACATTAGCATTCCCAGCAAAACTGTATCCAGCAGCCAAAGCCGGCATTGTGGTAATTATCTGTTCGCCACTTGCAACGCTGGCATCATTATCCGAATCAACAAAAACAATCCATCCTTGACTCCAATCGCCTGAACTGGCACAAGTGGCATTATCCGAGCTTTTACAAATCACTACGCGTGCATTACGTTTTACAGCCTCCGATCTCGCCAAAGACATGTGCGAAAATAACGTATTTGCATAGCCTTCCAGTCGACTATTTGCTGTGAATTGACTAAACGATGGAACACCTACCGCTAATAAGATAGTCAATATAGACATCGCCACCAGTAATTCAATCAAAGTAACGCCTTGCTGGTTTTGCTTCTTCTTCATTACGCACTTCATGATCGATTCAATTTCTCTATATTACTGCTGCTGTAAATACCAATAGGCTCTTGTTTTGAAATTTGTTGTCGTGGAAGCAGCTTCAGGAGAAGCTGCTTCCAATGGTGAATTGGCACTTGATCCGATTACAAATGGCACCGTAATATTTTCACCGGTATTCGGATTTACTACCGCCACCATTCCAGCCACTGGAGAAGGCGGCAACCCTCCACCATTCACAGGAACATACCTTGACGTACCCACCGCTGGTTTTCCATTCAAAAAATCAAAATAATATACTTGTGCTATACCCAAATTTGACCCGCAGCTATTCAGCTCCTCGGGTTGCGGTGTATGCGTACTAAAAATCACTTTACCAAATACAGCAACCGCTGACGTCACCACCTGTTCCTTATCATGATCGCCAGCACCGAAAGGCATATACCACCCTTTCTTTTCACTTAACTCTTCGTCTGTTGGCAGTACTGTACTATCCGGATCAATAGCAAGCAGCGACGCCTTACAGGCCAATGCTTGTGATTGACAACTTCCCGTCTCAGAAGACCACCACGTGGCATTGATTGGATTATCTTTAACCATGAAAAATGCATTATCAACACTAATTGTTGTTGTATGAGTCAATAGTGGATGCTCACGGTCGCCAGATCCAATTAAAATGATATTGTAGTCTGGAGCCACCACAACTTCGGGTCCAAATAAGAACTTACGATTAGCGACGCCACCTGGACAATCTGTTGTATCGCAACCTAAAGAAGCAATTTTCGTGATAGTCCAGCTTGCTGGCGCAGCAGAACCGATTGTGATTCGATAGATATTGCCACCTGTATCAGCCGCATAGGCATATTCAGCTAATCCTGTAATAGAATTAGGCACAACCGTTACGTCACCCACCACACTGCGATCCGTAGAAAATGTTTTAAGCAATGTTCCGTTGTTAGCATCCAGTACAAAAACTTTATTCCCTTTAGGGGACATACACGTATTTAAGTCATTAGTACCGCTTCCATCCTCACAGGTATCATAGCCACCGCCAAGAATGAGCATAGGCAATGGAGTAGATCCGGATGTATAGCCAGCCGATTTCAAACTGACAGCTGCCGACCAGGTTTGGCCAATGCCGCTAAAATCCGCTGAGGTACAATCGGTATCGTCGGTTAAATTAGGACACCCTTGCCGCCATTTCAAGCTTGGATTGGTCGGCGTACTGGCGTCAAAAGCATACACCATTCTCCCACCACGTCGTTGCGTCGCATAAACCCACACCGTACTGCTATCTTTGTATGCGGTGATACGGCCATCAAAAAAATATGGCTTGACAGTAGCATCCCCAATACTCGGTATTGTAATGGTAGGGCTATTGTCATAAATCCGCTTCAACCGTCCATAATGCTCCGGCGCAACAAAAGACCACAATTCGCTGCCCGGCGTATAAGTACCGATATTGCTTGATTGATTGCCATTGATTGCATGAAACATGCCGTCATTTGCGCCATAAAAAACCACCACACCCGTACCACTACCATAATCAATTGCTACTGGCCTGGAATGCACGATGTCCCCATGAGCTGACGGTCGCATTTCTGTCGTATTACCGTTGATATTCTCATCCTTAGTATCCTGACCACGTACCCAATTGATCAGATTCGTACGCTCACCACTACTCGCAACACCTAGCAGAGATTGTGTAATTGCCGTGTTGGCATTATCAAAACTGGTCAAATCCGTACAACTGGTTGCATCACAAGTTTTCACTACGCGTGCTGCAGGATCAATTGATCTTAACTGATACGCTGCAGCCCCCTTTTCGACCACCTCTCCATCCGGTGTGTTAGATTTTTGCGAATCAGCAATCGCCAAACATCCACCTTGCGGCAAAAATTCCCAATAAGTATCGGGAGTTGCGGTACTTGGCGTCCAGAAACTACGAGCGCATTGCGTAATAAATCCGGAGTTATTATTAATAGCGAGGGCGCCATCGGCATCCGCCAATTTCAATTCGATTTTATTATTCGTTAAACTTGCTTTAAATTGATATTGCTTCAGATTTCCCTTCCAGCGGGGGCTGGCATTGATATCGGGACGAAACATTCCAACAAATATTTGGTTAAGATATGTACCCTGGGTATTAACACTAACAGGCAAACTGGCAGAAGCAAAGACGCTATTTTCTGCTTGAATTTCAGAAAAAATCTGATCAAGCGCCGCTTTAATTTGTTCTCCAGCGTCAACGGTAGAATTGACCGCAAAATATTTTCCTTTACCTTGATTTGCCATACTCTGTAGCAGAGCACTAAATCCTTTGCTTTGCCCGGTTGTCCCCGGATCAACATCAATCGTATACGTAACAATCTGAGGATAGCTTGAATTTGCCATAAAACGAGCCCATTCATCGCCCGCATTGGATTGCGAACCACTCGGAGTAATTGAAATCTGGGTCGTACTTCCACCTGCGGCGGTCAATTTTGTATTAGCGGTCGATGTATCCGAGCTATTGTCCATTACCGGACCATTGCTAATGTAAATAATAAAATTCTTTTGGCATCCTGAATTGACAGGACTTTCGTAGCTTACATCCGTTGATGAAGAAAGCGCATTTCCGCCTAAAGCATAAATAGCTTTTGATTGTGCTGCCCCGTAAGTACTGCCGGTATAGTCTCTTTTTGCTTTATTATGCCCAGCATACGCATTGGCGCCGGCGAAATAATAATAGGCTTCGGCCATAGTGAGGCCAAGTTTGCCCCCGTTCGATTTGTCATTCAATATATGCAAGCTATTGATGAGTGACTGATATTTCGTCTTATTTGTCGAATCCATGAGACGAATCGCAGCACGCAAATAGGCACCATCCGGATTTCCATTTCCAGCCCCGGTCTCGGTAAACATCATTAAACCGACTCTAAATTCATTTTCTTTCAAACTACCAAAAACTGATGATAATGCGTTAATCTCATTCGTAAATGCAGTATTCCAATTTGCCGTATTATCCAATATTATCAAAACATTGGGCTTATCATTTGGATTTGAAGGAGGCGCCCCAACAAACAAATCAATATCCTCGGCAGATGTGGCCACACTAAACGACATCAACAGTATGATCGTCAGAGCACCTTTTCTGCTGAAACGCCGAGAAACACCCTGCAAAATATTTGATTTCCCACAGAGGGAATTAAGGATAACAAGCAGTCGATCAAAAAACTTTCCAAAATCACTTAACAACTCAAATCGATTGCAAAAATATATATTTAATAGTTCACAGATTGATAAATGCATTTGCCCTCCCTATCCCACAACTCAAAGATGACATGATGATAAAAGATATTCGCTTTGCGTCATTTGCTTGCCAATTCCTTGCTTAGCAATCACCGATGCGCCGGTAACTTGATTCTGGGCTGTTACCTCAATTTCCCATAGCGTCAAATAATTCGATGAATTAACAATATTCGAATTCACTCCGCTCAGTGCCGATGAATCCACTGGTGCTAAAGTAGCTCTAATACAAAGAGGTGCTTTAATGGTTACAGTGTAATCATTTGCATTATCCTGATCGATATCAATATCGATAGACGAGGGATAATCCGCTGGATTAATTGCTGCAAAGTTAATATTGATAGTTTGCTCAATTGCCATGTTAGCTGCTGCAATGGCCTCATTTCTATATTGCATATTACTTACTGCTTTCAAATTTCCGCCGCTGAGTGAAAATGCAGATACCATCAACAATGTAATAGTAACCAGCACAATGAGCCCCACAACCAAAGTTGCACCCTCTTGCCGGGAAAAAACGCATTCGTTTCTCATGGCTTATCTCTTCGTCCAGATGGATTTACTAAACGGATATAGCCGGAATAGACATGACGCATAAAACCGTCGTTAAATGGCCCCAACGTAATTGATCCCAGCTGATAGGTTTTATCTTCCACATAACCCGTAGATGCCTGAATATTCCTAGCCAATACATATATTTGTATCGCAACCACATTAGCCCAATCCACCGCTGTGCACGAAGAACAATCATCATAGATATCAGCGCTTCCATCTTCGTCTGTATCTCGCCCATATTCGAAATGAATGCTTTGGATACCTTCTATGACTGGTTGAGCTGATTGCATCTGAACCGAGCCACCACTCAAATCAAAATCAGCTCGCATCAACGTTGGAATGCCATCACTAGATGTAACAGAGTAATTTCGCACATAAAAAATGGATGCTATTAATTTCCGCTTATCCGCCGCTGTAGTACAGTCCTTTTTATAAACTGTCGTCGCGCTGCTTGATGTTCCAACTACCGGTAATGTCGCAGCATCTACTACGTAGTTGCCATGAAGCGTGTCTCCACATCCCTGTGTTTGTAAATATAATTTATCAGGGTCATAGTTTTCACAATTTCCCACCCCGGCAACACAAGTTGCGGCGTAGCGCACAACAAGCACATCCGAATTTGATTGTTCATTCGTAATAATGCTCGAACACTCAGCAGGGACTGAAGTGCCTGATGCATAACCTTGTACCGGAATAGCAAATAAGTTGTTGATGTAAGACACATTCCAGTCAGAGAAACCAACACACGGATTAGGAATCTCAGTTGGCGGCGTAACAGAAGGCAGAGGAGGAACATAGGTATCCCAGAACCCTGCGTGCCATAGCTCTTGCTGTAACAATTGCAAAGTGAATCGCCCATTCTCGACTTGCCGATTCATTTTTGCCAGTTCCGCGTTGCTTCTGGTCAGATCCAGATACAGCGCAAGCACTCCTGTCATGATTAACAATCCCAGCACAATTGAAATCATTAATTCGATTAGAGAGAAGCCACGTTGCGGATTCATAGTGCTGATATTTGACTTAACTGTTGTCATCATGGCGAAGCTAGGTTAGCAATGCGCACAATCGTGCTCATGGTTCGTCGACACAAATCATTAATACATTTTGTTCCTGTCGAATCATCATACAATCCTGCCCCGCAGCTTGATGCTGGTGCGGCAATTGGGTTCATTCCTTGCCAAACTACTGTAATCATATACTGATCACCAGTACCAAGATCTTCGATACAACCACGCGCCCCTATCATGGCACCAACATTCGTAGAACTCGATGATTGCTCGGCAGCCCCTTTCAATGCATTACTCCATAGGCATGCATCGTAGACCTGACCACCACCCGAGCAAGAAGTCGGTTGACTATCCCCTACGCCCAGGGGATCTGTTGTCGATGTCACATAAGATGCTGCATTTGCGCGATTTGCTGATAATCTATCCGACATGCTGTCTAATAAAATAATGGCTTGCGCGCGTTGATATGATTCGAGCTCCGCGGATTGTAGGCGCACTTGCAAGCCGGCTAATCCTAACAATCCAACAGCTAAAATAACGGTAGTAACGAGAACCTCAATCAGTGATACACCACGCATCCAAAATAAAGAGTTTGAATTACTCGAAGCTCGCATTGCCAACTACCATTTATCAGCGGGTGTTTTAATACCTGCGCTATCGAGTGTGAGAGCACCGTCACTTGCCTGTGATCCACTTGGCGTAAAAGTGAGTGTATAAGCTGGAACAGCTCCGACCCCGACAACGATGGCATAACTATATTTACTACTCACCTCAGCAGGCAATGCATAGCCACTCGCTTCCAATACCGCTTTACTTGCATAACTTCTATTAGTCATAAGAAATTGTTGCTGCCGATTGGCAATATCCATCATTTCGGATTGGGCTGCTACACGATTTGCTCTAATCATATATTGCGTATAAGCTGGATAAGCGACTGCCGCCAAAATCCCGACAATGGCAACAGTAATCATCATTTCGATCAATGTAAAACCATGTCGACTTTTTATAACCTGTGTCCTATTCATCTACTAAAGTCCTAAAAATATACGATCAAATCTGTCAAAGGGTTTCTGGGTTAACGGTTATAAAATCATTTAACTTTAGCTTCGACACTTAAATTTATGCAACATACTGAATAAAATAATTTTTATTAATTAACCCAAAAAATTAGATTCAACATGGAAACAAAAGCAATCGTTGTGGGCGCCGGAATAATAGGGCTTGCAACCGCTGAGCGGCTTCTCAAAAATGGTATTAAAGTAACTCTATTGGAGTGCGGATTAACTGGACGCGAATCGTCATGGGCAGGTGGCGGCATCTTGTCACCACTTTTCCCATGGCACTATCCTGACGAAGTAACTTACTTAACGAGTTACAGCGCCGAACAGTTTTTCAAGTGGACAACGGACTTGCATGAAAAATCTGGAATTGACCCTGAATATGAAAGATCAGGCATGCTTTTACTGGAGCCTTATGAAGAAGAAGTTGCTCTACAATGGTGCTTGTCGCGGAATATTAAAATTCAGAGAAAAGAAATCTGCAATTCCCTTCAAACCTTAAAACACGCTTTGCATTTTCCCGACATTGCTCAGGTACGCAACCCAAAGTTACTAAGTGCATTATCAACCCGCATTACACAATTGGGTGGAAAAATAATCGAGAACTGCTCTGTCACCAGTTTCAAAGTTGGATATCACAAAGTGCAATCTATCACCTCAACTTGCGGCGAATTTTCCTCAGATTATTATGTCGTAAGTGCGGGAGCTTGGAGTGCAAAAATTCTGGAAAAACATGGATTGAATTTACAAATAAAACCAATTAAAGGGCAAATGCTATTATTCAAATATGATTCCCCTCCCATTTCTAACATCATCGTGCAAAACGACATATATCTCATCCCGCGCCGTGATGGTCATTTGCTTGTTGGCAGTACATTGGAAGATGCCGGCTTTGATAAACAAACGACTTCGTCGGCTCAAAATTATTTGATCACACAAGCCCAAATCGTTTTACCTTCGCTTAACAAAAAGAAAGTAATAAAACACTGGTCGGGGCTACGACCGGCTTCTCCTAATAATATACCTACAATCGGACGGCATCCTTTGATTCGTAATTTGTTTATTAACAGCGGGCACTTCCGCTATGGCGTAACTATGGCCCCTGCCAGCGCGGAGATTTTAGTGAACGAAATAATCGGCGCGCCCCAACCCTTTGATATATCACCGTATCAAATGAAGTGAAATGTTTACCCTCAAATCAGGCCTTAGGCAGTGGAAATACGACCGATTCAACCACACCGCTTAACTCTTCGATCGTGACATCATCGCCGATTTGCTCGGCACCGATTTGCTTGAGCCGAGAAATAACTTGCTGTACCAGAATTTCAGGTGCGGATGCTCCAGCGGTGATGCCGATATTCTTTTTGTCTACAAACCAGGATTCTTGCAATTGTTCTGCACGATCAACCATATAAGCTTCTACATTGGCATTTCTTGCAACTTCACATAGCCGGTTTGAATTTGAACTATTGGGTGAACCAACAACAATAACCAAATCGCATTGATTAACCATTTTTTTGACTGCATCTTGCCGATTTTGTGTAGCGTAACAAATATCATCTTTTTTAGGGCCAGTAATCATCGGAAATCTTTTCTTCAGTGCATCAACGATGCGCGCAGCATCGTCAACGGACAAAGTTGTTTGTGTGACGTAAGCAAGATTTTCTTCATTTTTAACTTTAAGTGTTTCGACATCTTCCTCGGTTTCAACCAAATACATGCCTTTGTCTTTGCCTTCGATCTGTCCCATGGTTCCTTCCACCTCCGGATGACCTTGGTGTCCTATCATAATGATTTCTTTGCCTTCCTTACGCATTTTAGCGACTTCCACATGAACCTTAGTTACTAAAGGACAGGTAGCATCGAACACTTTCAATTTCCGATCAGCAGCTTCTCTGCGCACTGCATGAGAAACACCATGCGCGCTAAAAATCAGAATACTATTCTGAGGCACTTCATCCAAGTTCTCTACAAATACAGCGCCTTTTTTCTCCAGATCCTCAACGACGAAACGATTGTGCACCACTTCGTGGCGCACATAAATGGGTGCTCCATGCATCGCAAGCGCTCTTTCCACAATTCCTATCGCGCGATCCACACCAGCACAAAACCCCCGAGGGTTTGAAAGCAATACTTTGATCATTTCATTTTCTCCAACAAGGGCATTTTTCTTAATTATCAATTGGATATATTAATAACAAATCTTGGTCTTAACACATCATACAATGTGCAATCAATTTCATCCGAGAAAAATTAATTGCACCATATAAGATTCATAAAGTGATTTCAGCATGATAATGCCAATTCATTCGAATCAGATGAGATAAAATGACTTGAGATTCTAGCCGAAAAAAAATCTAGTTACCATGTTCTTTCATTATAAAAAAACTTTATCTCACCAGTCTCACCAAAATGTTCAGTGATCTTAGTCAGTCTCCTCTCAGCAAAAATTTACAGCGTCTTTTTCTTTTGAGAAATATTTCCATTTTTGCAGAATGCCTGACATTTGCGATCGTATATTGGACGATCGATATTGAAATCCCTTGGATACAAATGATTTTTGTCGTTACATTATTATCATTGATCAATTTTTTGACATGGCTACGGCTGCACCGGGATTGGCCCGTTTCTCATCAGGAGTTTTTTTTGCAGTTACTGGTCGATGTTTTTGCCTTGAGTGCATTATTATATTTTAGCGGAGGATCTACTAATCCATTTATTTCATTGTATTTATTACCTCTAACTATCGCGGCAGCCACATTACCTTGGCGTTTCACATGGGTAATGGCGGTAATAACTATCGCTTGCTACACCTTGTTATTATTCGTCTACATACCATTGCCACACGACCATAGCAATCATCTAATAGAGTTTGCACTGCATGTATCCGGTATGTGGCTTGCATTCGTACTCAGCACTATGATTATTGCCTGGTTCGTGGTCAAAATGAGCGCATCAATCCGCGAACGCGATCATGATCTTGCCAAAGCACGCGAACAAGCGTTACGTAATGAACAAATCATCGCACTAGGGACATTGGCAGCAGGTGCCGCACATGAATTAGGAACGCCGTTGTCAACCATGGCTATTGTTACAGGCGAACTGCAAAATGAATATACGCAAGATACCGAATTTCAAAACAATATAGCAATCTTACGTGATCAAATTGCGCATTGCAAACATACACTGACGCATCTATTAGCCAAGGCAGGACAAAATAGAGCAGAACAAGGCAGCAAATTACCAGTTGACAAGTTTCTCGATCAGATTTTGGACAAATGGAAATTAATTCGCCCATCGATCAAATATACATATCAAAGTACAGGATTACAGCCTGCTCCCGCAATTATGGAAAATCAATTGCTGAATCAATCGATATTGAATTTGCTCAATAACGCTGCTGACGCATCATCGCAACGCATCGACATAAAAAGCCGTTGGGATTCGCACAAGCTTCATCTTGAGATTATTGATGACGGCACAGGGTTATCCACAGAAGCGTTGCAGCGTGCAGGTGAAGCATTCTTTTCCAGTAAAGCACCCGGACAAGGTTTCGGTATCGGTTTATTTCTCGCCAACGCCAATATCGAACGATTTGGCGGTAGCGTTCGTTTATTCAATATGGAAAATGGCGGAGCCTGCACCCAGGTAGTGTTGCCACTAATCGAGAAGAATCATGACTGAATCCATTTTTATGGAAACTGATGAACCTCCTAATTTACTCATCGTTGACGATGACGAAGTTTTTTGCAGTGTTCTAGCAAAAGCCATGAAGAAACGAGGCTTTAGCGTCACTTGCGCGCATACCATCGATGCTGCATTACAGTTTGCCGAAACCACCATGCCGGAGTATGCCATCGTCGACCTAAAACTTGCTAACGAATCGGGATTGGTCATGGTTGAGAAATTAAAACAACTGGATCCCGGCACTCGCATTGTCATGCTAACGGGGTATGCCAGTATCGCAACCGCTGTAGAAGCGATAAAGCTCGGCGCCACCCATTACCTTGCCAAGCCGGTCGATGCCGATGAAATCATGAGTGCCTTTGAGCGCACCACCGGTGAATCAAACACACCGATCAGCGCTAATCCGTTATCGGTTGGTCGTTTGGAATGGGAGTATATTCAGAGAATCCTTGCAGAGAATGACAACAACATCTCCGTCACTGCAAGAATCCTAAATATGCATCGCCGTACACTACAACGCAAACTGGCAAAAAAGCCGCTACGCGAATAACGAAAGAAATCTTAACTGGGTCTTGCAATGATGCGAATATCGCTCCCAAT
This sequence comes from Nitrosomonas sp. UBA6494, assembly GCA_002435335.1. Classification (GTDB taxonomy): domain Bacteria; phylum Pseudomonadota; class Gammaproteobacteria; order Burkholderiales; family Nitrosomonadaceae; genus Nitrosomonas. The sequence continues at coordinate 15,494 of DJMI01000033.1, forward strand.
CATACGCACATCTTGGATATCGAGTATTTTTTTTTGATCAATTTGAGTCAATTCAGTCAATTTGAACATGCCCTGCGCCTCAGTTCCAAGTAAATGCGGTGCCAGATAAAATACTATCTCATCAACTAAACTCGCGGCAATCAAAGCACCATTCAATCCACTGCCTGCCTCCACTAAAATTTCGTTGATACCGGAATCCGCCAGCATGTTCATCATTGCCGCCAGATCAACATTGCCTTTCAAATCAGGCAAAACAATAACGTGAACCCCCATCTGTTCGAGTAGTGCTTTTTTTTCTTGGCTTTGAAAATTGGATGTAAAAACCCACGCTCCTTCCCCGTTTAGTATCAACCTAGCTTCGGGAGAAATTGCCAAGTGACGATCGATAATGATCTTTTTCGGTTGACGCTGTGCTTCTACATGGCGCACAGTCAATTGGGGGTTATCTGCCCGTATCGTACCAATCCCAGTCAGAATCGCACAGGAACGAGCACGCCACCGATGTCCATCCTGACGTGCGGCTGCTCCGCTGATCCATTGACTGACACCATTATTAAGCGCTGCTTTACCATCGAGACTTGCTGCAATTTTTAACCGTATCCAAGGCCTTTGCCTTGTCATGCGAGATACAAACCCGATATTCAACGCATGCGCTTCATTACGCATTAATCCGGTTTGCACCATAACACCCGCTTGCTCCAAGCTCGCACGTCCACGCCCGCAAACGATAGGATTAGGATCCTCCATCGCTATGATTACTTTAACAATACCAGCCTCGATCAATGCATTTACACAAGGCGGTGTACGACCATGATGGCTGCAAGGTTCCAAAGTAATGTATGCGGTGGCACCGCTTGCGGCATTACCGGCACTATCCAATGCATGAATTTCCGCATGCGGCTGCCCCGCCTTTTGATGCCAACCACTACCCACCACCTTATTATCACGCACAATGACACAGCCCACACGAGGATTCGGTGTTGTAGTGTACAAACCGCGCTCTGCAAGTCGGAGCGCTTGCGCCATAAACAAGTGGTCTGCAGTCGAAAACATCTAAAATAAGATATTTATATGGTAAGCCATAGCATACCAATTTGAATAGCCTAGAAACACACCATTAGCGATTTCAAGAGGCTTTTTTTGAATGTAGCGGTTGATGTGGTCTCTGCACTTCTTTGATTGCATCACGGAAATCATCGACATCCTGAAAGCTCTTATAGACCGATGCAAATCGAATATATGCCACCTTATCAAGCTTATAGAGCTCTTCCATCACGCTCTCACCGATACTGCGAGAAGAAACCTCACGTTCGCCCATCGCCAGCAGCTTCTGCACGATACGATCGATGGCAGCATCCACATAGCTGGTTGGAACCGGTCTTTTATGCAATGCGCGCTTAAATCCTGTCATCAATTTATTACGATCAAACTCTGCTCGCGTGCCATCGTGCTTCACGACTTGCGGCAATCGCAATTCAATCGTCTCATAAGTGGTAAAGCGTTTGTCACAAGACGGACAACGCCTACGACGGCGAATCTTATGACCATCTTCGCTAACTCGCGAATCGATCACATTAGTGTCATCGGTGTTGCAAAAAGGGCATTTCATACTGACTTAGCGAATTAATCCACTCCATGCAATCTACATACTTATTATCCATATACAGGAAACTTGGCACATAACTGTTTCGCCTCTCCAGCAACACGAGATAGAACCGTCGTATCATCCGGCGCAGCCAATACATCCGCGATAAGATTAGCCAATTGCTCTGATTCCAATTCTTTAAAACCACGCGTTGTTATCGCTGGCGATCCGACACGAATTCCGCTGGTGACAAAAGGCTTTTGCGGATCATTTGGAATCGCATTTTTATTTACCGTTATATGAGCCTTTTCCAATGCCTCTTCCGCATGTTTGCCAGTCAGATTCATAGCACGCAAATCAACCAGGAACAAATGACAATCCGTTTTCCCTGATACAATCCGAAGACCGCGCTGAGTCAATACCTTAGCCATAACTCGAGCATTCTCGATAACTTGTTCCTGATAATTCTTAAATTCCTTGCTTGCAGCTTCCTTAAAGGCAACCGCTTTTGCCGCAATTACATGCATCAACGGCCCTCCCTGAGTCTGCGGAAATATAGCGGAATTTAGCGCCTTTTCGTGCTCAGGTTTAGCCATAATCACTCCGCCACGAGGACCACGCAAGGTTTTGTGGGTAGTGCTGGTTACAAAATCAGCAATCCCAACCGGATTAGGATAAAAACCTGCCGCAATCAATCCGGCATAATGCGCCATATCAACAAACAAATAAGCACCAGCCGCATCGGCAATTTCACGAAAACGTTTCCAATCGATAATACGTGCATAAGCGGATGCACCTGCCACAATCATTTTCGGTTTATGCTCATGTGCCAGACGTTCTACTTCATCATAATCGATGGTTTCGGTTTCCGGATGCAATCCATAAGAAATCGAGTTAAAAATCTTTCCGCTCATGTTAACACTAGAACCGTGCGTTAAATGTCCGCCATGTGCCAGCGACATGCCAAGCAAAGTGTCTCCCGGTTTTAATGCAGAAAGATAAACAGCGGCATTCGCCTGAGAGCCGGAATGCGGTTGCACATTGACATATTCCGCATTAAACAATGCCTTCAAGCGATCTATCGCCAATTGCTCCACCTGATCGGCATACATGCATCCGCCATAATAGCGCTTAGCCGGGTAGCCTTCAGCATACTTATTGGTCAATACGGAACCCTGCGCTTGCATCACCGCCGGACTCGCGTAATTTTCTGATGCAATAAGTTCTATATATTCTTCCTGACGACGAATTTCGCCTTTGATCGCTTGCCATAAATCAGGGTCAACAACTTCTAATGTTTGTTTATGCGAAAACATGGTGATACCAATCCTTTAAATTTGGAAAAACTGTGAAGCCCGTATATTACCATTACCTACCGAAACGCTGATAGCAGAACACTTACCGCAAGAAGCACAAAAACAAAAATCTAATATAATTGCTTGATTGAAAATAATCCGCGTCGATCTAAGACATAAAGCAAATGGATTTTTTAAGGAAGCACTAAATAATGGTTAACTATCAAATCAGATGTACTCAGCGACAGAGCAAAAACAAATTAAATCATCGCCGCCGCTTCTTCTTCAAACGACAAAACCACTTTATCGCCATCCATATCAACGTTTACCTTACCGCCGTTGACCAAACGACCGAATAGCAGCTCGTCAGCCAATGCGCTACGAATCGTATCTTGAATCAATCTCTCCATGGGGCGCGCGCCCATCAATGGATCAAAACCGTTTTTAGCCAAAAACTTACGCAAACTTTCAGTAAAAGTAACTTCCACTTTTTTCTCGTGTAATTGCGTTTCCAGTTGAATAAGAAATTTATCCGTCACACGCAATATGATTTCTTGATCAAGCGGCGCAAAGGAAATGATAGCGTCCAGTCGATTACGGAACTCAGGGGTAAACAATTTTTTAATATCAACTAGCTCATCCCCAGCCGATTTTGTTTTAGTGAATCCAATTGAAGATTTTGTCAGTGCTTCCGCACCCGCGTTAGTCGTCATAATAATGATAACATTACGGAAATCCGCTTTACGTCCATTGTTATCGGTCAACGTACCATAGTCCATCACTTGCAGTAAGATATTGAAAATGTCGGTGTGTGCTTTTTCTATCTCATCCAATAACAAAACCGAGTACGGATGCTTAATGATTGCTTCCGTCAACAATCCACCTTGATCAAATCCCACATATCCCGGCGGTGCGCCGATCAATCGAGAAACGGCATGACGTTCCATATATTCGGACATATCGAAACGATGCAAATGAATTCCCAATGCATAAGCCAATTGACGTGCGACCTCGGTTTTACCTACACCAGTTGGACCTGAAAAAAGGAATGAACCAACCGGTTTTTTCGGATTGCCCAAACCGCTTCTCGCCATTTTGATAGCGGCTGTCAGTGAATTAATCGCACTGTCTTGACCAAACACCACCGCTTTCATATCACGCCCGAGAGTCTTCAGTTTATTGCGATCATCTGTCGATATGTTTTGCGATGGAATTCTCGCAATTTTGGCAACTATGCTCTCAATTTCGCTTTTCCCAATCACTTTGCGTTTCTTCGATTTTGGCAATAAACGCTGCGCCGCACCGGCTTCATCCAGTACATCAATAGCTTTATCGGGCAAATGTCGGTCATTGATATAGCGCTCCGATAATTCGGCGGCGGAAATCAACGCACTATTTGTATATTTAACTTTATGGTGATGCTCATAACGCGATTTCAAACCGCGCAATATTGCAACAGTTTCATCAACACTTGGTTCGTTGACCTCAATCTGCTGAAAACGCCTTGATAACGCGTGATCTTTCTCGAATATACCACGGTATTCGTTAAAAGTCGTAGCACCGATACAGCGTAATTGCCCCGAGCTCAAAACCGGCTTTAGTAAATTCGACGCATCCAGAACCCCCCCTGATGCAGCACCGGCACCAATCAAAGTATGAATCTCATCAATAAACAAAATAGCCAAAGGATTGTCGGTTAATTGTTTAAGCAATAATTTGAGCCGCTGCTCAAAATCACCTCGATATTTTGTACCTGCTAATAACGCCCCCATATCAAGGGCATAAATCTGATGCTTCAAAAGCAAATCGGGCACATCTTCTTCTACGATACGTTTTGCCAAACCCTCAGCAATTGCAGTTTTGCCGACTCCCGCTTCCCCAACCAATAAAGGATTATTTTTGCGACGGCGGCATAGTGTTTGTATAACACGTTCGATTTCCTTTTCACGCCCAACCAGCGGGTCAATTCTATTCATCAAAGCCATATGATTCAGATTAACCGTATAGCTCTCAAGCACTCCACCGGAATTTGATTCCGACCCGACATCACCTTCGTTTTCTGTTTTTGCAGTACTTTCTTGGGGTACTTTTTTAATTTTGTGCGAAATGTAATTCACCGCATCCAAGCGCGTTAAGCCACGCTGCTGTAAAAAATAAACTGCGTGCGAGTCCTTTTCCCCGAAAATCGACACCAAAACATTAGCACCGGTAACCTCTTTCTTACCCGATGATTGAACATGAAGAATGGCACGCTGAATGACACGCTGAAACCCCAGTGTCGGTTGCGTGTCAACTTCATCCGTTCCTTTGATGATAGGTGTGTGACGTTCGATATGATCTAGCAATACAATGCGTAATTCTTCAATATCGACCAAACAAGCATGCAATACTTCAACAGCGCTAGCATTGTCCAACATCGCCAGCAGCAAATGTTCTACCGTAATAAATTCATAGCGTTTCTGTCGTGATTCGACAAACGCCATATGTAAGCTCACTTCCAAATCAGGGGCGATCATTCAATTTTCCTCCATTACACACCTGAGCGGATGTTGATTTATTCTTGCAAATTCGACCACTTGCTTCACCTTGGTACTCGCAATATCTTCCGGAAAGATGCCACATACACCAACACCTTCATGATGCACCTTCAACATTATACGAGTTGCTTGCTCTTGATTCATGGAAAAAAACTCCTTCAATACCTCAATTACAAAATCCATTGGTGTGAAATCGTCATTCAGTAGCAAAATTTTATACAGAGGCGGCGGCTTTTGCTCAACTTTCTTTTGCATGAACAAAACATCTTCCGGCTTACTTATTGACATCGCTGTTTCCTTTGGTTTTTTTCAAATTTGCAATTTTGTTATGTTAGTACAAAATTTCACTTCGCACTATTGGCATCTTTGGCAGTTACGACAAAATTTTCAAGTATCTTGAGACAATTGCCGCAGACACCATACACAAAAATAGCGTAACCGCTTGACTTTAACCCTGGATTTGCGTAAAACAGCAAATGGCGTTTGGCTTCAAGTTCACAGCAGCACCCGTTTTAGCCGTCTGCGGCCTTGAAATTCAAATAGTGTTGGGTTTCCGGCCCGGTTTTTATATAGGAAGTAGAAATGGCAACAGGCACAGTTAAATGGTTCAACGATTCCAAAGGTTTTGGTTTTATTACTCCCGATGATGGTAGCGAAGATTTATTCGCACACTTCTCAGCCATCAATATGTCAGGTTTTAAAACTCTTAAAGAAGGTCAAAAAGTGAGCTTTGACGTCACTCAAGGCCCGAAAGGAAAACAAGCCTCTAACATCCAAAGCACCTAACTTTCATACCAAAACCCGAACTAGCCCTTCACACACTGGCAAAAAGTTCTAGATTTACTACCCCCTTACATCCTGTAAGGGGGTAGTTGATTTTATACTGCACGAATCACATAACCCACATACTCAGAAACTCTGTTCATTGCAGATACCTTTTATCTGCAACGCAAAAATGCTTTATATGCGCCCTGAACACGAATCGAACGTGCGACCTACCCCTTAGGAGTCTGAAAGTATTCGATTGAGCGGCTCTTAATCCATCTCTTGAGAAAGCCAGAATTATCTATTTCATCAACAGGTTAATGAAATATTCCAACATACTGGAAATGAAAAGTATAGCACGAATAAAAAGACTTACTGTGCTGAAATTGTGACGAAAAATAATCAATACATGAGACAGATTCAACAAAAAGAATAAGATCTTTCTCTAGGTAAAAGTCTCTGTATTCTCTGAAAAAACAAATCTACTGATCTTGCAAAGCTCTAAGCTGATATAAACCCAGGTTTTTTATTTCTTGCGAAGCCAATCTCACTTAGCTAATCTGTAAAGAGCATTTCCGTATTAGATTAGCCAAGTGTCATGTCTTATTAATTACTACTATTTGTTTTATATCCTGAGAAAGTATCATTTAAAATTGGTGAAGACTTTAATTCCCAATTCATTGAACTGCCGCGTTGTTGAAACTCCACCTCTAACACTTGTCCGTTATATTGAACGCATGGAATAGTTAGCACGCCATCAACTACCGTAGCCAAACACACCGGATCAGCCGTTAAACAACTTGATACATTTCTGGAAATAACGCCACCCGGCGTTTCTGTGCTTGGGCTTGTTGTTGTAATAATGGCCGCTCCATTCTTAATGGTTATATCGGTTGCCGAAATGTTTGCATCAAGACCAAGATTGAGAGAATCACTTACCGGATCAACAAAACATTGATTTTGAGTTAAGGTGCCATCAGCATTAAGCGTTCTTGCAACTATTCTAGCCCCACCAGATGTTGGGTTATTATCCAGAATAAATACCGTGTCCCCTACTACAGCCACATTCTCAGCTAACGCAGATTGCATTTCTAAAGCAAGCAAAGATATTGCACACAATGTAGATAAAGCAAATTTATTCATGGTTTTCTCCAGAAAATTAAAATGATCTTTTATTATGTTATAGGATTAACACCATTATTGAAATAGCATCTTAAAGAGACAGAGCATTCAAAAAACTTCAGTACTAGCTTACCAAATTTAGTAAGGTATCAATTTTATTATCCATCTAAATTAATTAAAAATTTTAATCTGCAACTGCATCAAAAATGTACCGAAATAAATTCATATAAACCCAATACTGGAGGGGGTTACAGGGGGGACATACCCTGCCCTTTCTATATATGCATGCGAACTCAATAATTTCCATAAAAAATTATTAATGTTCGGAAGCTTTTCAAATTTGACCGCCAACAAGAAGATGAAACCAAATTAATTATTAAGTGGCATTAATTCCAATAATAATTAAATGTTATTCTTTTCTTTTTTTCTATTGCTTACAATGCTGAAGATAGAGCTGCATGCAAGAAATAAATATATGCTGTCAGATTAAATAGCGCTTAGCTTTGTTGAGGTCAAAT
>DJMI01000129.1 GCA_002435335.1 Nitrosomonas sp. UBA6494
ACTAAATAGTCGATCCTGAAAAACCCCTACCGGCAATAGCCATTTTGGGAAGCTAATCCAAATTAGCAGCTGCTGATGAGAAATGACTTCTATGAATTGAAGTTTTTATCATCAAATTGGAGCAGTCTGTACCAAGGTGTCAGATACCGTCTTGAATTGCAAGTGTTGAATGAATAAAGTTTGCATCAAAGGGCCGTTCTGATTTAATGACACCGCACAAATGTGCGGTGTCAGGTTTTGACATCACATATTTAAAAACACAAACCAAAGGAAACAGAGCTAGAATTGAGAATTCTCAAGAATGTAATTAGTCGATTAAAAAGCGATTTGCATGCGAGAGAAAAGGATATGCTCATCAGATCGATGATTGACAGCGCCGAAATGATTGTTGCCGCTAAAGTGAGTTTGATTGTAATTCAATTGTAATTTGAGATTGCGGTTTAGGTACCAATTGATGCCAATGCCGTAGTCTTGTGCTCTTCGAATGGCTTGTGCGGAATTGAATAATCCTTTTTCGAAGGCGGTATCATCTAAATTGAGTTCTGCGTACCGTGCAACCAGTTGGACAGCGCCTGGGCCGTAAATATTTTCCAGCGATAATGCATCATCAGGTCTGATTCGACGCAATGAGGCATTGCCATTGAAAAGCACCCACGATAATTGGGTTTGGAAAGCGTCATTCGTCACCTTATCCGCATTTGAGTCAAATTTGACGGTTTGTTGTGAAAGCGTGTATTCGCTCATAATGCCCAACGGGCCATAGTGATAATAGAGTTGCGGACCGATGCGTTCACGGCTGCCGTCGGCATAAGCGCCTGTTGCATACGATGCGATCAATCGTTGACCGGGGGAAATGAATGTCGGCAAATTTGCATCACCCGGTTGCGCGCTACCATGCTGTGTTCCGTAACTATAAGCAATGCCGATACCAAGTCCACGTAAAAATTGATTATCGCTCGATTGAAGCGGGTAAGAAAAAATTCGAGCAATAAAGTCGATGCCGCTACTACCCGAATTGATTACACTGTCTCGTAATCCAGAGCGGTTATCGATTGCACCTTGGAATAAGCCGAGCTGATATTGGGTTGTGTTGCCGAATAATTCACCAAAAATTTGTGCACCGACGGCGCGATTGGGTGCCAGATTAGTTGGAAATGCACGTTCGTTAAAGGCGAGCGCAGTTGCCGATTGCAAACGTTCTAATCCAAAAGATGGCTTGAATTTACCCAAACGAAGATTAAAAATTTTTGAATAATTGCTTTCCCAGTAAATGTCCAAAATACCCGGTGTTGCCGCAAAGCTTGGCATGATATAAAACTGATGCGTTTTGCCGAGGCGAATTTCCAGCGACGGTTGAATCCGCCTTACCAAGAAGTTATCTTTCCCTCGATCGTCGGTATCGCCAAAGAACGTTCTTGAATCAAGCTGCAAAAAGCCGCCTAATCGAATTTCATTGTTGCCTCTATCCCATCGATAGGCGGCACCAGAATGTCCAAAGAAAAAGCCGTTTTTTCTTTTTTTTCTTATCTTTGATTACCTTGGTTTCTTGCCGTGCGGGCTCACGGAATCGGTCTGCAGTGTCTTCTTGCGCTTGTATCGGATGATGAAAGATAAGCGTGCAGATGACTGTAATGAACAGTGTTTTAAAGCGAATAAATTTCATTAAATCTAAAAACCGCACACTCCAGTCCGTAGCTTAATTGGTTGGATTAACAGAGTTTTTCATGTGAAGCGATGCCTGAGAAAAGCGTTTGTCATTTGGGGTATCCGAAAATAAGAATGAAAAAACTTGTTTTCCCATGTTGCCACGTCGCATACTGATCGAAAACGAGTGCGGTGAGTTTGGCAGCAAACGAAACGAATAGAGGGTGTCTAGGCCCTGCACTTTGGCCTGCAGCATCATTTCCTTAATCCAATTTTGACCGCGCTCGATACGCGTTTTTCCCTGTAAGCAATCAATCTTAGGTGATTGATTTAACTCATCGTCGCGCTGATTGTCCCTTTCGCCTACTAATACACATACTGGAATGCGTAAGTATGCAGTCGGATCGGCAGTGAGTTGCAGTCGCTGAATGTTTTTGAGCCCCTTGGGGTAGTTAATCGACGGATCGGGATAGGTGTACCAACCGGGTGCACCCAGAGCCAGCTTTCGGACACGATTGGGATAAGCAAACAGGTATCTATGCGCAAATTGCGCGCCACCAGAATAACCGAATAAATAAAAGCTTTCAGTCGCTAAACCGGTTAATTCAGCAACTTCTAGTAAAATTTCATTGAGTGCATAATCCGCACGTTGTCCGGTACGACCTAATCGTTGGTAATCGGGGAATCTGTCTGATGGAAAAAAAGGAGCGATTAATACGGTATTGTATGCCTCGGCTAATGCAGAAAATTTTTTGGCATGCTCGCGTGCATTGCGTGAAATGCCATGAATGGTAACAAATATTTTTGTTTCGAGGGTCATGCAATGCGGTAGGTAAAGATAGTAGCGCTGCTGACGATTGGTTTGTAATGTTCGATGTAATACTTGGCCGCGTATTAATCGTTCGTCGTGCGATTCGGTGAAAGCGGGTGAATTCGCCAGTAGATCAGAGGAATGGATTGGCAAAAACATTTTTTCTCAATCGCTCTGATTTAAATGGTGGCGGCTTTGTTGCAGCCAAAGAAGCGCGCAGTAATCCCATTTCCTGTTAATAATTCCGCAGGCGTGCAGACTTCCAGTAGCCGCCCCGCTTCGAGATACCAAATGGAATCGGCAGCCATCAGATGCTCTAGGTGATGCGTTACCATTAAGACGGTGCCTCGATAATCGGTAAGAATGCGCTGGATGATTTGATGCGCTTGTGCATCAAGATTGGCATCAATTTCATCGAGCAACAATACTGTTGGATTGCCAAGCAGTGCGCGTGCGAGTGAAATGCGCTGTCGTTGCCCAATCGATAAGTTCATGCCCCCTTCCGTGACGCGAGTTTTCTCACCCGCTGGAAATTTTGATAATAATTCATCGATTTCGCACAAAGCACGGATTCTGGCAACCTCTTTATTCGGCGCTTTACGCCAGCGATAGCGTAAATTTCTATCGATAGTGCCGCGCAATAAAGGTAAATCTGGACTTGCCATCCCGATGGAGCGTCGAATGGAATGAAGGCTACAGCTAGCAATATCTTGTCCATCCAGAAATACTCGGCCCGCAGCGGGATCGATCAAGCGAGCCGCCAATTGTAAAAGCGACGATTTACCGGCGCCATTAGGTCCCACAATGGCGGTTACGCTACCCGGTTTGATGATGCCGCTGATTTGATCCAAGCTGCCTGGAATACTGACATGATCAAATCGTAATTCTCCTGGTCCGGGAACAAAATCGGGTGCAAGAGCAGCGTGATTAACTAAGGCTGGGCTTGCCAAAAAATCTTTGATGCGTTCGCGAGCGATGTTAGCGCCGTGCCAGTATTCTTGTAGTCGCGCTAAATCGCGTAACGGTGGCAATAAAATACTAACGATGCTGATGGAAGCGATGATCGCACCGATACTGGCTGTACCCGTGGAGATCGCAAAAACGCCGACAAGTAATGTGACCGCGGAAGTCATCGCAACCGAAAATTCGGTAATACCAAGCACTTTTCCGGCTATGCGGGCGCGCGCAATCATGGAATCGTGCAAATATTTACTTTGACGCAAGATTCGTTCGCGTTCCCGATCAATCTGACCAAAAACTTGTACGACCGCAATACTGGTGACTTTTTCGTTGACATTTGCTGCCAAATTGGACAATCGGCGCCGCGATTCGATGGTGGCCGCGCGCATGTGCCGACCAAACAAATAGGTCAATGAGACGCCGATTGCTAAAGAAGCTGCGACAGTTAAAGCTAGTTGCCAGTGAATAAATGCTAGCATGAGCAGTGCAGATATGGTGGATACACCCGCGACGATAAGGCGAGAAAGCCCCATGCTGACCCATCTGCGAAGTGATGTCATATCGCCGACGAAACGCAACGAGATACCGCCGCGACTTCGTTTCTGTAATGCTCTAGGGGTAAATTGACTGAGGCAATCGTATAACAAAATTCTGACTTCGGCGGCATAATGTTGGCCGAGCGATTCAGCATCGACGCGCTCCATCATGCGCAACCAACTGATGCCGGCTGCTAGCATCAGTAATCCGGCAATGAGCACGAATACATAACCATTGAGCTCGGAATGCTCATTCGTCAGAAAACCGTCAAATATCTCCTTAACCAACACTGCAGTTCCCATGGCAAAGCTGGCCTGCAATAATCCATTGGCGACCAGCCGAGAAAACATCACACGGCGTTGACCAACCAGTATCGATGGAACCGTCATTTTCCGAATACAGCGAGAAGTATCGATTAATTAGGCAATTATGCTGCTTGCATGAGCTAATTGCTGCCGGATTTGCAGCAACTCTACGATGGTTGGTGATGCCAGAGCGGCTTTATCTAGCACTGGCAATCCCGTTACTTTCTCTGTTTCGATGATGGCGAGCGGAGACGCGGTTAAACGTCCGCTGATGCCAACTAAGGGAAGCTTCTTGCGTTCGAGCAGTTCTGCACCAGCCGCAGCGCCCATCGCTTCGCCTGCCGCAAAAATGATGCCATCAACGACGTTATAAAAAGTTTTGGAATTCAACAAAGCGGCAGTTTCACGTTGCAGCAAACCATCGGCAATTTCAACCACGATGACATCGACATTGGCGATACTTAAATTATAGATCCGGAACGAATTATCC
>DJMI01000116.1 GCA_002435335.1 Nitrosomonas sp. UBA6494
ACACAAAAGTTCTTACACTCTCACGCGGGCAGCATCAACAATACAATCGGCAGCAGTCTACTTAATTACGGTTACCTGAGCAGTTCCGGAATCATCGACAATTCTGGCATACTTAGCAGCGGCACTATCGGCAATTACGCCGGTTATTTTGAAAATAGCGGCGTGCTGAATAATCTCGTGGATGGCACCTTAACTACGTTTGCTTATCTGGGCAATCAACTCGGCGGCAATTTGAATAATTACGGCTTCTTAAATATCGGCACGCTCGATGACACCGCAGGATATCTTAGCAACGCTGGCAATCTCACCAATTTCGGTACTTTGAGCTACTCCGGCAACCTGCATAGCACCGGCACCTTCATCAACCACGGTAATTTAGCCACATTCGACATTTTCGGCAGTTTGATCAACGAGGGTACTTTATCCAATACCGGCAATTTAATCACTGGTGGATTGCTGAGTAATACTGGCAACTTAAGCAATACCGGCACCCTGATCAATACCGGATCAGTGGTCGGCGAAGGTTTCTACACGCAAACCCTGGGACAAACAATCGTCAACGGATGGTTCAGCCAAACATCCAGCCAAATTCTGGAAGGTGATTTAAGCGGGTCTGGAACTATCGCCGGTGAAGTCATCATTGATGAAGGCGCAAACGTCAATCCTGGCAATTCATCAACGGATACACTAACCGTGAACGGCGATTTCAATAGTAACGGCAATTTGTTTTTTGAAATTGCCGGACTGGGAGCATTTGATGTACTGGATATAAACGGGGACGCTATATTTGGCGGCGGCACTATCGAATTTGAATTCATAAATGGATTTCATGCGGCTGCCGGTAACTACTGGGATTTTCTCTTTTCCGACACGATCACCGGCAGAAGCAATATTAACTTTATCGTCAACGGATTGGATAGCGGTTTAGCATGGAGCGTCATTCATTTCGATAATCAAGGTGAACGTCTGTTGATTAGCGCTATTCCTGAGCCTAAATTTTATCTGATGCTGTTGGCAGGCCTTGGCTTGACAGTGTTCGTGACGCTACGACGACGCAAAATCGCGTTTCGCAGTGAATCACCGCACCAGTTTTAGATCGATTGCTGCAAAAATATGTCAGCGATCGGTTAAAAAAGATGAACTAAAACACAAACCCAATTGCAACAATTCATCCCACACATCGCCCTGCGCCACGCCTTTGATCATATGATCTATGGTAGCTGCGTGCGATAGCGCTGCTTTCAAGCGTTGCGGTTTGATGTGCTTTGCAGTGCTCATGACAAGTTTCTGCCGGTCACCCCATACTCGAGCAGCCTGCAACAAATGTGCAGGCGGCTGCCCGGCTGCAAGTCCTTGTTGAAGGATGATCAATTGCCGGATAGACTCAGCCAACGTAGTGAGAATAAGCGGTGGCGCAACGCCTTCGCCTTGCAATCCGTTTAGAATGCGGATAAAGCGCGCGGCATCGGCGGCGATCATTGCATCCGCCAATTGAAACACGTCGTAGCGTGCCACATTCAGCACTGCATCTTTGATCTGTTCAAACGTCAATCCACCCGCGGGATACAGCAAAGCAAGCTTTTGGATTTCTTGATGCGCAGCCAGTAAATTACCCTCCACTTGATCGGCAAAAAATCGCAGCGTCGCAGCATCGGTTTTTTGTTGCTGCTGCGCCAAGCGTTGACCGATCCAATCCGGCAATTGTTCGCGTTCAATCGCATAGACCGGAATCATCGCACCCGCTGTTTCCAATGCTTTAAACCATTTAGTCGCTTGACCTTGCTTGTCGATGCGCGGTAATGTCACCAGCGTCAGCGTATCTCGCGGCAGCGCATTACAATAGGATTCTATAGCCTTACCACCCTCCTTACCGGGTTTTCCGGATGGAATGCGAAGATCGATGATTCTAAGATCACCGAACAGCGACAAGCTATTACCTGCATTGAATAAATTCGACCAATTGAAGTGCTGCTCGACCACGAACAATTCACGTTCGGTATAGCCTTGTAGCAATGCATGATGGCGAATCAGATCCGCCGCCTCCAGCATTAGCAACGGTTCGTTACCATACAGCGTATAAAGTGGGGTTAGTCCTTTCTGTAGTTGTTGCGATAATTGCTCAAGCTTGATGCGCATGACATCACATCATTAGCTGAACAATTACTGTTTGCTCTCGGAAACAGGCGCCTTGTAGGCCGACAAACGCCAAATGATTTGCTGCAACGCATCATTTTGCATGTCCTTCACCAGTAGCGCCTCTTCATGTTCCTTGGCGACAATTTGCGCATCCAGGAACGGCAGGATACGCGTTAATGCAATTTCGGTATTCGGTACGATTTCGACACCGTTTTTATCCAGCACACGATAAATCACCCGGTAAATCAGATTAAAATCACGCACCCGTCCGCCACCTGACAACGACAAAATCGCCCGCTGATTAGTCGCGCTGATGATATCCAACGTTGCATCGGCTTCTGATGGACTCGGTGCGAGCTTAGTAGTCGATGACGTTTTGATCATGCGTTCCATTTGAATGCCTATGCTATGACCGTCTGGCGCGTTAACGTACATCGATTGAAACGGTAACGCGGAAATTTGACCGCGCAGTTTGAAGCCGCAAGCGGTCAACAGAATCACCATCAGCACAATCAGCCATTGTTTCTTGCGAAGTTTTATCATGAACGAGAACACAAAATTTAAACCACGATATTGATCAATTTACCGGGCACCACGATAATTTTTTTAATCGATTGCCCCTCGGTGAATTTGCGTACATGCTCATCCGCAAGAGCAGCTTGTTCAACGGCCTCTCGCTCGGCATCTTTGGCGACATTGACTTGACCGCGCAATTTGCCGTTCACCTGCACCATCAATTTGATTTCATCCTGCACCAATGCAGCATTGTCGGCTTTAGGCCAGGGCTGATCGGACAATTCACTGCCGGGCTTTAATTCACGCCACAGTGCATGGCAAATGTGCGGCACAATCGGCGACAACAATAGCACAATATTTTCCAATGCTTCCTGCATCAGATTACGGCTTGCCGGATCCAAATCCTGGCATTTCACCAGTCCATTCATCAGCTCCATCACCGCGGCAATCGCAGTATTGAAGGTATGGCGACGTTCCAGATCGTCGGTTACTTTGGCGATGGTTTGATGCAATTGCATGCGCAGCGCTTTCAATTCCGGGGACAAACTGGTATGCAGCGCCGGGTCCACATTGACCAAACCGGGTTGCAAATGCAAATACACCTGCCGCCACAAACGTTTCAAAAATCGATACGCACCGTCGACACCGGCATCCGCCCATTCCAAGGTTTGCGTCGGTGGACTAGCAAACATCATGAACAAGCGTGCAGTGTCGGCGCCATACTCTTCCACCAATTGCTGCGGATCAACGCCGTTGTTTTTCGACTTTGACATGGTACCAATACCGCCGGATTCGACCGGTTGATTGTCCGTCAGCAAAATCGCGCCGCAGCGCTTGCCTTGCTCATCGAATTGAATCTGCACTTCGGACGGATTGTAGTAGGTAATACGCCCGCTACCGGTTTTGCGGAAGAAAATCTCATTTAATACCATACCTTGCGTCAGCAAGTTGGTGAACGGTTCATCCAATTTCAACAAACCGAGATCGCGCATCACCTTGCTCCAAAAACGAGAATACAGCAAATGCAAAATCGCATGCTCAATACCACCGATATATTGATCCGCCGGCAACCAGTAATTGGCGCGTTCGTCGGTCATGGCTTTTGTTTGATTCGGGCAGGCGTAACGAGCGTAATACCATGACGAATCCACGAACGTATCCATTGTGTCGGTTTCCCGGCGCGCGGGTTTGCCGCATTTCGGGCAATTGCATTGATAAAAAGACGGTGTTTTGGCCAAAGGATTGCCGGAACCGTCCGGTACCAAATCCTGCGGCAATACCACCGGCAACTGATCATCTGGTACCGGTACCACACCGCAATCGGTGCAATGTATCAATGGAATCGGGCAACCCCAGTAACGTTGACGCGAAATGCCCCAGTCGCGCAGACGGAATTGCACGCGCTTGTTACCCAATCCTTTTTGCGCTAATGCAGCCGCGATCGCATCGACCGCCGCCTGAAATGTCAATCCAGAAAATTCACCGGAATCGAAAGTAATACCGTGTTCGACATACGCCTCGATCAGCGGCAGCAATAAATCCCCGTCCGTCGGCTTAATCACGGCCTTAATCGGCAAGCCATATTGCGTCGCAAATGCAAAATCACGCTCATCGTGCGCAGGGACCGCCATTACTGCGCCTTCACCATAACCCATCAACACATAATTAGCGATCCATACCGGCAATTTCTTGCCGTTGAGCGGGTGGATAACGAATAAACCGGTATCCATACCTTTCTTGTCCTGTGTGGCCAGATCGGCTTCCTTGGCGGAGCCAAGCTTGCATTCTTGAATGAATGCTTGCAGTGGCGGATTATTTTTTGCGGCATGCAATGCGATCGGATGCTCGGCGGCAACGGCAACATACGTCGCCCCCATCAGCGTATCCGCACGCGTGGTGAATACTTTCAAATCCTGTGGTGTGCCAGATTCGCCATCGGCGGGAAAGGTAATATCGACGCCGTAACTCTTGCCGATCCAATTGGCTTGCATGGTTCTCACCCGCTCCGGCCAACCGTCCAGCGTATCCAATGCACTCAACAATTCATCGGCGTATTGCGTGATTTTCAGGTAATACATCGGAATTTCACGCTTTTCCACCGGAGCGCCGGTACGCCAGCCGCAACCATCGATAACTTGTTCGTTAGCCAGTACCGTCTGATCGACCGGATCCCAATTGACCGTTCCCGTCTTCTGATACGCCAACCCTTTTTCCAGCATGCGTAAAAACAACCACTGATTCCAATGATAATAGCTCGGATCGCAAGTGGCGATTTCGCGTTCCCAGTCGATACTGAGCCCCAGGCTTTTTAATTGCTTGCGCATATACGCGATGTTGTCGTAAGTCCATTTGGCCGGGGATACGTTGTTTTGCATTGCTGCATTTTCCGCCGGCAAACCGAATGCGTCCCAGCCCATCGGCTGCAATACGTTATAACCTTGCATGCGACGATAACGCGACAGCACATCACCGATGGTGTAATTGCGTACATGTCCCATGTGCAATTTGCCGGACGGATACGGAAACATCGACAAACAGTAATATTTAGGCTTTCCGGGCGTTTCGTGCGCTTTGAATGCGGCAGTTTGATCCCAATAGTGCTGCGCTGATTTTTCGATTTCTTGGGGGTGATATTTTTCTTGCATAAATGAAGACGATTATTATTCTATAAATTGAATCATTTTTCTTAAAACAGCGGGCACACACAGCCACCTTGACGGCAACGGCATAAAACATCAAGATGCCCGTTAAACACCGCAACAACTATTATATGTCGGCGCGATCAACCGCGTTTTTAAGATTATACTGCTAACCGTCAAACTTAGTCTGTTTCAAAACATTACCGAAGTGATCATAGAAATTCGCCCTGTACATCAAATCCGCAGCTGGTTCATTTTCATTTTCAGCTTAATTACATTAAATTTCAGTGTATTAGCAAATGATCTTCATTACACAAATGCCAATCACGGTGTCGGCACTTTAGGACGTATCGAACCGCGCTCCCGAATCATAAAAATTTCTCATAACGCCGGCCCCGAAGGGGCCCGGGTTCAGCAACTACTCGCCCATGAAGGCGATTCGGTGCAACAAGGACAAAAGCTTGCAATATTATCGGATTATAAAAAAAAGGAAGCTGAAGTTGATGCCGCAAAAACCTATGTCAAGGTACTCGAAGCACATTTACAGATCGAAAAAACTTCATTGGCTTTCCATAAGCGTGAGTATTCGCGCTACCAATCGTTAGAACAAACTTCCGCCACCAGCGCCTCACTGGCCGATGCCAAACAGCTTGCGGTAGAACAATCCGAGATTACCGCCAAACGCTTGTCGGCTGAAATTGCCAATGCGCTATTCAAACAACGCATCGCCGAAGCCGAGCTGGAAAATACTTCCATTCTGGCACCGATCTCCGGTACTGTATTAAAAATCCACTCACGACCGGGAGAGCGAATCAAAGACAGCGGTTTATTGGAAATGGCTGACCTGACACAACTCGATGTTGTTGCGGAAGTATATGAATCCGATATGGCAAGAATCAAACCTGGCCAATCCGCACAAATCAGCGCAAACGGTTTTAAACGTGCTTATAACGCCGAAGTCAGGGAATTGGGATTTCAAGTCAAGAAAAACGATTTGAACGATACCGATCCGTTGGCCGATATCGACAACCGCATCGTTGAAGTCCGTCTAACATTGGAACAGGAAGCAACCGCCGAATTGCGGCATCAACTATTGCGTCAGGTCAGGGTGCGCATCTTCCCATGAATCTGGCTGCATGGTGTTATTTCCCTGCGCGACTGGCATGGCGGCAACTGATTTTCGATCGCACAAAACTGATCGCAGCAATATTCGGCGTCATGTTTGCGTGTGTACTGGTGTTCATGCAACTGGGTTTCCGAGACTCTCTCTACGATAGCGCGATTTCCGCACCATTGAAATTAAGCGGCGACCTATTTCTGATGCACAAACAAACCGAAGCGATGTGGCGACCGGTCCGATTTCCACGTCGCGAATTGATGCGAGCACTGGGACATCCAGCCGTGGCTGAAATCACACCCATCTATTTAGCTTTGGCGTCGTTTAAAAATATCGAAACACAAGTCAAAAGAACCCTGATGGTGTACGGCTTTGATCCCGATTCTCAGGTATTCAATATCGTCGATATTCAAAATCAGCGCAATCTTTTACGACTGAAAGATACGATTTTATTCGATGAATTTTCTCGCCCCGAATTCGGGCCCATTCGTCAATTGATCGAAACAGGCCGAAATATCACTGAAGTCAATGATTACAAAACCAATATCGTCGGATTGTTTCACCTGGGCGTCTCTTTTGCCGCCGATGGCAACATCGTTACCAGCGACCTTAATTTTATGCGTATCTTTCCTAACAGAAATCATCATGCAATCGATGTAGGCGTAATCAAACTTCACCCCGGTTCATCGATACAACAAGTACAAGCTGAGCTAAGACTTCAGCTTAATGAATTTGTCGACATTTTCACCTACGAAGAATTGTTGCAACATGAAAAAGACTACTGGGCAGACATGGCACCGATCGGGTTTATTTTTGGATTCGGTACCATCATGGGATTAGTGGTCGGTCTCGTTATTGTCTATCAGATTCTGTTTACCGATATTGCCAATCTTCGCTACGAATTCGCAACTTTAAAAGCCATGGGATACGAACACGGTTATTTCATTCGTGTCGTATTCGCTTCCGCGTTTTATCTGGCCGTATTGGGTTTCTTGCCCGGCCTTATCCTTTCTGCCGCCTTATATCAGTTGGCCGAATCGCAGATATACATGCCGATGCCGATGACGTTCGTCAAGCTTAGTACGGTATTCCTGTTCATTCTTTCTATGTGCACAATGGCGGGATTGCTAGCAATTCATAAATTGAAGGCCGCCGATCCGGCGGACATGTTCTGATGTCCAAAATCATTGATGTACATCATTTGAATTTCAGTTTCGGTAGCGGTGAAATCGAACGTCCGGTTTTAAAAGATGTCACGCTGTCGATTGAGAAGGGCGAGATCGTTCTGATGACAGGACCGTCCGGTTCTGGAAAAACCACCTTTCTAACCATCGTCGGTGGTCTGCGACAGGCTTATCACGGTAGCGTGCAAGTGCTTGATCAACAATTGGCAGGCAGCACCGAGCAAGTCAAAATCAGCATTCGCCAACAAACTGGTTATATTTTTCAACAGCATAACTTGCTCAAGGCACTTACTGCATTGCAAAACGTCAGCATGACCTTGGAAATGCACGATACCATGACAGAACGACAAAGACTCGATCAAGCCGCAGCAATGCTTGATGCGGTGGGACTCAGCGATCGAATGCACTATAAACCGGAACAACTGTCCGGCGGGCAGCGTCAACGTGTCTCAATCGCCAGAGCTTTGGTTGGAAAACCCAAAATCGTCCTGGCGGATGAACCGACAGCTTCGCTGGACAAACAAAGCGGGCAAGAAGCTGTCGCTATTCTGAAAAAATTGGCCAAAGAATCGGGTACAGCGATATTGCTGGTAACTCATGATTACCGGATATTAGATATCGCTGATCGTGTGGTGGAATTGGAAGACGGTATTATTAGAAACGGATGATTCTTTTCGATCGAAATGGGCATTCAAGGACCCAATTCATATTTCTGACACTGCCGCAATCCGAATCCTATTTCAACTGAATTAATCCAATCGGAATCCTATTTTTAACTTGACTTGAAAATGCGCAACTTTGGCATCGACGATATGACCGCGAGTTTCAACCACCTCAAACCAATCCAGGTTATGCAGTGTTTGTCCTGCCTTGGCTATCGCCTGGTGAATCGCATCGTCACTGCTTTTGCTTGAAGAACCAACAATTTCTATCACCTTATAGATATGATCGCTCATTTTGAAATCCTTTTGGTTTGGTTAAAAATTGCGTTATATCATACTTACGATGGCGGTGATAATATAAAATCCAAACCTTCGGCTTGATGACACAAATAAATAATTTTCGCTTAAATTTAGATAACAAACAGTTTCAATTCCACACATTTTACGAACACAAATACAATGAAACATCAACATCTTTTAATACTGCTTAGCATTATTTTCTTAACCGCATGTGCAACCACTCCAACCGGTAGAACACAATTAGCCTTTATGCCTGATCAGGAAGTTGATGCAATGGGATTACAAGCTTTTACCGATATGAAAAACAAAAACCCGCTCAGTCACGATACGTACGAAATGCAATTTGTTCAATGTGTCACCGACGCGCTTACTGCTCAAATCGGCGGAACTTGGGAAGTCGTCGTTTTTGAAGATAAATCCCTGAATGCTTTTGCGTTGCCCGGCAATAAAATCGGGGTACACTCCGGTTTGGTCGATTTAGTAGACAACCAAGACCAACTGGCTGCCGTGATCGGCCATGAAATAGGCCACGTACTGGCGCGCCATAGCAACGAACGGTTATCACAAAAAATGGGGGCGCAAATCGGGTTGTCGGTCATAGCCGCCGTAGCCGCACCGAAAACGCCGATGGGACAAACCGCTTTAGGTTTGCTCGGTCTTGGTACGCAATACGGAGTGATCATGCCGTTTAGCCGTCTGCACGAAAGCGAAGCGGATAACATCGGGGTGGAATTAATGGCAAAAGCAGGCTTCAATCCAGCTGAAAGTATTACGCTATGGCAAAAAATGGCGCAAGCCAGTCAAGGCGCGCAACCCGTTGAATTTTTGTCCACACACCCTTCACACGCGACACGCATTGAGGATTTGCAAGCCATAATGCCTAAAGCAGTCAATCTAATGCAGCAAGCTCATGCTGCAGGAAGGCAACCAGGTTGCATAAAATAGCAATTCAAACCGCCAACTTGTATTCAATCAACACATTTGATGGTTTGTTATAATGATAAAAATCTTGATTCATAACTAAAGATTCGGTCAATCTTTACGCTATAAGCAATTCAATCAACTTATGCAATTTTTAGGTGAAAACTTTGAATGCACAAGACCGGCAAGAATTCTTCATAAATCTTCGCGAAACGCTCCAACAAGCGGAATTGATTCCGCCGTTGCCAGAAACAGCCAGCAAGCTACTATTGCTGCGCAACAAGCCGGACGCTAACTTAGAAGAATTGGTGAGATTGATCGAATCCGATCCCTCTTTGGCTGCTTTCGTTATGAAATATGCACGTATGTCTATTTTTGGCTACGGTGATCGCATTAACTCAGTAACACACGCCGTCTCGTTAGTGCTTGGCTATACAACGGCGTTAAATGTAACTTTGAGCGTCGCATCTTCCGGTTGTCTCAAAATACCTAATTACGGCCCGCTGGGACGCGTTCGTATCTGGACCGATGCTTTTCAATGTGCCCAGTTATGTCGAGAATTAAGTCATTATGTCGCCAAGAAACAATTCATCAATTCCGGCTTAGCCCATCTGAGCGGATTGCTGCATAACTTCGGCTATTTGCTATTTGGTCATTTTTGTCCCAAAGAATTTGCCGAATTAAATGAAATGATATTTCTTGATCCCGCACAAGATATAAGATCACTTGAAATACGTCATTTCGGCATTACCCATGATCTTATCGGGTTGTATTTATTGAAAGCGTGGAATCTCCCGGAAGAGGTCATCATGGCAGCGGCAAAGCACCATTTCACAGATTGCAGCGGCAAACACACCGTTTATGCAAAGCTTGTAGCCGCAGCCAATCGGCTGCTACAACAAGATGGAACATACGATGTGATGCAATCAAACGATACTTTCTTTTTACTCAGAGATTTGGGTATCAGCGAAGCGGAAGCAAACGAAGAATTACAAAAAGCGCTTGCTTGCCAGAATGAAATGAATCAATTGGCACAAGGGCTTATGTCCTAATCTCGTTGATTACTCATTGAACCGAGATTTTCCATTAGGCGCACCTTTGGTGCTGTTGGGTGGTTTGTGGCGCATCATGGCAGTCATTTTGAATTCTCTTCGTTGCCCGTAGTGGAAACCATGGACGCCTCAGTCGGATTCAAACTGCCTTGCCACTGCATCCACAACCCATTCCAGCCCTAATGGAAAATCTCGGTTGAATCAAAAATCCATTTCATCAATGCGCCATAATTGCGCCGCACCGCGAACACCGGAACTGTCGCCGTGCACGTTTTTCAGAATCGGCGTAGTGAATTCGTCGTTAAAGACATAGCGCGCCATTTTTGCGCACCCTTCAGTATAAAGCTTGTCGACGTTGGAAAGCCCGCCGCCCAGCACGATGGCATCCGGGTCGAGGATATTGATCACCGTAGCCAGTGCGCGGCCAAAGCGATCGAGAAAGCGTTGCATCGTTGCCTCTGCCAGTTTATCGCCCTGTGCCGCTAACACCACAATCTCATTGGCTGTCAATGCACCATTTCCACCGTTGCGACGAAAATCTCCAGTTAAGCCAGGACCGGAAATCAGTGTTTCGACACAACCTTTTTGTCCACAATAGCAATCCGGTCCGTCCAACTCCAGAATATTGTGCCCCCATTCGCCACCGATATGCTGATGCCCCTGGTGCAACTGCCCGTTAAACACGATCCCACCGCCTACACCGGTACCCATGATGACACCAAACACCACACCATAACCCTTTCCAGCTCCGTCGAGCGCTTCGCTCAGTGCAAAGCAATTGGCATCGTTGGCAATGCGCAACGGGCGATCCAGTATCGTTTGTAAATCTTCTAACAGCGGTTGCCCATTCAGACAGGTAGTGTTGGAATTTTTCATTTTGCCGTTGACTGTCGAAATGGCACCGGGAGTACCAATACCGACCGTGCATTTGCAACCCACTTCGGCTTCGAGCGTTCTAACCAGCCATCCGATCGACTGCAAAATCGCCCGGTAACCTTCAGCTTGCCGCGTATCGATACGCCTACGCAGCAATTCGCCGCCGTTGCGATCCAATACCACACCTTCTATTTTGGTGCCACCTAAATCAATACCGATGCGCATCGGCTAATCGCCCTTACCGTTCAAACAACGGACTCATCGGATATTCCAGCGCTTCCTTCATCGCCACCAGCGACAATACAGCTTCGCGGCCGTCAATGATACGGTGATCGTACGACAGCGCCAGGTAATTCATCGGGCGGATCACAATTTGGCCGTTTTCCACCACGGGGCGTTCTTTGGTGGCGTGGATGCCGAGGATGGCGCTTTGCGGCGGGTTGATGATCGGTGTCGACAGCATCGAACCGAACACGCCACCATTGGTAATTGAGAAAGTACCACCGCTGAGTTCTTCGATGGTGAGTTTGCCATCTTGCGCGCGTTTGGCGAAGTCGGCGATTTGCAATTCTACTTCCGCCATCGAAAGTTTGTCTGCATCACGAATGATCGGCACCACTAAGCCGCGCGGACTACCGACGGCGATGCCGATGTCGTAGTAATCGTGATAAACGATGTCGTTGCCTTCGACGGAAGCGTTGACGATCGGATATTTTTTTAGTGCAGCGACCACCGCTTTGACGAAGAACGACATGAAGCCGAGTTTAACGCCATGTTCTTTCTCGAATTCGGTTTTGTAGCGCGTGCGCAAATCGATGATAGCCTGCATGTTGACTTCGTTGAACGTGGTCAGAATCGCGGCGGTGGATTGCGATTGCACCAAGCGCTCGGCGATGCGCTGCCGCAATCGGGACATCGCAACCCTGCGTTCGTTACGTCTTCCTGATGGAGCGAGTACATCGGGCGCAGCAGCTTCGGGTAAAAGTTCCGCTTTAGTTGCTTCGCCGGATTTACTGTCCACGTAGGCTTGCACGTCTTCCCGGGTGATGCGACCGCCCAGACCGGTACCTTTGATCGCTGCGGTTTCGATTGCTTTCAGATTGTTTTCTTCCGCCAATTTGCGCGCAGCGGGCATCAGCATCGGGATTTCCGTCGCGGTGTCGTTTTTCACAGCCGGTTTGGCGGCGGTTTCCTCACTTACGGGTACCGGTTGTTTGTCCGGTTGCATCGCCGCTTCGGTTTCTATCATCGCCACCACTTCACCGCTAACAACGGTTGCGCCGTCGGTTTTCAGAATCTTGGCCAGCACGCCGGCGCTCGGTGCCGGCAATTCCAATACTACCTTGTCGGTTTCGACATCGACCAGGTTTTCCGAGCGATTGACGTACTCCCCTGCTTTTTTATGCCAGGCGACTAATGTGGCTTCGGCCACGGATTCCGATAAAACGGGTACTTTGACTTCAACTAGCATGGCGCGCCCCTTTTAAATTTTGTCTCTGAATGCTGCGGCAATAAGTTCTTCTTGTGTGGATTTGTGTTTTGCACTGTATCCCGCTGCCGGCGAAGCGGATGACGCCCGTAACGCATAGCCGAGCTGCTGGTTCGACCGCATGTGGCGCAGCAAATAGTGTTGAATGCGGTGCCAAGCACCTTGATTACCTGGTTCTTCCTGGCACCAAATCACGTCCTTGGCGTTACCGTAACGGTCGATTTCCGCTTGAAATTCTTCGTGCGGAAATGGATAAAGCTGTTCCAGTCGAATGATCGCCATATCGGTTATATTCTGTTCGCGACGGTAAGCCATCAATTCATAATAAATCTTACCGCTGCACGCGATGATGCGCTTCACCATCTTCGGGTTCAAATCCTCGGTTTCGGCTATTACCGGGTAAAAATACCCATGCGCCAAATCTTCCAGGCTAGACACAGAATCCTTATTGCGTAACAGGCTTTTCGGGCTCAAGATGATCAAGGGCTTTCTTGTCGGACGCAGCATTTGGCGACGCAGCAGATGAAACATTTGCGCTGGTGTCGAAGGTATGCATACTTGGATATTGTAGTCGGCACAAAGCTGCAAATAGCGCTCCAATCGAGCGGACGAATGCTCCGGTCCTTGACCTTCGTAGCCGTGCGGCAGCATCATCACCAAACCGCACAGCCGCCCCCACTTGGCTTCACCGGATGCGATGAATTGATCGATAACCACTTGCGCACCGTTGGCGAAGTCGCCGAATTGCGCTTCCCAAATCACCAGTTCTTCAGGCTGCGTGGTTGCGTAACCATACTCAAATCCAAGTACCGCTTCTTCCGACAGCATTGAATTGATCACGACAAAATCGGGTTGTTCCGGGTAAATATGACGTAGCGGTATATAAATGCTCTCATTTTGATCAGCAGTGACTTGCGCGTGTAATTCCGCATGACGGTGAAAAAAAGTACCGCGTCCGGAATCTTGACCGGAGAGACGAACCGGATAACCGTCTTTAAGTAAGGCAGCGTAAGCCAGATTCTCAGCCATCCCCCAATCGAGCGATAACTCCCCTTTTCCCATCGCACGCCGGTCGGCAATGACTTTTTCGACTCTCGGATGCAATTTAAAATTCTCCGGCACGTCAGTCAAGCGAATCGCCAATTGCTGCAATACCGGTATAGACACGCCCGTTTTAACTTTCTCATTCCATTTGAATGGTTTCAGATAGGCAGCCCAATTGGCGATATGCGGCGATTTATAATCGTAACAAACCGTTTGATTGGGATTGATACCTTGATCCATTGCGTCACGGTACGCTTGCATCCAATCGCTCAAGTCTTTGGTCGTCATGATCCCTGCCGCCATTAACTTGTCCGCATACAATTTCAGCGTTCCCGGGTGCTGATTAATGATCTGATACATGCGCGGTTGCGTCACCATCGGCTCATCTTGTTCATTGTGCCCAAGACGGCGAAAACACACCAAATCGATCACCACGTCCTTATGAAAGCGCATACGGAAATCGAATGCCAATTCGGTCACCATCAGCACTGACTCGGGATCGTCGCCGTTAACGTGAAAAATCGGCGCTTCGATCATTTTGGATACATCGGTGCAATATAAAGTGGAACGGCTATCGCGCGGATCAGAGGTAGTAAATCCGATTTGATTGTTGATGATGATGTGAATCGTGCCGCCAGTACCGTAACCGCGTGTTTGCGACAGATTCAGTGTCTCCATCACCACGCCTTGTCCGGCAAATGCAGCATCTCCGTGAATCAACACCGGAAGAACGATATCCCCTTGACGGTCGTTCAAAAAATGCTGTCGTGCGCGTACTGACCCCTCCACCACCGGATTGACGATCTCCAGATGCGACGGATTAAACGCCAACGCCAGCCGCACTACGCCGCCTTCGGTTTTTACAGCGGAAGAAAAACCTTGATGGTATTTGACGTCTCCGGAAGGTAATTCTTCCGGTTGCTTGCCTTCAAATTCGCGGAACAAATCAGCCGGTATTTTGCCGAGTGTGTTGACCAACACATTGAGACGTGCGCGGTGCGCCATACCCATGACAATTTGCTGCACACCCGCCTTACCGGCGTGCTGTATCAATTTATCCAATAGCGGAATCAAGCTCTCATTGCCTTCACCGGAAAAACGTTTCTGTCCAACGTAACGCGTATGCAAATATCTTTCCAGTCCTTCTGCCGCAATCAATCGCTCCAAAATATGTTTCTTATATTCAGCCGGATAATCGGGGTTGGCACGGGTTCCTTCCAATCTTGCTTGTATCCAGCGCTTTTGCTCGACTGAAGAGACATACATGTATTCGGCGCCGACCGAGCCGCAATAAGTATCGCGCAGAATTTGCAGAATCTCGCGTAAAGACGCATGCTCAGGTCCAACCAACGAACCAGTATTGAATACCCGCTCCATATCCGCATCAGAAAAACCATAAAATGCAGGATCGAGTTCGGGCACATCAGGTTGCTGCACCAATCCCAGCGGATCAAGCTTTGCCCGGCTCAATCCGCGATAGCG
The DNA here is from genome assembly GCA_002435335.1 of Nitrosomonas sp. UBA6494. GTDB lineage: Bacteria > Pseudomonadota > Gammaproteobacteria > Burkholderiales > Nitrosomonadaceae > Nitrosomonas. Next base: position 15,419 of record DJMI01000116.1, read on the forward strand.
ATACATATTGATCAATTGCAACACCGCGACTTGTTTGCGATCGTCCGAGTCAGCGGCAATAACATCAGGCAATATGGCTTGTTGGGTATCGGGAACCGGGAATTTGACCGCAGGCACAGCTTGCGTCATTTTCTCCGCTACCGATTGCGTTTTGTTTAATTGATCGAAATATTCCCGCCATGCAGCACTGACTGCATTGGGATTATGCGCATATTCCTGGTAAATCGCCTCGATGAACGGCGCATTGGCGCCCGATAACAACGTATCGTCAAATAACGGCTTACTCATCGTTTTAGCAGCTTTATAAAGGAGTCTATTTGGTGCGGTAAGCGTCCGGCACGTCGCGCATCGTGGCGCCGTTATAGAGCTGGCGCGGACGTCCGATTTTGTGTTCGGGATCGGAGATCATTTCACTCCACTGCGCCACCCAGCCGACGGTTCTCGCCATCGCAAAAATGGCAGTGAACATGCTGGTTGGAATACCTAGCGCACGCTGCACGATACCGGAGTAAAAGTCGACATTCGGATAGAGTTTGCGCGAAATGAAATAATCGTCTTCCAACGCAATTTTCTCGAGTTGCAGCGCCAGCTTGAACAAACGGTCGTTTTGCAATCCCAGTTCGTTCAGCACTTCGTGGCAGGTTTCGCGCATCAACTTGGCGCGCGGATCCATATTTTTGTATACGCGGTGTCCAAAACCCATCAATCGGTAATTGTCATCCTTATTCTTGGCGCGGCGGATGAATTCGTCGATTCGCGACACATCGCCGATTTCCTCCAGCATGTGCAGGCACGCTTCATTTGCGCCGCCGTGCGCCGGGCCCCACAGGCACGAAATGCCGGCAGAAATACAAGCAAACGGATTGGCACCGCTGGAACCCGCCAAGCGCACCGTCGACGTGGAAGCGTTTTGCTCGTGATCGGCGTGCAGAATCAGAATCCGGTCCAACGCGCGCACGATCACCGGATTGGCTTCGTATTTTTCCGTCGGCACGGAAAACATCATGTGCAGGAAATTCTCGGCGTAGCTTAAGTGGTTTTGCGGATAAATATAAGGTTGCCCGATATTGTATTTGTACGCCATCGCGGTAATCGTTGGCAATTTGGCGATTAAGCGAAACGCGGACTGTTCGCGGTGCGACGGATCGGAAATATTCAGCGCGTCGTGATAGAACGCCGACAAGGCGCCGACAACACCAACCATTACCGCCATCGGATGCGCATCGCGGCGAAATCCGCTGTAAAAACGTACCAATTGTTCGTGCAGCATCGAATGGCTTTTGATCGCGGCATCGAAGGTTTTTTTCTGCTCCGGTGTCGGCAATTCGCCGTGCAGCAACAAGTAGCAGACATCAATGAAATCGCAGTGCATCGCCAGCTGCTCGATCGGATAACCGCGATATAGCAAAATACCTTTGTCGCCATCGATAAAGGTAATCGTTGAACTGTTACTGGCGGTCGACAAAAAACCGGGGTCATAAGTAAACAAACCGCTCTGCGCATGCAACTTGCGGATATCGATCACATCCGGCCCCATGGTGCCGGATAAAACCGGTAGTTCGATCGGCGCGCTGCCGTCATTCAAATTCAGAGTCGCTGTGCCTTTTTGTGCCATATTACTTCTCCACGAATTACCTTCATTTTAGTCAGTATACTTTGCCAGTCGGTGACCGTTGCTTGAAATATCCTCTTAAACCTAGCTCTTTTGCAACAATTCCAACACCGATTGCCACTGCACATCGCAATTGGCTTGCTTGGCACAAATCAAATCCCACAAATCGTTATCCGGTAACGCCAGCAAGCGCTCGAATTGCTGCAACCCGACTTCATCGAGCTGCCGGTAATGCACATCCATAAACCGCTGCAACACAATATCCAGCTCAAGCATACCACGCCGACAGCGCCAGCGCGCACGCTCGAATTCTTTCATACCATTCTCTTGACCATCATATCCTTGATTTTGCCGATTGCCTCGGTGGGATTCAACCCCTTCGGACAGGCATCGACACAATTCATGATGGAATGACAGCGAAACAATCGATAGGGATCCTCCAGATCATCCAATCGCTCGGCGGCAGCCTGATCGCGACTGTCGGCCAAAAACCGGTAAGCCTGCAACAACCCCGCTGGACCGACGAATTTATCCGGATTCCACCAAAACGACGGGCACGAAGTCGAGCAGCACGCACACAAAATGCATTCATACGCACCGTCCAGCGCCGCTCTTTCTGCCGGAGTCTGCAATCGCTCCGTTTCCGGCGGCGGATCGTTGTTGATCAAGTACGGCTTGATCGAATGGTACTGCCGGAAGAATTGCGTCATATCGACAATCAAATCGCGAATCACCGGTAATCCCGGCAGCGGCCGGATTTCCACCGGCTCTTTGAGACCGCGCAACGGCGTAATGCACGACAAACCGTTGCGTCCATTGATATTCATCGCGTCCGATCCACACACACCCTCGCGGCATGAACGGCGCAAACTTAAACTATCGTCGATCGACTTGATGTGCAGCAAGGCATCTAACAACATCCTGTCGGTTGATGCCAGCGGAATGTCATAGTCCTGCATATAAGGCTTCTCGTCTTTATCGGGATCGTAGCGGTAAATCGAAAATTTCATAAATTGACTCCAGATGGTTTTATATGCACATTTGACTGCAATCACTCGGAATACAGCGAAGTATACAGATTCGAAACCGGATTGGCATCCGCTTCAACCAACGCTCTAGCGATACGAAAACCGACATCGTCGCTCGCCAAATCGGAGATGTTTCAGCTGCGGTCAGCCTGCCGAACAAACACCCTGCATAATCCACTCTATCGTCGCGGTGATAGTTGATGAAAATTTTCGACATGATCGCGAATAGCTATTTTTCAGAATTCGCCCAATATGCCATAAAACACGCCCTTTCGCAGCATATTGAGGGCTACAGCAAAATATCGTCCACCGGATTGAGCGGCTTGGGGCGATCAGGGTCGCCAATCAATTCCAGCAAGTTGATTTCGATATTCGTCGCTATTGCTGCCAGCGGCAGATCGTTTGGTTGCACACCGAAAGGATTTTCGATTTCGTCGCCGATTGCATCCAGCTCGAAAAAAGCATAAGAAATCATCGTCACCACGATGGGCGTCAGAATACCGGTAGTTTCAACCAAACCAAATGGTAGAAACAGGCAGTAAGAAGCCACAATACGGTGAATCAGCACCGAATAGCTAAATGGTATTGGCGTATTGCGAATACGCTCGCAGGCACCGAGGATATTGGTCAATTCGTTCAATTGCGCATCCATCGCGACATGACTATGCTCGTCCAGCCAGCCTCGATTGCGTGCAAATGCCAGATCACGACCTAATTGTTGCAACAGCAACAGCGGGCGATGCGAAGATTCAAGCACTGCACATGCGTCTTCTTTTGGCAAAAATTTATTAATTTCTGCGGCGGGATCTTGGTTGCGCAAATGGTGGTGTAGCGTATGCGCATACACGATGATGCGCTTGACAAAACTTTCACGGAAACGCTGCAACTCGGTTTCTTCTGATGCAGTACCGATCAAATGAAACGTTTGGCGCGTAAGATTACGCGAAGTGTTGATCAGTGCTCCCCAAAGTTTGCGCCCTTCCCAGAATTTATCGTAAGAAGCGTTGTTGCGAAAGCCTAGGAAAATACCCAACGCCACACCGATCAAAGCAAACGGTACCGTGGTTAGCGTATACTGCTGAATACTGTAGTAGAGCTCAACATAGGTTACGACAATCGATACGGCTGTCGCTGTCAGTATCCGCGGCCACGTTTGCATAAAACTGCTGCCACGGAAATGAAACAACAATCGCCCCCATGAATTTTTATTTATTACGATCACAGCGATAACAATTCCTGATTATTTTCGAAACCCTTGAGATTATCCGATTCTTGCCAATAACAACATAGATCACCAATTCGTCACTTTACAATAAATTCGCTTGATTTTTGCTAATTCTTTATACAATACCCTGGCAGTCAAATTTATTTCTAAAGTTTTTGTGTAAGCTGTCGATAAAACACCCAATCAAGTTTTAAGTTTTAAGCGAGGAGAAAAATGAAAATCGACAAAACCCTACAGCCTGTATCAACCGTCTCAGTCAGCGATGGCAAAAGACGCACAGATATCACGCCGTCAACCGATTCAGGACAAGAAAACAATGTCCATTTAAGCCCTAATGTAACCAAGCTGCAAAATATCGATAGTAATACATCCAGCAGTGCAGTGGTCAATTCGGCGCGTGTTCAAGAAATTAAACAAGCAATCAGCGAAGGCAATTTTCAGATCAATCCGGAAGTGGTCGCCGACCGTCTGCTAGATACCGTTAAAGAATTGCTGCAATCAAGAAAAGGTGCTGCTTGATGATTTCGTCTGAACATTTGTTGCGGTTCGTGCATGAATTGGAAACCGAAAAGAATGTTTTAACGGCGTTCGTAGACATGCTAAAAAAAGAAGAACAAGCACTTGTCGATGGAAAAATAAACGATATCGATCGCCTGACATCTGAAAAATCGCGCTTGATTGAAGAATTAATACAACTGGATGACAAGCGCAACGATTTTTTGAAGCAGCAGGGACTCTCATTGGAAAAACAAAGGGTAAATGCGTGGATGACGGAACAATCCGCTATCCAACCCACTATAAAAATTTTATGGAACGAATTGTTGTCATTGGCTAAAACCGTTCAACAACTGACCCACACCAACGGTTTGATCATTGTAAACCACTTACAGCATAACCAACGCGCCTTCGCAGCTTTGCATTGCGCTGCTGGAAACGTTTCATTGTACGGCCCACAAGGTCAAACTTACCTTTAAACGATAGATTCAACACTTCTCAGTCGGCGGTGCCGTCGAAATGCATTGCACAGCGCCGTCAACAAATAACAAATTCTAGTCTGAAGGACTGTCGGATTTCTGCACTCGTTTTCTTCAATGGATTTGCCACGCATCTATTCAGTCCGACTAACCCCCTCCCGGATTAATTTCCGCTGATCGGGATTTCAGTTACTTTGTCAGGATCCGCCGCTAAAATCATGACTGTTACCCGGCGATTTCTTTTTCTGCCTTCGGGTGATTCATTACTCTCTATCGGTTTATTGTCGCCGTACCCAATCGCTGTTAATCGATGCGATTCAACGCCGTTTTCAATGAATAACCGGATTACACTGCTTGCCCGCGCCGAAGACAATTCCCAATTGGACGGATAGAATTCGGTGTGAATCGGTAAATTATCGGTGTGTCCTTCAACGCGAATTTCGTGCTCGTGCCCCTTAATCTGATTGGCGATCGCCTGCAAAGTTAAGCTTGAACTTTCGGCCAAGCGCGCCTGCCCTGGTGCAAACAGCACGCTGGCATTGATTTCCACCGAAATCCCCAAAGCATTCTGCGTAATTCGTACTTGACCGTCTTTTACTAAAGGTTCCAAAGCATGCAAGATATTCTTTGCCATACCTTTCATTTTCTCTTGTTTTTTTATTTTTTGAACCCCTAGATTGTCATTCAGCTTGATGAGATCGCCAGAATTCGAATGCAGATGCTGCAAAGGCGAGAAATCGGTTGACGGCGGTGTATTCGACGGTTGATTACTTTTAAATGCGTTAACGAGTGATGAACTGAGCACACGATATTTGCCTTCATTGACCGACGATACCGCATACATGACGACAAAAAAGGCAAATAACAACGTTATGAAATCCGCGTAGGAAACCAGCCAACGTTCATGATTTTCGTGCGACTCATCGATATTCTTGTGTTTCCGGCTATTCAGCATGCGCAAGTTTAGAATCAAATCTTAATACCGTATACTTCGACCGGCGGAGAAATTACTTTAACGATAGCAAAGCACACCCAAAATAAATTATTCAAGAACATGATGATGGTAAATTACTCAGTCATACTCAATTTACTCGATAAATGAAACGCCCACTCATGGCTAAATATGGTATCCCTTCAAGCGGTTTTCTATCAGTCTCGGGTTTTCGCCATTTGCAATCCCTACAAAGCCATCGATCAACATTTCTTGCAGTACCATCCACTCATTGATAAGACTTTTCAATTTATTCGCAATCGGCAAAAAAACCAGATTCGCTAAACCAACTCCGTAAATCGTCGCAACAAACGCTACGGCTATGCCGCTCCCGAGCAAATCGGGATCGGACAAATTTTCCATCACATGAATAAGACCAAGTACTGCTCCCAGTATTCCAATTGTTGGCGCGTACCCACCAGCCGCCTCCCAAATACGAGCAGACTGTCGCAGATGAGATTCGAATGCCGATATATCAATTTCTAAAGCTTCCCGCAATTTTTCCGGCGTAGTGCCGTCGACCAACAACTGCAATCCTTTCTTTATCAGCGGATCTTTAGTAGAAGAAGCTTGTGTTTCCAACGCTAACAATCCTTCTTTGCGCGAAACATGAGACCACTCGATAATTTGCTTGATCATTTGCTGGGGCGAATAATCCGGCGGATAAAAAACCCATGTGCTCATTCTTAAGCCACTGACAAAAATCTTGACCGGACTTTGCAATAACACCGCACCGACTGTTCCGCCCATCACCACCAAAAAGGCAGCCAATTGCAGCAACGAGCCGACATGTCCTCCTTCCAGAACTTGTCCGCCAAGAATCGCCACAAAAGCAAGCAAAATACCGGCAACGCTATTTAAATCCATCCTGGCTTTTTTACTCATCGCAGCATCCAACAAATTTGGATATACCGGCTATCACTCAGAGATTTCTCATGCGACTGCGCAATCGGGCAATTGCTTGGGTATGTAGCTGACAAACACGAGATTCACTGACTCCCAAAACTTCACCAATTTCCCTCAGATTCATTTCTTGCTCATAGTGCATGCCCATTACTTGCTTTTCACGAGGAGGCAAATTATCGATCGCGTTAATTAAATGGGCACGAAAATTATCATCCAGCAAAGCGTTGAGCGGATCACTATCAGAATCCGCGCATAGTCGGTCAAGAAACGGCTCATCGTCTTCCTGCTGAAAATCTTCGTAATAGATGAGTTGCGCACCGCGCGCGCTTTGTAACGTTTCTTGGTATTCATCCAACGACATATTCAATTCTTTGGCCAATTCCTGCTCACTTGGCGCACAACCATTTCGCTGTTCCAGCGTACTGACTGCCGATTCAATCAAACGCATTTTCTTGCGAATACTGCGCGGTAACCAATCAGCTTCGCGCAATTCGTCTAAAATAGAGCCGCGGATGCGCTGTGCCGCGTAACTCTCAAACTGACGGCCATAAGATCCCTCATAGCGGTTGATTGCATCCAGCAAACCGATCATTCCCGCTTGAATCAGATCATCGACCTGCACGCTTGCCGGCAAGCGCGTCAACATGTGATAAGCAATGCGCTTTACCAATGGAGTAAATTCAATTATGAATTGTTCTGTATCAATTTCTTTGGTTCCAGTTGCTGTATACATATCAATCACACCGTTAAGTTGGCCATACTAAGATGACTGTTTCTAATCAATCGCTGCATAAAATTTTCAACTTCCCCGCCATGCTTATCCGGACACGAAGAACGCAAAACACGCTGCGCCAGATACTCGAAATTTAGCGCTGACGGTGAATTCGGATGCACTTCAGCCACAGGCCGACATAATTGCCCTGCATGATGCAGCTTGCCATCATTGGGAATGAAACCCGCATATTCAAGCGTTACCGATAAATACTGCCGTGCCACTTTGTATAAGTTCTGATAAATCCTCAAGGATTCGACTTCCGAATTGACTTTATTTACCAAAATCATGAAATGTTGCTTGTCGTATTCCTGACTCATGATTTTGATTAACGCATAAGCACCGGTCAGTGATGCCACCGAACTGGAAATTACTATAACGACTTGTTCGGATGCCAAACTGAGGGGTAGTACATAAGTTGTTCCCGCCATTGCGGTATCGATCAAAACGACATCAACTGATGCGGTTAGATCGGCAAAGCATTTGATCAACCAAGCTTCTTCCAGTGAATCCAATTTATTCAACGCCTGTATGCCGCGCATGGCGGGTAAAACGGTAACGTTGTCCGGTCCTTGCAGCAGAACCTGATCCAAGCTTTTGTCTTTATGAATTACGTGCAGCAAATCAAACCGTGCCTGCAGACCCAAACTGCTGCAGATATTGTTGTGACAAGGGTTTTCATCGATCAATAACACGCGTTGATTGTTTCGAGCCAATGCGTTCGCCAGATTGATTACTATGCTGGTTTTTCCGATCCGTGGCTTGCCACCCGCAATCGTAAACACACGTGCCGAATCTGTTGTCCGAAACAACCCCAAATTGCGCAAACCTGCAGCTTGATCGTGATCAATCAATCTAGTCATAATTTAACCCTGCAACAGATCGCTCTTGCGCGGAACAGAATTCACTATTGCCTTTCGATGCCATGATCAGAGCAAACTCGGCATCCTGCAAAGTAAAGGCGGAGTCTCTCTGATTCGCCTTAAAAATACGATGCAACAAATAACGCGGATTCGCCGCATGAATATCCTCAGGTACTTTCTGACCGTTTGCGACATAATGCAGTACCAGTTTTTTGCGAATCACCGCATCCAATGCTATGCCCAGACTTGCCGCTTCATCCGCTTTGGTGATTACACATCCGTGAATCCCATGCTGCTGATAAGCTGCAATCACCTCATCCAGCGTTTTGCCGTTGCTCGCGGCACTCATGATGAGCATGCGCTTCACATCCGCACCGCAATGACTCAACATATTGATTTGCTGAATTACCTTTTGATCACGTTGACTCATTCCCACCGTATCGATCAACACCATGTGTTTATGACGTAATTCGGATAACGTCAATTGCAAATCTTCGGTATCTTTAATCGCGCGAACCGGAATGCCAAGCAATTGTCCGTAGATGCGCAATTGCTCATGGCCACCGATACGGTAGCTATCAGTTGTCAGCAGCGCCACTTTGTCGGCACCATGTCGAATTACGCAGCGTGCCGCCAGTTTTGCCGTAGTTGTGGTTTTGCCAACGCCTGTCGGTCCGACCAGCGCATAAATCCCACCCTTCTCGACCATTTCATCAGTTCCGGCAGTACGTAAATTGAACGCCAGAGCCGACATGGCCAGTTTCAAACTTTGCTCGTAATCCGCATCGTCGGGCAATTTATCGATCAAGCGGCGCGATAACAGCGGACTAAATCCAGAATCGAGCATTGTTCTCAACAACTTGGCCTTTTCGGGCTTGCGCTGGGTAAAACTGCCCCAGGCCACGGTTGCCAATTGATCTTCCAGTGTGGCTTTCATTGCCTGAATCTCTGCTATGATGTCGCGAGCCATAGAGGCTGACATCGTGATCTCGGGTGTTTTAGTTTTGGGTATATCGGCCGGTTCATTTGCAAACGACAGCATTGATGCATAGGAATCTTCCGCATCGAACGACTTACTCAATTCGTATTGCGCAATACCACTTGATGGTAATGCCGATGTTGACGCTGCTTGCCCCGAAACAGAAGGTGCGATTGTAGGAGACTGCGCAACGCCGGCAATGTCGGAATCTGCCAACGCCATAATTTCAACACCATCCCGGGTTTTCCGGTTGGATAAAATGACGGCATCTTCACCGAGATCTTCTTTAACCTGCCGTAAAGCTTCACGAGAAGTGGGTGCAAGGTATCGCTTTACTTTCATTTCTTACCTCCGACAATGGAAGTTATTTTGATTTTTCGAGAATCGGGTACTTCAGCGTGCGATAGCACGCGCAATTGCGGTAGTGCACGACGCAGAAACTTCGCGAGCAAGAAGCGAATTGAACCTGGTACTAGCAAGACGATCGGCAAGCCCAATTTTTCTTGCTGCTGCGCCGCTTCCCTAGCTTCGCGCAATAGCATATCCGCGAGCCCCGGTTCGATTCCTGGACCTTGCATCGCACCGCCTTGCATTACCTGTGTCAAGATATTCTCAAGTTCGTGGTGCAGACTCATTGCTTGCACATCCGCTCCTGCTGGGAAGAACTGATCGACAATGGCGCGTCCGAGCGCGATTCTGACTTTCGCAGCAAGCTCTATTGCATCTTGTGTTTGCGCGGCATGTTCGGTCAGTACCTCGATAATAGTACGCATATCGCGAATATGAACCCCCTCTTCAAGCAAGTGCTGTAAGACCTTTTGCACTGTCGACAGCGGCAGTAGCTTCGGTACTAAATCTTCAATCAGCTTCGGCAATTGTGCATTCAAATGATCGAACAGTTTTTGCAATTCCTGTCTGCCCAGCAGCTCGGCGGTATGTAAATGAACCAAATGATTGATATGCGTTGTCACCACAGTGCTGGCATCCACTACGGTATAACCGTTGAGTTGTGCTTGTTCGCGCATACTGGCTTCAATCCAAACCGCAGGCAAACCAAATGCCGGATCGGTGGTTTCCGCACCAGGCAATTGCGCGGTAACGCGACCAGGATTGATCGCCAAATACATACCGGGATAAGCCTCGCCTTGGCCGATGACAGAACCTTTAAGCGTTACCCGGTAAGCGCTTGGCCGCAACTCCAGGTTGTCGCGAATATGAATGACCGGTGGCAAGAAACCGATTTCTTGCGCAAACTTTCTGCGAATGCCATTAATCCGTTTCAGCAAATCGCCTTGCTGATTTTTGTCGACCAAAGGAATCAATCGATAACCGACTTCCAATCCTAAAGTATCGATCGGCGTTACATCCTCCCAGCTCGCATCGTTTTTTTCCATGGTGGGTACTGCAGGTATAACCGCTGGGGCGGCTTGCGCAGCGGGTTTGCTTTTTTTCATATAAGCGACACTGCCCAATACCGTAGCGATCAACAGAAATACGAAATTCGGCATGCCGGGAATCAATCCCATGATGCCTAGTATTGCTGCTGTAATCACTAATATCTGAGGTTGATTGAACAACTGACTTAAAACTTGCTCACCTAAATCTTCCTCTGTGGTGACACGACTTACCACCATACCGGCCGCAGTTGAAATAATGAGTGAAGGAATTTGCCCGACCAAACCATCACCGATCGTCAGCAATGTATAATTTTTAGCAGCAGCGCCTAACTCCATGTCGTGTTGCATCACGCCGACCACCAAACCACCGACGATGGTAATCAGCATAATCAAAATACCCGCAATCGCATCACCGCGCACAAACTTACTGGCACCATCCATCGAACCGTAAAAATCGGCTTCCTGAGAAATATCCGACCGGCGCTTACGTGCCTCGTCCTCGCCGATCAAACCGGCGTTCAAATCGGCATCGATCGCCATTTGCTTACCGGGCATCGCATCTAACGTAAAGCGAGCGCTAACTTCAGCAATACGTCCCGCACCTTTGGTTATTACAACGAAATTGATTACCACCAGGATAATGAAAACCACCAAACCGACTGCATAATTACCGCCGACCAGGAAATGACCGAATGCTTCGATTACTTTACCAGCGGCATCCGGCCCCGTATGTCCTTCCAGTAATACCACCCGGGTAGATGCAATATTGAGCGACAGCCTCAGTAGCGTGGTAATCAATAGAATGGTTGGAAACACAGCGAAATCCAATGGATTCCGGGTGTACAAACTCACCATCAACACGATGATCGAGATCGCGATGTTGAATGTAAACAGTATATCCAGCACAAAAGGAGGCAGCGGCAGGACCATCATAGCCAGGATCATTATGATCAGAACCGGTCCAGCCAAGGTTCTGAAATTATTGATGCCAGCTAGCGATGANNAGTTCAACCGGCGGTTTCGGAGCCGCGCCTCCGTATTCGTTATAGCGCCTGAGCTGATAAACATACGCCAGTACTTCCGCTACCGCGACATACAATTTTTCCGGAATTTCGCTTTCCAATTCGGCGTGGTAATACAACGCACGCGCCAATGGCGGTGCTTCCAGAATCGGAACGCGATGTTCTTGCGCAATCTCCCGGATTCGCGCAGCCAATAAATGCACACCTTTTGCAACCACCTTTGGCGCACGCATGCTGCCGCTCTGATAACGCAGTGCTACGGCATAATGCGTCGGATTAGTCACGATGACATCCGCTTTCGGAATTTCGGACATCATGCGCCGCCGTGCCGCCTCACGCTGCAGGCCGCGTATGCGTGCCTTCACAAAAGGATCACCCTCACTTTCCTTGAACTCCCTGCGCACCTCTTCCTTGGTCATACGCAATTGCTTGGCGTGCTGCCAAATCTGGAACGGCACATCGACAGCCACAACTAAAATAAGACCGGCAACCGTCAGCAAAAAACACATCGCCATAAAATCGCCGGTACGCGCAATCCCCAAATCGACCGGAACGGTCAACAACCCCATCACCGTATCTTTATTGACCCACATCACGATCGCCGCAATAATCCCGATCAATACGGTTTTAAGAATGGCTTTAATCAATTCCACAGCACTGTGCATGGAAAAAATTCTTGCAATCCCTTTAATCGGGTTCAATCTACTGAAATTCGGCATGAGCGCCTTTGCGCTTATCATCCATCCACTTAAAAGCATCGGTGCAAAGAAAGCCACTATCAACAATAAAAACAGCAACGGCGCCATTGCAATCAGTCCTTCAAGCGTCAATGAATACAAACGAGTCAACATCAACTCCGGCTGGAAAGCCAATTCACGCTCAATGTACATGCCGGATTTCATGATTTTTACCAAGTGATCCATCAAACCGGCACCCATCAACAACAACCCGACAGCAGCAGTTATCAATAGAGAAAATGCCGTCAGTTCCATCGAACGGGCGACTTGCCCCTCTTCACGCGCCTTCTCCAGGCGCCTGGGCGTCGCCTCTTCCGTTTTTTCTAAATCACTTTCTTCCGACATGACCGACTCCAAATAGCTACGATTGCATTATCATTGCGAAAACAGGAATTCAATAAGCAGAATAAAGAAGGAATCATCCCTTTTATTATCCGAATGCTTTAATTACATTATTTTCTACTGTCACATCAATGTATTAACAATAGAATTCAAATATCATTGGTCACCCCTTAAGCCATGCGAGTTACGTTACATTTCACCCGTCATATCTTGTTAATAAGCTTGATAATCAGCAGCTTTTTTGTTGCCGTTATCGGTTTTTTACTGTATGGAAGCTTGCCGCAATACGACGGAGAAGTTGTAATACCAGGATTATTCCAACCGGTGACGATTGAACGTGATGCTCTGGGCAGTGTTACTTTTACTGGGACGAACAGATTGGATTTGGCGCAAGCTATGGGTTATGTTCACGCACAAGAACGCTTCTTTGAAATGGATTTAATGCGCAGGCAAGCTGCCGGAGAGTTAGCTGAATTATTAGGTAGCACAGCCTTGACACACGACCGCAAAACACGCGCTTTCCGTATGCGTGCACGCGCTACCAGGGTGTTGCAACAACTACCTGAATCACAACAAAAATTAATTGATGCTTATCGAACCGGAGTCAATCAAGGCTTGACCGAATTATCGGTACGCCCCTTTCCCTATTTATTGATGCAAACCCGACCTGTTGCATGGCAAAAAGAAGACAGCATCCTGGTGATTGCTGTAATGTTTTTCACCTTGAATGAAACCAATATCCAACGTGAATTGGGATTATCCAGCATGCACGCAGCCTTACCTGCCTCGGTATTCCGTTTTCTGACCACCCCTTCTGGCACATGGGATGCGCCGTTACTCGATGAGCCTACTTCTTTACCATCGCTACCGCCAGTCACGGAAATCAATTTGCAAGTACTAAACAAGCAATTGTTCAATGATCATCCGTTCTTTTCGGAACAATCACCGGGTAGTAACAGTTTTGCCGCATCGGGTGATTTGACCGGTGGTTCTGCCATCGTTGCCAACGACATGCATTTGGCGTTACGTGTACCCAATCTATGGTTTCGTACACGCTTGATTTATCCGAATACAATGATTCAAAATCAATTCCATGACATTACCGGCGTCAGTTTGCCAGGTACGCCTGCCATCATCATCGGCTCCAACGGTCATATCGCCTGGAGTTTCACCAACAGTCACGGCGATTTCGCCGACTGGGTGCGGATCAACATGGATCCAGATAATCCAACGAACTATCGCACAGCGGCGGGCTGGCGATCAATGCAAATATTCAACGAAACCATCCGTGTACGCGATGCACCGGAGGAAACAATTGTCATTCAGGAAACCGAATGGGGACCGATCATTGCGTACGATCACGACAAAATTCCGCTAGCGCTTACCTGGACCGCACTGCAACCCGATGCGATCAATCTCGAATTGATCGAACTCGAATCGGTTACAACAGTAGCACAAGCACTGCATGCGGCACAGCGATTCGGCATACCAGTGCAAAACTTTATCGTCGGTGATCGTGACGGCAACATCGGTTGGACACTGGCAGGGCGAATTCCGAAACGATCCGGCAATTATGATCCGCAAATCCCTGCCGACTGGACAGCACATGAAACCGGCTGGAGTGGTTGGATAGATCCGGTACAGTATCCTTTCGTCTACAACCCTGATACGCACCGGCTTTGGTCTGCCAATTCCCGTCCGGTTTCCGGAAATCTGCTGCAAATGTTGGGGAATGGCGGCTTCGACCTCGGTGCACGTGCCAAACAAATCCGCAATAGTCTATTTTCGCATGATCAATTAACGATGCAGCAAATGCGAGAGATTCAACTCGATCAGCGTGCATTACTGTTGGATAACTGGTACCGTCTGCTACAAGCCATGTTGGCAACAACAGACACCAATTCCTCTTGGATTATCGCCATGAGAACCGCTTTGAACGACTGGCACGGCGAAGCATCTGCCGATTCTGTCGCCTACCGGGTGGTGCGCACTTTCCGTCACCAAGTCGTTAAAACTATCTTGAACGGATTTGCCGCGCAGGTACGACAAATCGATCCTGCTTTCCAATTACCCAGGCTTAGTCAAACAGAATGGATCGTGTGGCAGCTCCTCGAAAGTAAACCGCAACATCTGCTGCCAGCAACTTTCAAGAATTGGGATGAATTGCTGTTTTTTAGTGCACAGCAAAGTGCTGTGCAATTGCTACGCGACGGCGGCATCACCGCTCGCAATTGGGGAGAAACCAACGCGGCAATGATACGCCATCCACTCAGTGCTAAGCTGCCCGATTGGATAACTTATTGGCTCGATATGCCGCAAGATCCATTACCAGGCGACCATAATATGCCGCGCGTCCAATCGCCTAATTTCGGCGCTTCGCAGCGCTCCATAGTCGCACCCGGTCAGGAAAAACATGGTATCTTCGACATGCCTGGCGGCCAAAGCGGTCATCCGTTTTCGCCTTATTACGGCAGTGGTCACGCCGCTTGGGTTAGCGGCAATCCGACACCGTTTTTGCCCGGCACTACGGAACGGCTTCTGCGGCTTGTTCCCGCACATTAAATGTGAGCAAGCATGATCCGGTAAAATAACTAAATATTCGATTTTGTTTGCAATTACTACCGATGAAAACAATTTTTTTCATATTATTGACTGCTAATATCATTTATCTGCTTGGCACTCTGTATTTTTCCACAAAGCCTATCGTTCCGCCTCCCGTACAAACTAATCCAGGAAAAATAACCTTGGTTTCGCCGTTTGAGAATTGTTTGATCTGGGGTAATTTTTATGAGGAGCAAATTCGCTACGCCGAGAAAGTATTAACGGAGTCGCACCCGAATCTCACATTCAATGTTGAAAAAGCTGGCGATACCACGATGTATTGGCTCTATATCCCACCTTATCCAAACAAAGATACCGCCAACCGCGAAATTAACAAACTACGCAATATCGGTGTAGTCAGTTTTCGCGTCAAAGACGATGCGCAGTGGGAAAACGCTATCTCACTGGGTATTTTTCACGATCAGAAAGACGCAATGAAGCAACTGAATGAAATAGAGCAAAAGGGTGTTTCTCAAGCAAAAATTGAAAATCGCCCGGTTGTTTTGCAAAAAATCGTGATACATCTTTCATCTGAGTTTAGTAAAGAAGAATTAAAAACCCTGACGGAACAATTTGATGGCACAAAGCTAGTTCAAGATAAATGCGAACGTTTATAATAATCAGCCATTGCAACGGTTAAAAACTGTTGACGGTTTTGAATATCCATCACAAAACATCGAATAAAAATAATGAAAGTAACCATCAAAACACCGCAGGAAATTGAGAAAATGCGTATCGCCGGCAAGCTGGCGTCGGAAGTGCTTGATTACATTACACCATATGTTATGTCGGGCGTAACTACCGAAGAATTGGATACACTCTGTCACCATTATATGGTTGATGTGCAAAAAACCATCCCGGCACCGCTCAATTACGCGCCTTCCGGCCACAAACCATACCCCAAATCAATTTGTACTTCTGTTAACAATCAAATCTGCCACGGTGTACCAGGACCGAAAAAGCTTAAGAATGGCGACATCCTCAACATCGATATAACTGTCATCTATCAAGGCTATCACGGTGATACCAGCCGTATGTTTTATATCGGCGAACCATCGATTCAAGCGCGTCGACTGTGTGAAGTTACTTACGAAGCAATGTGGCGCGGTATCGATGAAATCGCACCGGGAAAACATTTGGGGGACATCGGTCATGCCATTCAGAAACTGGCGGAAGACGTCGGCTACAGTGTAGTCAGAGAATTTTGCGGACACGGCATCGGTGCAAAATTTCACGAAGACCCGCAAGTATTGCATTACGGACGAATAGGAACCGGGCTGGAATTGAAACCCGGCATGATTTTTACCGTGGAACCGATGATCAATGCCGGCAAAGCGGCTATTCGCCATTTACCGGATGGCTGGACTGTTACCACCAAAGACGGCAGTTTATCGGCACAATGGGAACACACCATTTTGGTAACCGAAAGCGGTTACGAAGTACTGACCGTATCGGCAGGCGCACCGGCCAAACCTATGTATCGTTTCGCCCATTAACCCTATTACACAACAGACATTATGACACGCAGTTACCAACGTACCGACAAACAAATCCGCCCTGTTAAAATCACTCGTCACTACATCAAACATGCGGACGGCTCAGTATTAATCGAATGCGGCGACACCAAAGTTATCTGTACCGCCACCATCGCCGAACAAGTGCCGCCGTTTCTGAAAGGACAAGGACAAGGCTGGCTGACCGCAGAATACGGTATGCTGCCTGGTTCGACTCATTCGCGCATGCAGCGTGAAGCCGCCAAAGGCAAACAATCAGGTCGCACCATGGAAATCCAGCGGCTCATCGGACGCGCATTACGCGCTGCAGTGGATTTGAAAAAACTCGGCGAACGCACCATACAAATCGACTGTGATGTGATTCAAGCAGACGGCGGAACGCGCACTGCCAGCATCACCGGCGCTTTCGTCGCATTACACGATGCCCTACAAAAATTGCTTGATCAACAGCGAATAGGATCCTCACCGATTCTCGATCACGTTGCAGCGATTTCGGTCGGTATTTTCGAAGGTACACCGGTGCTGGATTTGGATTATGCTGAAGATTCAGCCTGCGATACCGACATGAACGTCNNCGTGAAGAATTAAATACCATGCTCGATATGGCACAACAAGGCATCCAAGAATTAATTGCAATCCAAAAAATGGTGCTGACGCAATCGTGAATGCGTCATTGCAGAAACTGATCATAGCCAGCAACAATCCCGGTAAACTACGGGAAATCCAAGCGATTCTGGCGCCATTGGCAATCGAGGCGGTCGCACAATCCGATTTTCAAATTACGGAAACAGACGAACCACACGTCACTTTCGTCGAAAACGCACTTGCCAAAGCTCGCCACGCCAGTCGCTGTTCAGGATTGCCTGCACTGGCGGATGATTCCGGTATCTGTGTGCCAGCACTTAGCGGTGCACCGGGCGTAAATTCCGCACGCTACGCCGGTGAGCCGAAATCCGATGAACGCAACAATCAGAAACTCATCGCAGCAATGAAACAGGAAACTGATCGGCGCGCATATTACTACTGCACGATCGTCTTAGTACGTCGCTTTGATGATCCGCAACCGATCATCGTCGATGCTTCCTGGCACGGTGAAATTATCGATCAGCCCATTGGTAGTGGCGGATTTGGTTACGATCCGTATTTTTTTCTACCCACACTTGGAAAAACCGCCGCCGAATTAACATCTGAGCAGAAAAACCGCATAAGCCATCGTGGCCAGGCTCTAGCCAAGCTCAGTGGTATCCTACAAATCGAAAAGCTCTAAACATACTGCAACAAAAGTTTAGATGATTTGAATTGATTCATTAGAAAAAAACTGATACAAATCAGAAGCGAAGGGACAATCACACTCTATGCTTAGTCGATTAGATTTCTTTTTTTTTCAACACGGTTGCAGACACAGACATTTCTTTTCGACAACCTATCAGGCCAGCATCAACTGCATAAGGATTTTCGATGACTGAAAATGTAAAAATGGATTCTGGAAAATCGCAATTACAAAAACTATCCACACTTGTAATACCGATTCTGCTTTTTTCTGTTCCTCTGACGCTGTTTATTATCAAAACCGTTGACGCCAGTCTTTTACCATACATATTAAGAGCGCACGAAGCATCCCTAGCCATCTCTATCGGCCTTTGGATTACCGGCACATATCTTACAGTACGAATCATTAATTTAACTTTTTGGGATGCAATAAAATTAGCATTCGGACACTCCGTACCGGCGTTGCTGCGTGATTTGGTTAATGCGGTTATATGGTTTGGAGGACTTTGCGGCATCGTTGTTTTTGTCTTTAACGAATCGATAACGCATATACTTGCGACTTCCGCTGTAATACTCGGCGTTATCGGATTTACGTTAAAACAATTTATCACCGATGCTTTTGCCGGTATCGTCATTGGATTGCATCGCCCCATCAAAGAAGGCGATTGGTTGCAGATCAACGAAACATCGAATATTGGACGCATAGTAGAAATCAATTGGCGCATGGTGCGTATCGTTACACCCGATGAGATTACATTTCTTGTTCCCAACAGTCAGCTCATAGAAAACACCATTAAGATTTTCTCTGAACCGGAATTGTTTTTTCGTGACGAAATACAGATTACGTTACCGTTCACACTGACAACTCATCAGGCAGAAAGAATCTTGCTGAGTGCGGCCAACCAAGTGGATGAAGTAGCGGCTATCCCGCGCAAATCGATTGTAAGTATTGCTGATTATTCAGAACGGGGCGTTCTCTGGCGCTTGCTTTATTGGTGCCCACATCCTGGTCAAATTCCTGGCATACGTTTCAAAGTTCATCAGAATATCACGCGCAACTTGTATTTTATTGGTATCGAGATTCCAGTTCCGAAACATCTAGTCCAAATGGTTCCTGAAACAGCAAAGAATTCCGAGAATGAATTGCATAACGATCTGTTATTGATGCGCATACCGTTGTTTTCTGGTCTCACGCATCAAGAATTACTATATCTTTCTGCTCACACAAAAACACGATTGTGGATTGCCGGTAACCCCATACTTTGCCAAGGTGAACCGGGCGATTCCTTGTTTATCGTACGTGAAGGATTATTATCAGTTCGAATCAAAAATAACGACGGAATCGAAAGCGAAGTAGGAAAGTTAAGTTCCGGGCAATTCTTCGGCGAACGGTCCTTATTGCTTGGCGATGTGCGCAGCGCAACCATCGTGCCGATTATAGATTCCTGTGTGTCCGAAATAACCAAAGAAGTAATGTCCAAATTACTTCACGAACGACCCGAAATAATCAAGTATTTAAGCCAGATTCTAAGTGAGCGCGATGCAATCAATCAGTATAAAACACATGCAAACGATTCCGTAAACCCAGAAGAGGATGAGGCTGTTACACAAAAATTCTTTCGTAGAATAAACAAATTCTTTGGCCTGACATAAGTTAAGAACAAGAGAGATTGGTTTACTTCAAGATGAGTACCATTTTGATATGGGGAATACCAGCTTCGATAAATTCTTCACCCTCAGTTTGAAATCCATACTTTTGGTAAAATTGAATTACGCTCGTTTGTGCATTCAATATTGCTTGGGTAACATTCTGACGCATCAATTCTTGCAGTAATCTTTTCAGCATAGCAGAACCAACTCCTTTGCCGCGCCATTCTTTCAACACAGCCATGCGACCGATACGTCCGTCCGGCAATAGTCTGGCTGTACCAATCGGTTTTCTGTCGTTATCGAGTGCAAGCACATGCTTGCTGATTGTATCGAATTCATCCCATTCCATTTCTTCTGGGACGTTCTGTTCGTTAATGAACACAATTTCACGGATGGAGCGCAGATTATCGGTTTCGTTTTGCCAACTGACGAGGTTAATTGTGAATGATTGCTGCATGGATTTTATCCATGTTATAGAAGTACAACGGGTATGTTCTTTGTTTGTTGTTGCTAAAAAAATTATGCAAATGGGTGACGCAGCAATATGGTATCTTCTCTATCGGGTCCGGTGGATATCATGTCGATAGGAATCTCGCAAACTTCTTCCAATCGTTTTAAATAATTCTGCGCTGCTTTTGGAAGTTGAGAAAATTTCTTAATCCCAGCAGTATTTTCTAACCAACCTGGTATTTCTTCGTAGATCGGGTCGCAATTATCGAGGTTCTCCGCACCGATCGGCAAAACATTACTTTGCTTGCCGTCACTTAATTGATAACCGATGCCGAGATTCAGACTCTCTACGCCATCCAACACGTCTAATTTGGTAATACATAATCCCGTAACCCCGTTAATTTGTATTGAACGTTTCAATGCGACCGCATCGAACCATCCGCAACGCCGCGGACGCCCCGTCGTAGAACCGAATTCATGTCCTCGTTCGGCTAGGTGCTTGCCTATCGCATCGTCCAATTCAGTTGGGAATGGACCGGATCCGACACGGGTCGTGTAGGCTTTGGTGATTCCAAGCACATATTGCAGCATTTGCGGTCCAACTCCGCTACCGGGTGCGGCAGCGCCTGCAACGCAATTGCTAGAGGTAACATAGGGGTAAGTGCCATGATCCACGTCAAGCAATGCACCTTGCGCACCTTCAAATAGCAAATTATGACCGGCTTTTTGCGCATTGAATAATAACTCTGGAACATCTGCAACCATCGGTTTAATGCGCTCCGCTTGTTTCAAAGCTTCATCAATGGTTTGTTGGAAATCAATAACTGGTGCTTGGAAATAATGTTTTAGTACAAAATTATGATAATCAAGCATTTCCCCCAACTTAGCCGCCAACCGGTCGCGATAAAACAGATCTTGCAGTCGAATCGCACGCCTTGCAACCTTATCTTCGTAAGCTGGGCCTATACCACGGCCGGTGGTTCCAATTTTACTTACACCGCGTGCAGTTTCACGGGCATTATCCAACGCAATATGACAGGGCAGAATCAATGGACACGCTTCACTAATCCGCAAGCGCCCGCGGACATCAATGTCATTGTGTTCCAATGTATCTATTTCGTGCAACAAAGCCTGCGGTGAAATGACTACACCGTTTCCAATGTAACACATAACATTGGCGCGCAAAATTCCGGACGGGATAAGATGCAGTACGGTCTTTTTATTTCCAATCACCAGAGTATGGCCTGCATTGTGTCCGCCCTGGAATCGCACTACGCCTTGGGCGTGATCGGTCAACCAATCAACGATTTTTCCTTTGCCTTCGTCGCCCCATTGTGTGCCAATGACTACTACGTTTTTTGTCATAACTCCAATCTCTGATAACTTAATTTCAGCAGGTTAATAATCGATAACTAAACCGACTCGATCACCCATTGCCCATCGCGCATAATAATCTGGCGATCGCAATCCAAATACGTCGCTTCTTGTTCCGGAAGCTCCATGATCACAATTTGCCCAGAGTCACGTAATTTACTGATAAAATGAATCAATTCCCTATTATCTTTTTGATAAGGTGCACGTATTGCCTTTGGATAGGATTTCATTCTGACCAATCTGACGAGATCTCTCAAATCCATACTGAAACCGGTTGCCGGCCTTGCACGTCCAAATGCTTTTCCAATCTCATCGTAACGGCCGCCTAATGCAATTGCGTTTGAACTTCCGTTGGTATAGGCGGCAAATACCATTCCAGTATGATAGTGATAACCGCGCAAATCAGCCAAATCAAATGCTATATTGTCGACAGTAGATCTCAATTCTTCTTCAACAATGCTGAGTTCATTCAATGCCACTGAGATTTCAGCATAATCCGGCAGTCTTTTTTTTGCTTCCAACAAAACACTTTTGTTCCCGTATAGTTCCGGCAACAGCAGTAAAGCATCGCGTATCGGTTTTACAATAGGAACACATAGCTCGCGTAAGGTTGAACTGTCTTTGGCTTGGAGCGCCAAAAACAATTCTTTTTCAAGCGCGCGTGAAACTTCGGCAGATTTAACCAATCCCCTAAATACCGCCACATGGCCAAGATTCAAATGAACTTTATCGATCCCTGCTTGCGACAAACACTGCAACATTAGCTGCTGCACCTCAATGTCGCTTGCCAATCCTGAATGCCCGTAAAGTTCTGCGCCAACTTGCAGTGGCTCTCGTGTCTGCGTAATATTGGAAGGCACTGCATGCAAAACACTATTGGCGTAGCATAGACGTGTAATTCCTTCGGAATTCAATAAGTGAGCGTCTATTCTCGCAACTTGCGGAGTCATGTCAGCACGCAAACCCATCATGCGTCCGCTCAGTTGATCAATCACCCGAAGCATTTGCAAATCCATGTCACTGCCACTACCGGTTAACAACGATTCCGCATATTCCAGTAAGGGCGGCATGACCAATTGGTAGCCGTAGACTCTTAGCAAATCAATAACTTGCCGTCGCATTGTCTCAATCTGAAATGCTTCAGTCGGTAAAATGTCTTCGACATATTCGGGAAGAAGCCAATTACGCATACTTATGGTAACAATGGATTGAGAAAATGGGGATAGATAAGATCAATCAAAGATAATGAGTAGCAAGATGCCGACCAGCATAGATGTCAAACCCACAAATCGGATTTGACTATCATTTATCTCTGTTAATTTTTTAAACGCCTCGCGCCATGTTTGTGGGGACAGAAAGGGCAATATCCCCTCTAAAACCAACATTAAAGCGATAGCGTTCAAAAAATTTTCCCACATAAGATATATAAGTGTTGCTCTTAGTTAAGCAGATATTTGAACAAAATTCTCATTGATTCAATAAAGATTCCAAAGCAATCGAATCATTCTCATATTTTAGGAATCTCTTAACTAAAGAAAAATTTGTTTTTATTGTAGTGATTTTCCGCTTATTTACTAACTGTCGAATTTTTCAAATATTTGAAAAAATCAGAGGTAGGTTCGAGAACCATCATATCGCCTTTATTCTTAAACGATTGCTTATAAGCATCAAGGCTACGCCAGAAAGCATAGAATTCAGGGTCTTTCTGAAAAGCTGCAGCATAGGTCGCTGCTGCCTGACCATCCCCATCACCCATCGTTTTTTGTGCTTCACGATAAGCTTCCGCCAGAATAATTTCCCGTTGCTTATCCGCATCGGCACGAATTTTCTCGGATTCGGCAGCACCAGTTGAACGCAACTCGTTTGCAACTCTTTTCCGCTCAGCTTCCATACGTCGATAAACAGATTCACTAACTTCCTGTGGCAAATCAACACGTTTTAGTCGCACATCGACAACTTCAACGCCAATACCTCGAGCATCGATATCCGCCTTCTGACGCATAATTTCCATGATAACGTCACGCTCGCCCGATACCACATCATGAACGGTCCGATTACCGAATTCGTCACGTAAGCTTGCATTGATGGTTTGTGCCAAACGTGTTTGAGCTAATCCTTCATCGCCACGTACACTAATATAGTATTGCTTCACATCAACTATGCGCCACTTTACAAACAAATCCACCAGCACATTCTTTTTCTCTGATGTAATAAAACGCTCTGATTCATCGGTATCCATGGTTAGAATCCGCTTTTCAAAATAGCGAACATTCTGAGCAACCGGGATTTTAAAATACAGACCGGGTTCTGTTTTAACATCGATTACTTCACCCAATTGAAATAAGATCGCCTGCTGACGTTCATCAACAATATAAATTGCTGAGCTGCCTAAGAAAAAGATTGCGACAATAATGATCGAAAATGTTGACATCATACTTTTCATTTATCTTCCCTCCCGATCACGACTACGAAACGACTCACGCGCTCTTAGACTACTATCTTGTGCTGCTTCTTGAATTACCGGCTGTACTGTTACAGGCGAAACCGGCGTCGATGATCCACTCATATTAATCAGCTTATCCAAAGGTAAGTACAGCAAATTATTTCCATTCTTCTGATCCACAACGATCTTACTCGTATTCGATAAAACTTGTTGCATCATATCCAGATACAATCGTTCCCGAGTCACCTTAGGTGCCTTACTATACTCAGTAAGAATTTGCTCAAAACGGCTCGCATCACCCTCGGCGCTGACAATGACACGTTGCTTATACGCTTCGGATTCTTGAATCAGTCGTGCCGCATTACCCACGGCTCTTGGTATGACGTCGTTTGCATATGCCTGACCTTCATTTTTTTGGCGCTCTCTATCTTGCCCAGCTTTTACTGCATCATCAAAGGCGGCCTGAACTTGTTCTGGAGGTTGTGCATTCTGCATGGTAACTCTACTTATAGAAATACCGATCTCATAGCGATCCAGAATTGTTTGCATCAACTGCGTTGCGTTTGCAGCAACTTGTTCACGTCCCTCGTACAAAACATAATCCATTTTACTTTTACCGATGACTTGTCTTATCGCAGTTTCAGCAGCCTGCAAAACCGCATCATCCGGGTTTCTGTTTTTAAAAAGAAAATATTCAGGATTATTCAAAATATACTGTACAGCAAATTGAATATCGATAATGTTTTCATCATCTGTCAGCATCAATGACTCACGTAACACTTTGCTTCTGACATTGTTACGATAACCGATCTCTACAGTACGTACTTGACTGACATTTACAATTTCCACCTTTTCAATCGGATAAGGTAGATGCCAACGCAAACCAGCCGGCGTCGTATCGGTATATTTACCAAAGCGTAAAACAACGCCACGATGACCTTCATCAACGATGTAAAATCCGCTAGCCAGCCATACAACGGTTAACAACCCCAAAATTGTAACTATGCTACCGCTGCTTTGCGGCTTTGGTCCTTGAGGTCTTGATCCTTCATTATCTCCAGTGCTTTTCTTTTTCCCGAAAATGTTATTGATTTTTTTATTGACGTTGCGCAATACATCGTCCAAATCCGGCGGACTGGAATCGCCTTTATTTTTCCCCCACTCTGGATCATTTAATCCCATATTTATCCTTATTCTGTTGGTTCAAAAAAATCATTTGCAAAAACACGATCTCCAAACGCATTAAACGTCATTGTTTTTTTATCGCCGGTTTCAGCCTGTTTTGCGATTGCTTCCGATAACGCTTCCCTGACAAGCTCCATTCCTTCACCAGTTTTTGCGCTTATTCGAATATTTGATATTCTACCATACTCATCTCGCGCACAACTTTTACCGCTTTCCAATAAATCGATCTTATTTAAAACCAAAATCTGTGGAATCGTGTCCGCGCCAATTTCTTTTAATATTTTATTAACTTCATCAACTTGCTCATCGCGATCAGGACTACTTGCATCAATGACATGAAGCAATACATCCGCTTGCACCGTCTCTTCAAGTGTTGCTCGAAAAGCCGCAACCAAAGTATGCGGCAGTTCACGAATGAAACCAACCGTATCTGAAATTACAACTGTTTTACCTTCTGATAAAAATAGCTTCCGGCTCGTCGTATCCAGTGTCGCAAACAATTGATCCGCAGCATACGTTTGTGCCCGCGTCAGTCGATTAAACAATGTTGATTTCCCCGCGTTGGTATACCCTACCAAGGATACCGTAAATACATCTTTGCGCTGCCTTGATTTTCTTTGTACAGCTCGTTGACGCTGAAGAATTGTAAGTTTATCTTTAAGTAATTTAACTCGTTTTTTAATTAAACGTCGGTCTGTCTCTAATTGCGTTTCACCAGGCCCTCGCAAACCGATACCTCCTTTTTGCCTCTCAAGGTGAGTCCAACCGCGTATCAAACGTGTTGACAAATGCTCCAATTGAGCCAGCTCGACTTGTAATTTTCCTTCGTGACTCTTTGCGCGCTGCGCAAATATGTCAAGTATTAAACTTGTACGATCAACAACATAACATTTCAAACGTTGCGCAATGTCACGTTGTTGCGCGGGTGACAAATCATGATTAAAAACAATCGCCGTCGCCTTTGTTTTTAGAACAATCTGCTCAATTTCATTCAATTTGCCACTCCCGACATAAGTTGATGGATCGGGACGAGAGCGTTTACCCTCAATAACTGCCAGCACTTTTAATTTTGCACTGATTGCAAGCTGCTCCAGTTCGCGCAAACTATCCTGATGCGTGCCAATACCGAAGTCAAGACCAACCAGAATTGCTGTATTTTCAGCAGAAAAACATTTTTCTGATTCAAACATTAAGTATCACGTGTTTCCAGTGATTCAATAGGAATATTCACAGCACGAGCGGGAACTACGGTTGAGATCGCATGCTTATAAACCATTTGTGTTACAGAGTTTTTAAGCAATACCACATATTGATCGAACGAATCAATTTGCCCTTGTAACTTAATTCCATTGACTAAGTATATAGAAACAGGAATATGCTCTTTTCTTAATATATTAAGAAAAGGATCCTGCAATAATTGTCCCTTGTTACCCATAGGTAATTCCTTATTCTAATTATTGGTTACTGGAATTGTGACTCTATTTGATTTTTAATATCAAATCCACATCAAATTGCCTTGGATTCAGTAACTCGAAAAACACTCTCGGTGCAGCATATCTTTCATGGCCCGAATCCCATTCAATCCGCACCACAACTATCTGTATGTCATTACAACATAGGAATACGATCCAAAATGCTTATTTATTTCATCTAGACAAAAGCATACTGCCTTTCTTGCTTTAGCCTTACATCCTGATTTTTCTAGCTAGGCAGTCGGCAATCGGCATCCGAGTTGCGGCAATTCGGATGCCGATAAGATTCAAATATTAACTGCCTCAAACCTTAAAACGGCACAGGCCTTGGCGTATTATTATTTGAAGGCGGTAAAATCGGCAACTTGATATCAGGTTGCTCACCTGTGAGTGTTTTCAAGAAAGCAACAATATTGTCAATTTCTTTCTTGCTAAAATCACGATCCAATTGCAATTTACCCATTGTTTTTACAGCATCCTCCAATGTTGTAGCAGCGCCATCATGGAAGTAGGGGTAAGTTAATTCGATGTTACGCAATGTAGGTACCTTAAATACATTTAAATCGGTATCTTTACCCGTAACAGCCTTTCTGCCTTCAATTTTGCTGTCCGTTTTATAAGGATGATGAACACCAAATTTCTGATAAAGTGCACCACCAACCGCAGGTCCATTGTGACAACCCGCACAACCGCTGCTTTTGAACAATTCGTAACCTTCCACTTCTTGTGCTGTTAATGCTTTCTTGTCTCCATCCAACCACTTATCAAACCGCGAACCCGGTGTGACCAAAGTTTCTTCAAAAGCAGCAATAGCGGTCGTTACACGATCTATATCCACTTGATCCGATCCGAATGCTTTGGCAAAAAAAGCACGATATTGCGGAATCGACTGCAACACTTCAACTGCTACTTTATGCGTCGATGCCATCTCGCCGGGATTGGCTATAGGTCCACCGGCCTGTTCCTTAAGATCTTTTGCTCTACCATCCCAAAATTGCGCCAAATTCATGCTTGCATTCAATACCGTTGGTGCATTGATCGGTCCTTGTTGCCAAGCATGGCCAATCGATGTTGGGATGTTATCCGTTCCGCCCATGCTTAAATTATGGCAAGAATTACAGGAAATAAACCCAGATTTCGAAAGTCTCGGATCGAAAAACAGCATCTTACCCAGTTCGACCATGTCAGGATTAGTTACTTTGACCGGCTTAATGGATTGAATTGGCTCATTAGCTGAAACATTTATCGAAGTGACAAGAGCGCCAATCGATAACAGTGACGCAACGAGTGTACGTATTTTCATCGGTATTCCCCCTATATTTTTAATTAAGAAACGGCTTGTAAAGGCGCAGCCGATCACGCCTGATGAACACTCATAAAAGGAATATAGTAAACGAAAAGGCGTTTAAGCTTCGATTTTTTTAAAAACGCGAGCCATCTTTTCTTAAAAAAACTTCTCTCATGCTCACTCGTTTATTTCTACGCAATTGGTCATGATAATCCTATTGCTTTCTCTATTTGCATTGTCCTCTTCATAACCCGAATTCTGGCATGGGGTTGTTTTTAGTAATCGCGACAACTCTGTCAATGCCTGCTTATATACTTTACGTTTAAACTCAACTACGGTATCCAATTCAACCCAATACTGATTCCAGCGCCATGCATCGAATTCCGGATGCGCAGTTCGACGTAGCGACACATCACTATCGCGCCCGATCAAACGCAGCAAATACCAGATTTGCTTTTGTCCTTTATAATTCCCCCGCCATTCCCGTCTAATCCAGCGATCAGGCACTTCATAACGCAACCAATCGCGCGTCCTTCCAACGATTTCGACATGATTTGGGCGTAAGCCTATCTCTTCGCTTAATTCCCGATACATGGCTTGCTCAGGACTCTCGCCTGATTTAATGCCGCCCTGCGGAAATTGCCAAGAATTTTGTTTTATACGTTTGCCCCAAAAAACCTCATTCTTCGAATTTAGAAGGATAATACCAACGTTGGGGCGATATCCATTACGGTCAATCATAAGAGTTACTCATCTGACCCACTCAAATGAGTGAATTTTTTCATACTTTACTACAGATTGAAAGTGCTCATCAGACAAAATCTATAGCTTTCTTGCCATTTCGAGCTTTAACAAAGATTTTCCATTAGGGTTGGGATGGGTTGTGGATGCAGTGGCCAGGCAGTTTGAATCCGACTAAAACGCCCATTGTTCCGACTATGAGCAACGAAGAGGACTCCAAATCACTGCCAATGCGCCACAAACCGCCCAACAGCTCCGAAGTGCGCCTAATAAAAATCTCGGTTTAAGGTTTAACAATGATTTTTTCTTAACATAAGGATGAATACATACTTCTACAAGTATTTCACGGTAAAATTGCCATTGTTATTAATTATGAATGGAATCAGCTCATGCGTGTCTCGCAGTTTTTTATTTCCACACTTAAGGAAGCGCCATCCGAAGCTGAGCTTGTCAGCCATAAGCTCATGCTTCGCGCAGGATTAATCAAACGACTTGGTAGCGGTCTTTATACGTGGATGCCGTTGGGCTTGCGTGTACTCAGAAAAATAGAAAATATCGTTCGCGAAGAGATGAATAATAGCGGTGCAATCGAAGTACTAATGCCGACTATTTTACCTGCAGAATTGTGGCAAGAATCGGGTCGATGGGAAGTCTTCGGTCCGCAAATGTTAAAAATTAAAGACCGTCATGAACACGATTTTTGTTTTGGCCCAACCCATGAGGAAGTCATTACCGATATAGCGCGTCGCGAAATCAAAAGCTATCGACAATTACCACTCAATTTCTATCAAATACAAACCAAATTTCGCGACGAAATCCGTCCGCGGTTCGGTGTCATGCGCGCTCGGGAATTTCTGATGAAAGATGCTTATTCTTTTCATGCCGATGAAGCCAGTTTGCAGCAAACTTATCAGCGCATGTATGAAACCTATAGCCGTATTTTTACTCGATTAGGACTGAAATTCCGGGCGGTTGCCGCTGATACCGGTGCCATAGGCGGCAGTGGTTCGCATGAATTTCATGTTTTGGCTGATTCCGGTGAAGATGCCATCGCTTTCTGTCCAACATCGGATTATGCCGCCAACATCGAATTAGCCAGTGCATTACCTTCTGAGCACCACAGAAGCGCACCCAAAGAAAAAATGCAAAAAATTGCCACGCCCAATAAAAAAACATGCAACGAAATTTCCGAGTTCCTAGAAATTCCCTTGCAAAACACCATTAAATCACTAGTTATAAAAGCAAACAATAAAATATACATGCTGTTACTTCGTGGCGATCATCAACTAAATGAATTAAAAGTTAGAAAAATCCCCTTTTTATCCGAGTTTCAAATGGCTACCGAACAGGATATTCTTCAAGCCACCGGATCGATACCCGGCTATATCGGCCCTGTTGGACTGCATGCGGATGTTTGCGTGATTGCCGATGCAGCAACGATTAGTATGAGTAATTTTGTGTGCGGTGCTAACGAAGAAGGATTTCACTTAATGCACGTCAACTTTGAGCGCGACTTAAAACTACCGGAGCATATCTTTGATATTCGCAATGTAGTTGTGGGTGACAAATCCCCAGATGGCAAAGGTACCTTAGAAATTTGTCGCGGCATTGAAGTCGGTCACATATTTCAACTACGCACAAAATACTCAACAGCGATGAGAGCCACCTACCTCGATGAATCCGGACAAATCTGCCCCATGGAAATGGGATGTTACGGTATTGGTATATCACGCATCGTAGCCGCCGCCATTGAGCAGCGTCATGATGAACGCGGCATTATTTTTCCCTATGCAATCGCACCGTTCCAACTTGCCATTGTGCCGATTGGAATGCACAAAAGCGCATTAGTGAAAGAAATAGTTGAAAAACTTTATCAGCAATTTTCCGAGGCACACATTGAAATACTGCTGGATGATCGCGACGAACGACCTGGTGTTATGTTTGCCGACATGGAATTAATCGGCATACCGCATCGAATCGTCGTGGGAGAACGTGGACTCAAGCAAGACGCAGTAGAGTATCAAGGACGGGAAGATCAAGCATCGCAGGCAATTCCAATTAATGAAATTTTCTCATTTATAACCCAAAAATTATGTTCAAGCTAATCTACCTTGCATTCCTGCTGTTTTTTTCACAGCTAGTACACGCCAATTCATACACCGAAGAACAATTGGTAACCAGTACGCAAACGTATGCATTGCAAGAGTTAAGCGATCAAGCCGTTTCCTATATTGAATATGCGGCCATTGCCGACAATATCACCTGGTTGATCACCATGAGTAAACGTTTAGAAAAATACATCCCGGATCGAATCGAACGAGAAGAGTTTCTTAGAACATTATTTTACGAAGCCACGCGAGCCGGATTGGACCCGCAATTGGTATTAAGCATCATTCAAGTCGAAAGTGGATTTAAAAAATATGCAGTTTCCCATGCTGGAGCACGCGGTTATATGCAAATCATGCCTTTCTGGATCGATGCCATCGGACAACAGGAACACAATCTGTTTCATCTACGCGTTAATCTGCGCTATGGCTGCACTATTTTGCGGCATTATCTCGATAAAGAAAAAGGCAATTATTTCAGAGCACTTGGTCGATACAATGGCAGTTTAGGAGAAGCCAAGTATCCGCAGTTGGTTTTCAACAAATGGCAAACCGTGTGGCACTATTCCAATTCGTAATCAACGAGAATTGCCCGTCGATTTGGTATTGAGAAATGCTTCTATACTTTCGCGTGATACGATACCCATCTGACGTGCAGCCGGATTCCCATCCGGATCATAAAAATAGGTGCTCGGCAACAACGAGACATCGTCCAATTGCGATGCAATAACTCGATTGCCCAGCACAATCGGATAATTGATCGCCTTTGAACGGACAAAATCCAACACGGTTTGAGGATCATCAATATCCATTGCAACACCGATGATCATCACATCCTTGCGCTGCTCGTAAATTGCCATTAAATCGGGTATTTCTTTTAGGCATGGCGGGCACCAAGTCGCCCAGAAATTAACCAACACCCACCGCCCCTTATAATCCGATAATTGATGTATTTTGCCCGTCGTATCCTGAAATCGAAATGCTTGTACGTTAAAGCTCAGCAACAATGCTAGCGCACCGAGCAACAAGTTCGTTGAGTGCTTCATATCAGACTTGCGGATGCGCCCGCTCCAATTTACTGTGCAGCTTATTCAATGCACTGAGATAAGCTTTCGCTGAAGCAACAACGATATCGGTATCGGCACCATGCCCGTTGACGATGCGATCAGATTTTTGCAAACGAACAGTTACCTCGCCTTGCGCATCGGTTCCACTGGTAATATTGTTGACCGAAAACAATTGCAATTTCGCATCACTGGCAAGCAATGTTTCAATTGCACGGAAAGTTGCATCGACCGGACCGCTACCTTGCGATTCAGCGCGCATTTCATTGCCATTATCCGAAATTACAATGCGCGCAAAAGGCACTTCGCCGGTTTCGCAATGCACCGTCAATGAAATGAGCCGGTATCGCTCCTGCAACACTAGCACTTCATCGGAAACCAAGGCATGCAAATCCTCATCGAAAATTTCATGCTTCTTATCCGCCAATTCCTTGAAGCGCAGAAACATGTTATTGAGCATCTCTTCCGATTCCAATTCGATACCCAATTCCATCAAACGGTTGCGAAACGCATTCCGCCCCGAATGTTTACCAAGCAGAAGCTTATTGGCACCCCAACCGACATCTTCCGCACGCATGATTTCATAGGTTTCACGATGCTTCAGAATACCATCCTGATGAATGCCCGATTCATGTGCAAATGCATTGGCACCCACAATCGCCTTGTTCGGCTGTACAGGAAAACCGGTAATGCCGGAAACCAGCTTGCTCGCAGGCACAATATGCGTAGTATCGATACGGGTATCGCAAGGAAAATAATCCTGGCGCGTTCTAATCGCCATTACTACCTCTTCCAATGAGGCGTTGCCAGCTCTCTCCCCCAATCCGTTGATGGTACATTCCACTTGCCGCGCACCATTCATCACGGCAGCCAGAGAATTGGCCACAGCCAGTCCTAAATCGTTATGGCAATGCACCGAGAAAATCGCCTTGTCTGAATTCGGAATCCGCTCACGAAGCGTACGAATCAATTTACCGAATTGCTCCGGCATCGTATACCCGACTGTATCAGGAATATTCAGTGTGGTTGCCCCAGCATCAATAACTGCCTCCAGAATTTTGCACAGAAAATCAATTTCAGAGCGACCGGCATCTTCCGGAGAGAACTCAACGTTATCAGTATACTGGCGTGCCCATTTTACCGCCTTGATCGCTTGTGCCACTACTTGGTCTGGCATCATACGCAATTTGTTTTTCATATGAATTGGCGACGTTGCAATAAACGTATGGATACGTGCCGACTGGGCATTTCGTAACGCCTCTCCCGTGCGCTGAATATCAGCCTCGATCGCTCGCGCCAAACCGCATACGACACTTTCCTTTACCAAATCGGCCACCGCTTTAACGGCCTCAAAATCACCATTCGAAGCTGCCGGAAAACCCGCTTCGATCACATCCACTCCCATGCGCTCCAATTGCCAGGCAATTCGCACTTTCTCTTCTTTGGTCATGGACGCACCGGGACTTTGCTCGCCATCACGCAATGTAGTGTCAAAAATAATCAAATGCTCTTGCATCATGCTCTCCACTGGAAAGACAATTTAAAAAACCAATTCACCATGCGAATTTTAACGAGAAGAAAGGAAATTAGGGAGATTATATTTCGCGCACAAGGCGCAGCAATAGTCTGTGCCAAGTAATTGAATAGAAATACAACAATGTAGAGCAAATCTTGATCGTCATTTGCAAAATATAATTTATTTTGGTGCAATAGCCAATTTACGTCCCAGACGACTCATTATTTCTCCGACTGCGAGTAAATCGCCACAATCTGACAAAATAACCGGAAAAAGCATAAGCCGCAAACAAAAGAAACAACACCACGGGTGGATGACTCGGTATCAAAACAAAAAAGAACAATACCAACAGCAAAGCTGTTACAAACGGCACTCTACGACGCAGATTTATTTCTTTGCCACTATAAAATGGGATATTGCTCACCATGGTTAATGCAGCAAACAAAGTAATCAGGCATGCCAACCATTTAACATCACTGCCCTGCAGATTAAAATCGATCATTACCCAAACCAAACCAGCAATGAGCGCTGCTGCTGCTGGACTCGGCAATCCTTGAAAGAATCTTTTATCTACTATCTCAATATTGGTATTGAACCGAGCCAAGCGTAGTGCTGCACAAGCACAGTAGATAAATGCCACGATCCACCCCCATTGATTCATATCCTTTAATGCCCATTCGTATACGATCAGGGCTGGAGCCACACCAAAAGACACCATATCGGACATGCTGTCGTACTCGGCACCGAATTCACTTTGTGTTCCGGTCAGTCGCGCAACGCGCCCATCCAAACCATCCAGTACCATCGCTATGAATACAGCAATCGCAGAAGATTCAAAATTGCCGTTCATTGCCTGCACTATCGCATAGAATCCTGAGAATAGCGCTGCAGTAGTAAATAAGTTAGGCAGCAAATAAATACCGCGGCGGCGCAGCCTGGATTTGATCACGGCTCGATCTGGCAAAGGAATAGGCATTATTCAATAAATTAAAATGACTCTCATGAACCATTCACAGGAATAATCTCCTGTATCCTTGCAAATTTACAACAACAAATTGACTGCGTTCGTTATATGAAATAACTATGCTGAGTTACTTGGCGCTGCAACTGTTTCACGAAATTCGGCCAGAATGGTCTCTGTTGCAAACACTTTATCCCCGATATTTACAACGATTTTCGTATCCAACGGCAAATAAACGTCCACACGAGATCCGAATCTGATAAAACCGAAACGCTGTCCTCTCTGTAAATGCGTTCCAGGCGTCACATGGCAAATAATTCGCTTTGCGATCAACCCCGCCACTTGTACGCAGGTCACATCGGCACCATTATCGGTTTTAAGCCAAATTGCATTGCGTTCGTTTTCGAGGGACGCTTTAGGCAAATCCGCATTAATAAACTTTCCTGGAAAATACCATTTATCGCAGACATTACCATCAACCGGACTACGATTTGAATGAACATTAAACACATTCATAAACACACTAACCTTAATCGCTTCTCGATCAAGGTAAGGATCGTGTGTTTTTTCAACCGCAACGATTTTTCCGTCAGCCGGTGCAACAATCGAATTAGCGATATTAGGCACTTCACGCGGCGGATCGCGAAAAAATTGCAACACAAACAACGCAATCACCCAAAAAGGGATTGCCCATGGCCAATCAACAAAAAAAGATGCAGCAATCGCGATGGAAAAAGCAATTGCGATATGCAACCACCCTTCGCGAGCGATAATCGGGTGAGGGTAATACGCCATAAAATTTACAAGACTCGATAAAAAACGTTTGAAACGGAAACTAATTCTTACCCTGATCGACTAATTTATTTTTTTTGATCCACGGCATCATATCGCGCAATTTAGCACCCACTTGCTCGATTTGATGCTCGGAAGCAAGTCGACGACTTGATTTCAGTACGGGCGCACCAGCCTGGTTTTCAAGAATAAATTCGCGCGCATATTCTCCTGTTTGGATTTGACGAAGAATTTTACGCATTTCGGCGCGCGTCTCATCGGTAATAATGCGGGGGCCCCTGGATACATCGCCGTACTCCGCATTATTGGAAATAGAATAACGCATATTGGCAATACCGCCTTCATAGATCAAATCAACAATCAATTTGACTTCGTGCAAGCATTCGAAATAAGCCATCTCTGGTGCGTATCCCGCTTCCACCAATGTTTCAAAACCCGCCTGAATCAAAGCAGTCAACCCGCCGCATAATACCACCTGCTCACCAAACAGATCTGTCTCGGTTTCCTCCTTAAAACTGGTTTCAATTACTCCACCACGAGTACCGCCATTGGCTGCCGCGTACGAAAGTGCCAAATCTCGCGCTTTACCCGATTTATTTTGATGAACAGCGATCAGCGTCGGCACGCCACCTCCTTGCAAATAGGTTGAGCGAACCAAGTGACCGGGTCCCTTCGGCGCAATCATGATCACATCCAAATCTTCTCGCGGCGTAACTTGACCATAATGAATATTGAAGCCATGCGCAAATGCCAATGTCGCTCCTTTCTTCAGTGCCGGCTCAATTTCTGACTTATAAACAGTACCGATCTGTTCGTCAGGCAGCAGGACCATCACTAGATCAGCCCCTTTTACTGCATCCGCTACTTCCTTGACTTTTAACCCTGCTTTTTCCGCCTTGCTCCACGATGAGCCGCCTTTGCGCAATCCGACCGTCACTTTAACACCTGACTCGCTCAGATTATTGGCGTGCGCATGACCCTGCGAACCATATCCGACAATGGTCACTTTCTTTCCTTTAATCAGCGACAAATCGGCATCTTTATCATAAAAAACTTTCATTATTTTCCTTTAACAAAATTAGAATACAGGTAAATTTTAACGAGAATAGCTTGTGACAAAATTGATCGACTGGGAATCAATCTGATAAAGCATGTGAAATCATTCAAAAAGGTAAATTATACCTTTAAAATCCATTCTCCGCGCCCTATACCCGATGCACCTGTGCGAACTGTTTCCAATACCGCACTTCGTTTAATGGCATCAAGAAAAGCATCCAGCTTCTCACTCGTCCCCGTTAACTCAATCGTATACGATTTATCCGTTACATCAATGATTAAGCCACGGAAAATTTCGGTTAATCGCATGATTTCTTCGCGATCGGAATCAATTGCTCGCACCTTTACCAGCATCAACTCGCGCTCAATATGATTACCATCATTAAGGTCGATCACTTTTACGACTTCAATCAGCTTGTTCAATTGCTTAGTGACCTGTTCCACTACCTCATCGGAACCTATCGTTACCAGCGTCATGCGCGATAGCGTCGGATCTTCTGTCGGCGCAACCGACAACGATTCAATGTTATAACCTCGTGCTGAAAACAGGCCAGCAACGCGGGACAAGGCGCCAGCCTCGTTTTCCATCAATAAAGAAATAATATGTCGCATTATTTTTTACACCAGAATCATTTCTGACAGACCCTTGCCACCCGGCACCATTGGAAATACATTTTCCGTTTGATCCGTTACAAAATCCATAAACACCAATCGATCCTTTAACTTAAAAGCCTCTTTCAACGCATCGTCAACGTCTTCAGGTTTTTCTATTTTTAAACCGACATGTCCATAACTCTCAGCCAGTTTGACAAAATCCGGAAGCGCATCCATGTAGGATTCGGCGTAACGATTGCCATGAAAAAACTCCTGCCATTGCCTCACCATGCCCATATAACGATTATTCAGATTGACAATTTTCAACGGCAATTTGTATTGCTTGCAAGTTGATAACTCCTGAATGCACATTTGAATACTGGCTTCACCGGTAATGCAAGCAACTTTCCCCTTGGGATTGGCCAATTGCACACCCATCGCAGCAGGCATACCAAAGCCCATTGTCCCTAAGCCACCGGAATTAATCCATCGCCGCGGCTTGTCGAATTTATAAAATTGCGCTGCCCACATTTGATGTTGCCCAACATCGGAGGTAATAAATGCATCACCTTTAGTAATATGAAACAAACGTTCGATAACCATTTGCGGTTTGATTATTTTGCTGTCGCGATCGAACTTAAGGCAATCACGCTCACGCCATAACTCGATTTGATTCCACCACTCTTTCAACGCATTCTGGTCTATCTTTTCCTTTTCGGTTTTAAGTACTTTGATTAAATCCTCTAATACGTCTAACACATCACCCACGATCGGCACATCGACTTTAACTCGTTTTGATATGGAGGACGGGTCGATATCGATATGAATTATTTTCCTATTCTCATTATAAAAATG
The DNA here is from genome assembly GCA_002435335.1 of Nitrosomonas sp. UBA6494. Classification (GTDB taxonomy): domain Bacteria; phylum Pseudomonadota; class Gammaproteobacteria; order Burkholderiales; family Nitrosomonadaceae; genus Nitrosomonas. The sequence goes on from DJMI01000116.1 coordinate 53,197, forward strand.
TTTGGGATTACCAATCACTCGATCATCGAAGCGAGCACCTACCGCTACCAGGACATCGCAATATTGCATCGCCATATTGGCTTCATAGGTACCATGCATACCCAGCATTCCTAATGACTGTCTGTCGGTCGCAGGATATCCTCCCAATCCCATCAAAGTTGTGGTACAAGGAAAACCAAGCATCTGCGTCAATTCGGTCAGCTGTCCCGCTGCATCGCTGAGTATCACACCGCCACCAGCGTATATCATCGGGCGCTTGGCGCTCAATATCAATTCCGCCGCCTTTTTGATTTGCCGCGCATGTCCCTTTACCACGGGATTATACGAGCGCATAACCACTTTATCGGGGTAAATGAATTGCGTCTTTTGCTGAGTAATATCTTTGGGAATATCCACCAACACCGGACCGGGGCGACCTGTGGAAGCAATATAGAAAGCCTTCTTGATCGTTTCCGCCAAATCCTTAATATCTTTCACCAAAAAATTATGTTTCACGCAAGGACGGGTAATGCCTACGGTATCCACCTCTTGGAAGGCATCCAAACCAATAGCATTGGTTGGCACTTGTCCACTGATAATGACCAATGGAATCGAATCCATATAGGCTGTAGCGATACCAGTTACCGCATTGGTCAGGCCGGGCCCGGAAGTCACTAGAGCCACCCCCACTTTGTTGCTGGAGCGTGCGTAACCGTCAGCCGCATGTAGCGCCGCTTGCTCATGGCGCACTAAGATATGACGAACTTTATCTTGTTTAAATAATTCGTCATAAATAAACAAAACAGCGCCGCCCGGGTAACCGAATATGCACTGCACCCCCTCTTCTTGCAGGCACCTGATCGTAATTTCAGCGCCAGTCAATTCCACACTCATGCTATCTTGCATCCCAATAACAATTTCAATCGATTATAAATACATCCCAATAAACAAATCACGAAGATCACATACCGGTACCACCAACCGTAAGTCCATCAATACGTAGCGTCGGCTGACCGACACCGACCGGTACGCTTTGGCCATCCTTACCGCATGTACCAACGCCTGGATCAAGAAGCATGTCATTTCCAATCATAGAAACCCGTGTCAGCACATCCGGACCGTTACCTATCAGTGTTGCGCCTTTGACCGGATAAGTAACCTTGCCGTCTTCAATCATATAGGCCTCCGCTGCAGAAAAAACAAATTTTCCGCTGGTAATATCCACTTGCCCACCGCCAAAATTAACCGCATACAATCCGTGCTTGACCGAAGCAATAATTTCCGACGGATCTTTATCTCCGTTGAGCATATAGGTATTCGTCATTCGTGGCATTGGAATATGTGCAAAAGATTCTCGGCGTCCATTTCCAGTAACCGGCAACCCCATCAGACGCGCATTCAAACTGTCCTGCAAATAACCTTTGAGTATGCCATCTTCTATCAATACAGTACATTGGGTGGGATTACCTTCATCGTCGATATTCAACGAACCCCGCCTTTTCGGGATCGTACCGTCATCGACGACTGTAACTCCCGGTGCAGCCACACGCTCGCCCACACGCCCCGAAAATGCCGAGCTGCCTTTGCGATTAAAATCACCTTCCAAACCATGACCGATCGCTTCGTGCAACAAAATACCCGGCCAGCCACTGCCCAGGACTACTGTCATCGTGCCCGCAGGTGCAGGGCGTGCATCCAAATTTACCAAGGCCTGGCGTACCGCTTTTTGGGCATATTCCTGCAATATATCATCGGTAAAATACGAATAGCTGAATCTCCCGCCCCCGCCTGAAACCCCTTGTTCACGACGACCCTTTTCCTCGGCGATCACTTGCAAAGACAAGCGTACCAACGGCCTGACATCCGCGGCCAATAAACCATCGCTGCGAGTCACCAAAATGACTTCGTATTCACCGGCAAGCGAAGCAATTACTTGTGTAATGCGACTATCCAGTTGGCGAGTATAACGTTCCAATTTTTCCAGTAAAGCTACTTTATCCGCATCTTTCAAACTAGCGATAGGATCCTCCGGCAAATAAAGCTGAACACTGCTATTCCGTTGATTCCGACGCATGTCTTGCAATGAATATTTACCCCCTTGATCTGCAATCGCTCTTGTTGCCTTGGCCGCCGTTACCAATGACGGCATGCTGATATCATCCGAATATGCAAATCCCGTTTTCTCGCCGCTGATTGCCCGGACACCCACACCTTGTTCGATATTGAAACTACCTGATTTGACAATGCCCTCTTCCAGCATCCAACCTTCAGAACGACTGTACTGAAAATACAAATCCGCATAATCGATATTATGCGTTAGTATTTGCCCCAGCACCTGCTGCAATCCAGCAGGATTGATCTCATATGGCGACAGCAAACAACGATCCGCAATCGCAAGAAAATCCTTGGGTTCTGTGATACATTCCATGGTCATAAAAAAGCTATTTATTCTAAGCGTCAGTACTAAATTACAGTCAATAATTTAGCAAGCTAACAAGGTTCGGTGGTCTAAAGCAGGCAAATTTGCACGCAAACTCGATTGATATTCCGGATCGATGGTAGCCACTACAGCACCTGATCCTCGCGGCAAACGTTCGATAACAACTCCCCAAGGGTCGACAATCATACTATCTCCATTGGTTTCCCGTCCATTGACATGATAACCGCCTTGACCGGGCGCAATCACATAAGCCATATTCTCTACTGCGCGAGCACGCACCAAGACTTCCCAATGCGCTTTTCCTGTTATGGCAGTAAACGCCGCCGGGGCCAGAATAATATCAACTTTGTTCATTAAGCGAAACAATTCGGGAAAACGAAGATCGTAACAAATTGATAATCCGATACGACCGAAAGGCGAATCGACGGTAACCACTTTTTCGCCCGCTTTGATGGTCTTTTCCTCTGCATAACGTTCGTGTCCCAGTTGTAATCCGAACAAATGGATTTTATCGTAGCGCGCAACCTGCTTACCATTATCCGCATACACCAAACAGCTATTAAATACTTTATTCGGCTCGGTTGATACTAGCGGTACCGACCCCCCCACCAGCCAAATTCCATAACGTTTTGCCGTTTCACTCAAAAATTTTTGGATAGGTCCTTCTCCCGGATGCTCCCGCACAGCCAATTTATCGGTATCTTTCATTCCCATGATGCAGAAATACTCTGGCAAAACAACCAATTTGGCTTGTTGCGCAACAGCTTCTTCAATCAATCTCGCCGCCTCTTCCAAATTGGCAGCAACACTTGGCCCCGACGCCATTTGTATCGCGGCAACACGAAAACCTTTTACAGTTTCTTCTGTTGGAGATTGCTTCGATTTAATAGTATTGTTCAACATCGTTCTGTTACTCAGCCTTTCATCGCCAATGGATACTTTAGTTCGTTGATCTAACGGCTTGCCACTGCCATCAATTTCAAGCACATTCAATTATTATTCCATATAAAATCATGCAATCATGAATATGTAAACTGGGAATTTTCAAATTTTCCGATCATACTTAGCTAATACAAATAACAGTATTGCAATTCTTTAGTCATCGGTCGCAATACCATGCAACAAAAATAGCAAGAAACTGATCGCAACATATAAGTTTATTGATATAAAAAATTCAAAAACACGCTTTTTTTTCAATTCTAACACTTACTCAAATGCCGTTGTATTTAGATTTGCAATGTTGAGCAACGATTTAACACCCGAGGCTTTGCTTGTCGCCGCATTACCTTTCAGCCGTTATGCACAACGTTTGTTAAGCAGCGAACCAGAGCGCAAACCAATCTTACTGGAAAAGCTACATAAATCGTTTGATCGCGATGAAATGCATTCATTTCTGCATTCTCATTCAAAAACCATACACGACGAAGAATCGTTACACCGCATACTGCGCGAGCTGCGTAAGCAAGTCCTGCTACGTTTGATCATCCGCGATATCAGCGGCCAGGCTAATCTGTTTGAAGTCATGGCAAGCATGACTAATCTGGCCGAAGTCAGCATCGATTTTTCACTGAAATACCACGAAGACTGGCTGACCCAACCGAATCGTTTCGGTTTACCCAGAGACGAAACCAATAATATTCAACATCTTCTGGTGGTTGCCATGGGAAAACTCGGCGGCGGCGAACTGAATGTATCTTCAGACGTCGACCTGATTTTTGTTTATCCGGAAGACGGTGAAACCGACGGCAAGAAATCGATTTCCAACCATGAATTTTTTGCTCGCCTTGGACGCAAGCTGATCGCCAGTCTTAACGACTATACCATCGACGGATACGTATTCCGGGTCGACATGCGATTACGCCCACACGGAGAAAATAGTCCGCTGGCAATCAGCTTTCCCATGCTGGACGATTATTTTATCAAGCAAGGGCGAGAATGGGAGCGACATGCTTGGATCAAAGGCCGCATTATCGCCGGTCATGCCGATGCCGGAATGCAATCGATATTGATGGAAAAAATCGTTCGCCCGTTTGTTTTTCGCAAATATCTCGATTTTGGCGCATACGAATCGATGCGTCGATTGCATGCGCAATTGCGCAAAGAAGTTGAGCGCAGGGAAATGCACGATAACATCAAGCTTGGTCCCGGCGGTATTCGCGAAATCGAATTCATTACACAAGTTTTTCAATTGATTCGTGGCGGACGTGATGTCGATTTATGCATTCGCCCTACTCTAGGCGTATTGCAACAATTACAAAAAAAACAACAGCTGCCGCAACATACTATTGACGAATTAACGCAAGCCTATCATTTTCTACGCAAGCTTGAGCATCGCTTGCAGTATTTAGACGATCAGCAAACACAAACTCTCCCGACAAATATTGATGATCAAAAACTCATTGCAACATCAATGGGGTTTCCGGATTACGAATCATTTTTAAATCAATTAGATACTCACAGAAACGACGTAACGCGTCATTTTGAGCTCATTTTTGCAACACCAAGGAAATCCCCCACTCACGATATTCTCGCCAATTTCTGGCAAACGGAAGCACAAGATATTTCTCGAACCGAAGCTGCAACGGCACAGCTAAGCACTCTGGGATTTAGTGAACCTGAGAAGATTTCCGAACGATTGCGCTCATTTTATCAAAGCAATTTTTATCAGCAACTATCGAAATCTAATCAACAGCATATAAACACCTTGATTCCGATTCTCATCGAAACCGTGGCGAATCTTCCGCCAGTAGAAATTGCACTGGAACGCATGCTGCAGTTATTGGAAAAAATCAGTCAGCAAACCTCCTACCTGGTTTTGTTGCTCGAACACCCCCACACGCTGCAACGCGTGGCAGAACTTGTCAGTATCAGCCAATGGGCCAGTGATTATCTGGGGCGTCATCCGATTTTATTGGACGAATTGATGCGGCAAGACGCACCTCACCCCATCCCGAATTGGAGTCTGCTGCAGCAGGAACTGAACTATCAATTAAATCACGACAACAACCCCAAAGACGATGTCATCGAATGGCAAATGGATGTACTGCGGCACTTTCAACATGCGCAAGTTTTCCGATTGCTTGTCACCGACTTGGAAGGTTCGCTGTTGTTAGAAACACTGAGCGATCACCTGACAGCTTTGGCCGATTTGGTACTTGAGACAGTACTTAATCTCGCTTGGCAAGGTTTAAAAAAACGCCATCGAGAATCGCCTGCATTCGCCATCATCGGCTATGGCAAACTGGGCGGTAAAGAATTGGGTTATGCATCTGATCTCGATATGATTTTTTTGTACGAAGACGACCATCCCGATGCGGCGGAAATTTATACCAAACTAGGTCAAAGCATCAATGCCTGGCTAACTCGCCATACCTCTGCAGGCATACTATATGAAACCGATTTGCGACTGCGACCCAACGGCATTACCGGTTTACTGGTAAGTTCAATGACCGCTTTTACGCAATACCAACAACAGCAAGCCTGGGTATGGGAACACCAAGCATTAACCCGAGCACGCTTCGTAGCCGGCGACGATCAAGTTGGCGCTGCATTTGAAAATACCCGCAAAGAAATTTTATGCAAACCGCGTGGTCTTATAGAGCTTAAACAAGATATTTTAAAAATGCGCGAAAAAATGCTTGATGCACATCCAAATCCGACAACGCTTTTTGACATTAAGCATGACCGGGGTGGCATTATCGATGTCGAATTCATTGTGCAGTATCTGGTATTGGGTTTTTCCTGCCAATACCCGCAACTAACCGGTAATATTGGCAACATTGCGTTGCTGAAATTGGCTGCAGAACTTGAACTCATTCCAATTAATACGGCTGAAAAAGTGCGATCTGCTTACCGCGAATTCAGGCGCATTCAACACCGGCAAAGACTTAACGGCGAAATCGATATGACGGGTAATATCCCCGTCGATGACCATGCGCAAAAATTTATCCGTGTCGACATCACCCATCTGATGGAAGATCGCATGGCAGTATTAACACTATGGGAAGAAGTATTCGGAGATTCAATCAATTAATCT
>DJMI01000068.1:0-1798 GCA_002435335.1 Nitrosomonas sp. UBA6494
CGTGAAAGTCTAAAGTAGAGTAAATAATAAGAGTAAACAATTAAATATTATCGAGACTTTTTCAAGGGCACCATGGCTGCCACAGATTTACCACTAAATCTTCATCATCAAGTTTCAATAGGATTGCGTCAAGACCATCTGCTAAGAAACCGCCGGTCGTCCGGAAAAATCGCAATAGTGTTCTAATAGTACTTGCTGCGCGGAGCGCGGTTTGGCTGTGCCAGGCTTCTGGCGTTTGTACGAGCCGTCACTTTGCAACAGCCAGGCTTGCGTGTTGTCGGCCAGGTAGCTTTGCAGGCCGAATTCGATGACGGTGTCGCTGGTGCGTTTTTCTTCGATCGGGAAACAGACTTCGACGCGGTAATGCAGGTTGCGAGTCATCCAGTCGGCGCTGGAGCAAAACACCAATTCTTCACCGCCGTTGTAGAAATAATAAACGCGTGTATGCTCCAGAAAACGACCAACGATCGAGCGCACGGTGATGTTTTCCGAGACGCCTTTGACACCGGGACGTAAACAGCAGATGCCGCGGATGATCAAATCGATTTTGACGCCTGCCTGTGACGCTTTGTACAAAGCGGCAATGATTTCTGAGTCCACCAGCGCATTCATTTTGGCGACGATCCAGGCTTTCTTACCGGCAGCTGATGCACTGATTTCCTTCTCGATGTGATTCAAAATGCCTTTGTGCAACGTGAACGGTGATTGCAGCAGTTTTTTCAATTTACCCGCGCGTCCCAAGCCGGTCAGTTGATGGAATAATTTGTTAACGTCCTCGCCGATTGCCTTGTCACAGGTTAGCAGGCCGTAATCGGTATATAACCGCGCGGTGCGTGCATGGTAATTGCCGGTTCCTAAGTGAACATAGCGGCGCAGTGTGCGGCCTTCGCGTCGCACTACCAGAATCATTTTTGCGTGTGTTTTGTAATTGACTACGCCATACACCACATGTGCTCCGGCTTGCTGCAATTCGCTGGCGAGTTCGATATTGGCTTCTTCGTCGAAACGTGCGCGCAGCTCTACTACCACAGTGACTTCCTTGCCTGCGCGTGCCGCGCCTTTCAGGATTTCCACAATGGCGGATTCGGCGCCGGTACGATACAACGTTTGCTTGATCGACAATACGTTGGGATCAGCTGCTGCTTGTCGCAGAAAATCGATGATCGGCGCAAACGATTGAAACGGGTGGTGCAGCAGAATATCGCCGTTGTGCAACACGTCAAAAATATTAGCGTTTTTCAGTAAGCGCTTAGGGATATCCGGTGTGAATCCGGCGAATTTCAGTTCCGGACGGTCGACCAGATCGCAAATCGCCATCAAACGACCCAGATTGACCGGTCCGGCAACTTGATACAAATCACCGGGTTGCAAGTCGAATTTTTGCAGCAGAAAACGGCTTAAGTTATCCGGGCAGTTGTCCGCAACTTCAAGTCTAACTGCATCGCTGAAGCGACGCGATGGTAATTCTCCCTCCAGCGCGCGCAGCAAATCATCGGTCGCTTCATCGTCGATGAACAAATCGCTGTCACGCGTGACTTTGAACTGATAGCAACCGGTTACATTCATACCGGGGAACAAATCACTGACATGCGCATGGATTATCGACGATAGCATCACGAAGTCATGGTTGCCGTTGCTGTATTTGGATGGAATTTGAATCACGCGTGGCAACGAGCGCGGCGCTTGCACGATAGCCAGGCCGGAATCGCGTCCGAACGCGTCTTTGCCCTCCAATGAAATAATGAAATACAGATTCTTATTCAGTACTCGCGGGAACGGATGTGCAGGATCGAGTCCG
>DJMI01000068.1:1828-4316 GCA_002435335.1 Nitrosomonas sp. UBA6494
CTGGCGATGCATAAAAAACGCAATCGTTCCAGCAGCGGCAAGTTTTCGTCCTTGGCTTGTTCGATCACGCGCCGGTTGAATTCGAGCAGACTCAGTTCGCGATTAATGTACAACGTCGGGTTTTTGAGATCGATGGGATCCATAGGAAGCTGTGCAGCCTGCAAGTATGAAAAAGTATCGTTGTTAAGTTATTGTTTCGGTACTAGCTTCAGTAATTTGCCGTTTTCTTCGTCGGTCAGCAAATACAGTGCGCCGTCAGGGCCTTGCTCGACGTCACGGAATCGCAACGTGTTCATGAACATTTTTTCTTCGCCACGAACGCTGTTGTCATCGATCGACAAGCGTACCACCTGCCTGCCAACTAAGGCGCCGACGAACAGATTGCCACGCCAACCGGGGAATAGTTTGCCGTCGTAAAACACCATGCCGGATGGCGCAATCGACGGCGTCCAATGATGAATCGGTTCCTCGAAACCTTGCTCGGCATGCTCATCCTTGATCGGTGTCAAATCGTAATGCACGCCGTAACTCGCTTTCGGCCAGCCGTAGTTTTTGCCTGGTTGCGGAATGTTGATCTCGTCGCCGCCTTTCGGGCCATGCTCATGTATCCACAACGCACCGGTTTTCGGATGAATCGCCGCACCTTGTACGCTGCGGTGGCCGTACGACCAGATTTCCGGTTTCGCTTTCGGATCGTTTACGAAAGGATTGTCTGCAGGCACTGTACCATCGGGACGGATGCGAATGATTTTGCCGAAATAGTTATCGAGTTGTTGCGCTTGCTCCAAATAATTGCCGCGGTCGCCGAGTGTAATGAATAAATTGCCATCTCGCGCGAATGCCAGCCGCGAACCGAAATGCACGCCACCTTCAGTTTTAGGTAATTGACGGAAAATCACGCGCACATTCTCCAGGCTGTCTCCTTTTAGCTCCGCCTTGGCAACAGCGGTGCTGGCCTTCGTTCCTTCCGGTTCTGCATACGATAAATAAATGGTGCGGTTCTCAGTAAAATTCGGATCCAACACCACATCAAGCAAGCCGCCTTGCTGGTGCGCATACACCGGTGGAACGCCTTTAATTGGTGCGGACATACGTCCATCCGGCGCAATAATGCGCAATTGCCCGACTTTTTCTGTCACCAGCACGTTGCCGTCCGGCATAAACGCCATTCCCCATGGAAACAACAATCCTTCTGAAACCAGATGGATATCGAATTCGGTTTGAATGCGCTGTGCATGAACAGAATAAGAAAAAAAATGACAGCTCAACACCAGTAGTGTAAGCAGTTTTAAAGCAGTGTATTTACGAAACATATGGATCTTCCTGTACAGACGGGGAAATGGCTGTCAATGTATCATTCCTTTTAGACTGCCTCAATATTTGTTCAGAAAAAGAGAATGAAACAGATATCAAAAGATTAATTTATTCATTTCATGCCGATAGGGCGACGCATAGCCCGATCGGTGTTCTAAGCTATAATAACGGCTTTGCCAAATTCATCGCATTCTAATCTATGACCCGAGAATCCCGCACTGCCTTACTGGAAAGTTTGTTCAAGCAACGCATCCTGATTCTGGACGGTGCGATGGGTACAATGATCCAGACTTTCAAACTCACCGAGGCGGATTTTCGTGGCAAACGATTTGCCGACTTTCCGCACGATTTGCGGGGAAACAACGACTTACTGACACTGACGCGACCGGATGTCATTCGCTCGATTCACGCCGGTTATATGGAAGCAGGCGCGGATATCCTTGAAACCAACACATTCAATTCCAACGCGGCGTCGATGTCCGATTATCACATGCAGGATTTGGTGTACGAGCTGAATTTTGCCGCTGCAAAACTGGCGCAAGAAGTTGCGCAATCTTTTGAGGCCAAGACCCCGGAAAAACCGCGTTTCGTCGCCGGNNGGCGGTGTGGATATTCTGCTGGTTGAAACCATTTTTGATTCGCTGAATGCCAAAGCGGCGTTGTTCGCCATCGATCAGTATTTCGAAGATCACGGCATACGGTTGCCGATCATGATTTCGGTGACGATTACCGATGCCTCCGGACGCACGCTGTCAGGGCAAACACCGGAAGCGTTCTGGAATTCGGTCAGCCATACCCGCCCGTTGTCGGTGGGCATCAACTGTGCGTTGGGTGCGGAATTGATGCGCCCGTACATCGAGGAATTGGCCGGCGTGGCAAACGTCTACACCAGCGTGCATCCTAATGCAGGCCTGCCGAATCCGCTGTCTGAGACCGGTTACGACGAATCGCCGGAATATACTGCAAACCAGATCAAAGGGTTTGCCGAATCGGGGTTTGTCAATGTCGTTGGCGGTTGCTGTGGCACCACTCCGGCGCATATTAAAGCCATTGCCGAAGCGGTGAGCGCTATTGCACCGCGCCAAGTCCCCGAGATTCCGAAGAAATTGCGCCTGTCCGGCTTGGAGCCGCTCAATATCGGCGACGATTCGCTGTTCGTCAACGTCGGCGAGCG
>DJMI01000167.1 GCA_002435335.1 Nitrosomonas sp. UBA6494
ACTTTTATCTATGAGGCAATGCGAACTGTCACTTCCCATACTCTCGGCAACTTCGTGCGATACCGACTACTGGACTAACCCCAGTGCTCGATAGGTATTTCGCCCCGCAACACCATCCGCTTGTAAACCGAGACTCGTTTGTTTGGATTTGAGTACATCCTCTGTCATTTGGTCGAACGTTCCGGTGACGTGCACTCCCAATGCCGACTGCAGTTTTCTCACCCACTCCCCGCTTGAGCCCTTTCTCACCGTTTCATAGTCGACCGACGGAGTGACGGCTTGACCACCTGCCATACCGATCGCGCTGGCACGCACATTTTCTACGCGCCGCCCCCACCCTTTACCGAAATCCGACCAAGTACCGAGGCTGCGTAGGAAGGATAAACGGCGGTCGCATGCGCTGTTGATCACATCGATAGTATTTTTCCCGGCAGCATTGGTAAGCGTGACCGGACCGATAGCGCCATCCTGAGGCGCCCCTACCGCAGCTTGCAACCACTTGGCACTGCGACCGGGACCCGAGTTCACCGCGGCATCGAACACGGCATAATCCAGTCCTAACGCGATTTCATCGCATAAACATTTGTTCCAATAATCGGTGCGATAAATCGCTTTCAGTTGTTCGTCGCTAATATTGCGCAAATCGTCTTTGGTTTTGTTTGTACCGTAGTGGCGCTGAAACACCGCGAGCGTAATTCCTTTCATCGTCGCACCGCCCGGGTCACGCGGATGATCTGACCAACCGCCTTCATGCACCAGAACAAGCTTTAATGCATTATCGAAATTCTCTTTCATTGAAAAATCCCCCCATTGAATTTATCAGCTATTCATCACCATCAGATTTAGTTTATCGTATTGTTGCTGTTTATTAAGAAACTGGATTACAAATAATTGTGTGGACTACTCCATTACTTTGAGAAACAAGCGAGAAAATCGAATCCAGGTCACGGTCAAAGTTTTTCTGCGTTAGTAGCTTATCCTCGGTATTAAGAATTCTCAATTCCAGACCTGCGCAGCCAATTCTTTTTCGAGTATCACAGAATTAGAAAAACGGTTTTAGATCCTTAGTCTAACGTAGCAAGCCGCAGATCGATTTCTCGTCGAAAAATTATACATTCCTTGTATTTTCCATCAACGCCTATCGGTATAATCGTAACCGGTTGTTATTTTTTATCGCACAATTTAAGGAGAACACTGATGGCACGAGCCAGCGCGCGGCATATTTTGGTTAAAACCGAAGAGCAATGTAGCAACTTAAAAACGGAAATCGAAAACGGCGCCGATTTTGGCGCATTGGCCCAGCAACATTCGCTTTGCCCTTCGGGCAAGCAAGGCGGCGAGTTAGGCGAATTCGGCCGCGGGCAAATGGTGCAAGAATTTGATACTGTGGTGTTCAGTGCACCGGTCGGTGTCGTGCAGGGCCCGGTCAAGACGCAATTTGGCTATCATCTGGTGGAAGTCACCAAACGCAACGATTAAACAGCGGACAGATGTAAACCGGAGACGTTTGCGATTTCTCGGAACGTCTCGCCATCCAATTTAATTACCAGGAGTCTGGAAGCACTGATAAACCGCATAACTGCGACGACCGTCGACGATATTCGAAATCGGAACAATCGTATCACCACCCATTGCAGCGGCTTCATTACGGGCAAGATACGACAATTCTTCGGCGACTTTATCGGCATCGCGATCAAAAATAATTTGACTGACCACCTTGGAGTTCACATTGCCCAATCTTTTGCACGACTCTAGCGATCTCGCCGATTGCAGCAGTCGAACGCCTTCGCCTTGAGCAGTCATTTTCACCCAGGTACAGGAAGCGGTCGAAAATACAAAAACAACACCGCAGACCAAGAATATTAATTTTCTCATGACACCACCTTCTCGTTAATCGACCAGTTATTTTATCAAATTGCTTACGCGGTAAATGGCGTTAGATGAATGATCGAGAAAGTTTGTTTGCGATGGTTCTCCGCTTGATGCACACTGACTTGCTACGAATCACTGTAGTTGCATTGAATCAAGCATTAAAAGATAATATAATGCTTATTTTTCTTCGCTTCGTTCCGGGAACGAAAAATTTAAGGATTTTGGCAATGAAAGCAGATATACACCCTAATTATCACGATATTTCGGTAACTTGCAGTTGCGGCAATACATTCAACACGCGCTCCACGATGAATAAGCCTCTGAATATAGAAGTGTGTTCGCTTTGCCATCCGTTTTATACCGGCAAACATAAAATCGTAGACACCGCCGGACGCGTCGAGAAATTCCGCCTGAAATACAGCAAACAGGCACAGAGATAGCCTTCTGGCAAAAACGAAAACCTCTATTTGCCGCAACACAATAGTCAAAAATCAGATTCACGTACAAAACCGCTTGCATGGGTCGCATCGATTTTTGCAAGCGCGCTTCCTTCCTGTATCTGTATGAAAATTCATTCTTTCACGATTGAAGTCTGTAGCAGGACGTTGAAAAACGTTTTCGAGGCAGCCGATGCAAGGCAGAAACAGGTGAAAAAGCGCAGTTTATACAAGATAAATGAGCATTTTGAGTCTGTTTTTAACACCGCAGCGGCAACGCAGATAGCTTTTCCGCGGCCTGGTAGGGCACGACTGCCTACAAATAATGCACCGCCAGCCAAATCGTTTCCGTATCCGGATTTGTCCAAGTAACTTTGTGCTTTGTATGCGCAGGAATATGGATGTAATCGCCAGCGGCAACCTGAACAGTCGAATGATCGGCAAACATTAGCGTTGCATTCCCTTTCAGCACCATTACCCATTCGTGTTTATCCTGATCTAGCCAAGCTGTTTCCTGTCCCTTGGAAACAATTCTTTCGATGACAACCGTTTCGCTTGCCGCCAAACGGTCATACACTTCTTGCTCCAGTTTCCCAGGAATATTAGAAAAAATATTGCCAACTTTCATTTACTGAATAGAAAGGCTTACATTGATCGATTTGATTGGCGTCCCCAAGAGGATTCGAATCCATATTGCCGCTGTGTAAGCGTGTTAAATTAGGCATATCTATACAAAATGGAAGTTAATGTGAATTCATAATACTATGTTTATATGGATAAATAAACACATTTATCTATACCCGTAAAAATCCAAGACCATCCGTTGCACACAAAATATTTCGATGCCACGCTTGTCCCATCTCCCGCTGCTTGCACCCTTATCCCACAACGAATTCCATCGGAAAATCAATCTACGCTTCCTCGGAGCCTCATGAAAACAATAATCGAACAGCTTATAAATATTGTATAAAGTATCATTTCCAGATTGACATACGGAGACCTCTGCACGGTGTCATGAGCGGTACGAGAATAAGGCAAAATTTGCGAAAAAGCGGAGTTTACACAGGGTAAATGAGCATTTTTCGCGAATTTTTAACGCAATTATCGTGCCGCGTAGTAACCGTGCAAAGGTCTCATACGATTAATTCCTGAATGAAAGGACACACAATGATCGAGCTATTAGGATGGATCTGCCTGATCGTTTCGCTGACATTGATGATCTACCATCATTACATGCATTCAAACTACGACCGCGTCTATCAGTTTATTCGCACAAAATATGGCCAGCAAACAACCCATTTAAAATTTCCATCGAAAGAAGACCACGCCAAGATTGCGCAAAAATTCTCGTATTACACCGCTTTCTTTGCGGTTTTGCTGATTGCGCTAAATTTATTATCGAGATGATGGTGTTTTAGTCTGCTGCAAGCTATGAGCAGCGCCTTGCCATATCTCACTCCTTCGCATGCTGGTAAAATCTTCGGAATCTTCCAATAGCGCACATTCCGAATTATTACCGTATTCAGAACAATACACCATATGGCCATAAAAAAATCCGAACTTTATTCTTCCCTTTGGTCAAGTTGCGATGAATTGCGCGGCGGTATGGATGCCAGCCAGTACAAGGATTACGTGCTGGTAATGCTGTTCATCAAATATGTCAGTGACAAATACGCCGGTCAGCCGTTTGCGCCGATCAAGATTCCGCCAGGTGCGAGTTTCAGGGATATGGTGGCGCTGAAAGGCAAGCCTACCATCGGCGATGACATCAACAAGAAAATCATCGCGCCGCTCGCCAATGCCAACAAATTAGCCAGCATGCCGGATTTCAACGATCCAGAAAAACTCGGCAGCGGCAAGGATATGGTCGACAGGCTCAGCAACCTCATCGCCATCTTTGAAAACAAGGCGCTGGATTTCAGCAAGAACCGCGCGGAAGACGATGACATCCTCGGCGATGCCTACGAATACCTGATGCGCCATTTCGCCACCGAGAGCGGCAAGAGCAAGGGGCAGTTCTACACCCCGGCGGAAGTCAGCCGCATCATGGCGCGCATCATCGGCATCGATCAGGCCGACACCACGGCGTCGACCACCGTTTACGATCCGACTTGCGGCTCCGGTTCGTTGCTGTTGAAGGTGGCCGATGCCGCCAAAACCAAGGTATCACTGTACGGTCAGGAAAAAGATGCCGCCACCAGCGGTTTGGCGCGCATGAACATGATCCTGCACGACAACCCCGGCGCCGAGATCAAGCAAGGCAACACCCTGGCCAATCCGCTGTTTCTCTACGAACAAGGCGGGCTGAAGACGTTCGATTACGTCGTCGCCAATCCGCCGTTCAGCGACAAACGCTGGGGCAACGGCGTCGATACCGCTCACGATCCGTTTCAGCGCTTTGATGGATTGGGCGTGCCGCCGGATAAAAACGGCGATTACGCCTATCTGCTGCATATCATCCGTTCGCTGAAAAGCCGTGGCAAAGGCGCGTGCATTCTGCCGCACGGCGTGCTGTTCCGCGGCAATGTCGAAGCCGCCATCCGCGCAGCCCTCATCCGCAAGGGATTGATCAAAGGCATCATCGGCCTGCCCGCCAACCTGTTTTACGGCACCGGCATCCCGGCGTGCATCATCGTCATCGATAAGGAAAACGCGCAAAACCGCAAAGGCATTTTCATGATCGATGCAGGCAAAGGTTTCATGAAAGACGGTAACAAAAACCGCCTGCGGGAAATGGACATCCACAAAATTGTCGACGTGTTCAATAAACAGATCGAAATCCCAGGTTACAGCAAAATCGTATCGTTCAGCGAGATCGAAAAAAACGAATTCAACCTCAACATCCCGCGCTATATCGACAGTTCCGAAGCCGAAGACCTGCAAGACATCGAAGCGCATCTGCTGGGCGATATCCCCAAAGTCGATATCGACGCGCTGCACGATTACTGGGCGGTGTGCCCCAACCTGAAATCGGCGTTATTCGCCGAGGCGAAACGCAGCTCCAACTATCTGAGCCTGAAAGTCAGCAAGGACGACATCAAGCCAACCATCTTCGCGCACCCCGAATTTGTCAGTTACATGACTGAAATGAACCAAGTATTCAGCCAATGGGAAAAGAACACCGCCGCCGCGCTAAAAGCACTGCAACCCGGTTTTCATCCGAAGGACATCATCCACGCGATCAGCGAAGCATTGCTCGCCACCTACGAAAGCCGCGCCTTGATCGACCGGTACGATGTCTACCAGCACCTGATGAACTTCTGGTTCGACGTGATGCAGGACGATTGCTATCTGATCGCCACCGACGGTTGGCAAGCGGCCACGTACCGCATCGTGGAAGAAAAGAAAAACAAGGATGGCCAGGTGACCAAAACCGTCGATAAAGGTTGGACGTGCGATCTGGTTCCGAAAACGCTCGTGATTCACCGCTACTTTGCCAGGCAGCAACAAGCGATCGACGCGCTCAATACCGAACTGGAAACGCTGCAAAGCCGATTAACGGAAATGGAAGAAGAGCACAGTGGTGAGGAAGGCGCATTTGCGATACTCGACAAGATCAACAAAGCCAACATCAACACACGCCTGAAAGAAATCAAGAACGATCCGCAATCGATTGACGAAGAAAAAATCCTCAGGCAATACCTGGAACTGCTGGAACAGGAAGCGGCGACCAAGAAAGCCATTCAGTCTGCTGAAACGGAACTGGATGCCGAATTGCTCGCGTTCTACCCCACACTCACCGCAGACCAAATCAAGCAACTGGTGGTCGACGACAAATGGATCGCCACCATCGACCGGGATATTCACACCGAGATGGATCGCATCAGTCAGCGCTTGACGCAACGCATCAAGGAACTCGCCGAACGCTATGAAACACCACTGCCACAGCAAAACCAGCAGGTGGCGGATCTGGAGAAAGCCGTCAATGCACATCTGCACAAGATGGGGTTTGCATGGAATTGAAGCCGGATTACAAGCAGACAGAGGTGGGGTTGATTCCTGAGGATTGGGAAATCCAAACGCTAGGGAATCTCACTGATGCTCAAAGGCCTATTTCTTACGGTATCGTTCAAACTGGCCCAGCCACCCCGAATGGGGTGAAATGCTTGAGAGTAGTGGATATCGAAGATGGACAAATCAACAAGAATAATCTCATAACTACAACCCAAACAATTAGTAATGCATACAAGCGCACGATTTTAAGAGCTGGTGATTTAGTGATGCCTCTTAGAGGCAAAGTTGGAGATGTTGCCTTAGTAAATGAGGATTTGGCTGGATCAAATCTCACAAGAGGATTGGCTCTAATAGCGATACGGACGGACAAATGTGCGTTATTCTTTAGGCAATTAATATCGT
>DJMI01000174.1 GCA_002435335.1 Nitrosomonas sp. UBA6494
TGGTCAATTTTCAACCGTTACAACTAGCCTTTTCTGGTCAATTTTCGACCGGTGTCAACAGCGGAGTGAATTTTTTTGCATTGTTTCTCCGGTTACATTTATGCTGTTGTTGGAATAATTAACAAATAGGAAGAATTTATAATTTAACCATACATTAATAGATATAATTACTTATTATTAAATATTGTGATCGTACTATCCTAATTCATGCAATAAAACAGAAAATAACAAGCAAAAACACCTTCAATTCCAAAATCAAATCGATGCGCTACGGCTGTATAACTTTCAGCGCAATAGAAAATACCAAGGGAATTCTGCAATAAATCAAGCAATTTTTTTCTAATAAAATTGCAAATATCAATGCAATATGAAATCATTGTGCGTCATTGAAATAGCAATTGCTTAAACAGCGTTTATGCGAAAATTTCCCGTTTACACCATCGTAATGTTATTGGTTGTCAGTATTCTGACGAACGGGTTAAGTATGTCTTTTCGCAGCGAAGTTTTTACGCATGAGCTGGATCATATTCGCTATGCGCTTGCCGCCGATCCGGCCAAGCATCTGGAAATGCATCGCAATAACACCGCCTGGGAAGGTATCGAACTGGATGCGGCGACGCATTTATGTTTGCATTCCGCTGGGCAGTATCAACCGTTTTTCTTTCATTCCTTCCCGCAATTGCCGGATATAGCTATTACTGAAACATTGAACGTTTTCATATCCGCAACGATTCCTGAAGCAATTCCGGATCTGCCGCTGCGTCCGCCGCGATTTCTGGCTTAAATCACTGTAACAAATCGGTGTTGTGGATCTGCTATCCGCAGAACCATTGTGCTCTCGAATTGAGTTGAGCAAGCTGTGTTTAAGTTATGCGGGGATATTTCATGAAGCTGAACCTGCGGTTCATGGCAAGTTGCCATGCGATACCGCTCATAAAATTTATTTTCTTATTCAGTGTATTGTCGGCGGGTTTGGTTGCACCGCTAACAGTATGCGCGGAGGTTCCAGTCGTCACCACGGTTTCCGTGGATGCCGGACGTTTGACTGCTGCCACCAATCTAGTCGAATCTAAAGCGGGATTAACGCTGCGCGATGCGGTCGAATTGGCGCTGGCGCGCAATCCGGAATTGGCGGCTTTTGCCAAGGAAATGCGTGCGCTGGAAGGCGCGACCTTGCAGGCGGGATTATTCAGAAATCCCGAGCTTTCGGTCAACGTCGAAAATGCCGGCAATATCGGCAAGCTGCAAGGCAATGTCAATTCGGCTGAGTCAGTAGCCAAGGAGGTGACACAGCAAACCACCACGATACGCATCGGTCAGTTGATAGAATTGGGCGGCAAGCGTGCCGCACGGGTGCAGGCGGCTTTGCTCGGCGAGCAATTGGCGGGCATCGAGTACGAGTTTCGGCGCGTTGAGCTCATGGCACGAGTAGCAAATGTGTTTGCCGAGGTGATTGCGGGGCAGGAGCGATTAAAGCTTGCCGAGGAAACCCGGCGTCTTGCGCAGCAAGTAGTCGATACCGTGACGCGCCGGGTGCAGGCCGGTAAAGTGCCGCCAATCGAAGAAACGCGCGCCCGAGTCGGTTTGTCCAGCACGAATATCGAATTCGAGCAAGCGCAACGCGATCTGATGTCGGCGCGTAAGCGATTGGCCTTGCTGTGGGACAGCGCAGCGCCGCAGTTTGAGCAAGCGCTGGGAAGTCTGGAAATTTCGGTCGCGCCGCCGGATTTTGATGTACTGCAGCAACGCGTGCTGGAAAATCCGCTGGCACTGCGCGCACTGAAGAATATCGAGCACCGCAAAGCCTTGCTCGAAGTCGAGCAGACGCGGCGCATTCCTAATCTGACCGTGAGCGCGGGCGCGGTTAATTACGCGCTGCTGGGCGGCAATACCGCCATCGTCAATGTAGCGATCCCCTTGCCGCTGTTCGACCGTAATCAAGGCAACATCAAGGAAGCCCATCAACGGGTGAGCAAAGCCGAGGACGAGCAGGAAGCGATGGTGCTGCGTTTGAGAACCGAACTGGCACAATCGTATGAGGCGATGTCGGCGGCGTGGAACGAAATCAAGATCCTGCGCGATGAAATTCTTCCTGGCGCGTACAGCGCCTTTAACGTGACCCGACGCGGCTATGAGTTGGGGAAATTCGGTTTGCTCGAAATGCTGGATGCACAGCGTATTTTATTTCAGAACCGATTGCTGTACGTGCGTGCACTGGCCAATTATCAGCGCCTGGTGAATGACATCGAGCGCCTGATCGCGGCACCGCTTGAGAGCGTGACATTGCCGTCGCACCGTTAAGAGGATAAGACTTATGCAGAAAAAAAGCTGGATGCCCATAGCAATCGTGATTGTTATCGGGTTGATATTGGGCGGATTAATTTTGACGCTGGAAAAGCCGTCGTCAGTGGTTCAACTGGACGAAGGCGAGGCGCAAGGCGATACGGGCGGTCATCCGAAAGGCCCGCGAGGCGGCAAGCTGTTCGTCGAAGCTGATTTTGCGTTGGAATTGACGATTTTTGAACAAGGCGTGCCGCCGCAATTCCGTGTTTATTTGTACGAAAACGGTAAGGCACTTCTGCCTTCCGCAGCCAAAGTTACCGTTACGCTGTCACGCCTCGGTGTTCCTGCTCAGTTGTTTAAATTCACGCCCGAAGCGGATTATCTGCTGGGAGATCAGGTGGTGGAGGAGCCGCATTCATTCGATTTGGCAATTACCGCCGAACACAATGACAGGACATACCGTTGGGGATACAGCCAGGTAGAGGCTCGCCTTGAAATGACCGATGCCACGTTGCGCACTATCGGTGTCGACATACTGACCGCTGGTCCCGCGGTGATTCGATCGACATTAAAAATGCCGGGAGAGATCGTGGTCAATCCGAACAGCATTGTGCAAGTGGTGCCGCGCTTGCCGGGTATCGTTGCCGCGGTGAATTTTGATGCCGGGCAATCGGTTAAGAGGGGTGATGTGTTGGCAGTGATCGAAAGTCAAATGCTTGCCGATTTGCAAAGCCAATACCTTGCTTCGCAACGCCGATTAGTGCTGGCAAAAACTGTTTACGAACGAGAAAAACAATTGTGGCAAGAAAAGATTTCCGCCAAGCAAGATTACTTGGCGGCGGAACTGGCGTTTAACGAAGCCAGGATCGCATCCGATTTGGCTGCAGAAAAGCTGCGTGCGCTCGGCATACGGCCGGAAGCCGGTTTACACGCGAAAGACCTAACGCGCTATGAAGTGCGTGCACCGATTTCCGGTCTCATCGTCACCAAAACGATTGCACTTGGCGCCGTACTCAAAGACGACATACCTATTTTTACCGTAGCCGACATGTCAACTGTTTGGACAGCCGTGACGGTTTATCCGAAGGATTTGAGTGTTGTCAGAACCGGACAAAAAACGCATGTCAATGCAATTGCATACGACGTTGAGGGTGATGGCGTCGTGACCTTTATCACGCCGCTGATCGGTGGGCAAACGCGTACCGCTACCGCGCGGGTTATTTTGGAGAATGAAGATGGTCGATGGCATCCCGGCATGTTCGTGAGTATCGAGTTGACGGCCGACGAAGTCGAGGTCCCGGTTGCCGTATCCGCGCAAGCGATTCAAACATTTCGTGATTGGACGATTGTTTTTGGTCGCTATGGCAATTACTTCGAAGCGCGTCCGCTGGAATTGGGGCGCAGCGACGGCAGAATGGTGGAAGTACTAAAGGGGCTTGCTGCAGGAGAACAATATGCGTCGGGCAATAGTTTTGCTATCAAGGCCGATCTGGAAAAGGCCGGTGCTTCGCACGATCATTAAGCCGGAAATCACACGATAAGGAACAACCATGTTTGAACGTATCTTACGGCTGTCGATCTATCAAAGCGGCTTTGTATTGGTGGCAGTGCTGGCGATGGCGGCATTCGGTATGTACAATTATCTGAAGTTGCCGATCGACGCGGTGCCGGATATCACCAACGTGCAGGTGCAGATTAATACCACGGCACCGGGTTATTCACCGCTCGAAGCCGAACAGCGTATTACTTTTCCGATCGAGATGGCGATGGCGGGTTTGCCCAATCTCGAATACACCCGCTCGCTGTCACGCTACGGCTTATCGCAAGTTACGGTGATTTTCAAGGACGGTACCGATATTTATCTGGTACGTCAACTGGTCAGCCAGCGGATTCAGGAAGTCAGAAGCCGTTTGCCGGTTGGTATTGTACCAACCATGGGGCCGATTTCGACCGGTTTGGGTGAGATTTTCATGTGGACGGTCGATGCGGAACCGGGCGCGCGCAAGCCGGGCGGTAGCGAATATACGCCGATGGATTTGCGCGAAATCCAGGATTGGATCATCAAGCCGCGCATGCGCATGGTGAAAGGCGTCACCGAAGTCAATACCGTCGGCGGCTATGTCAAGCAGTTTCATGTTGCGCCATACCCTGAAAAACTGATTGCCTACGGTTTAACGCTGCAAGACGTGGTATTGGCGCTAGAGCGCAATAATATCAATGTCGGTGCCGGATATATCGAAAAAAGTGGTGAGCAATATCTGATCAGAGTACCCGGACAAGTAGTGAATCTGACCGAGATCGGCGAAATCATTTTAGGCAGTAATCAAGGCGTGCCGATTCGCGTCAAGAATGTGGCCGATGTATTGATCGGTAAGGAGTTGCGCACCGGCGCGGCGACGCAAAACGGCCATGAAGTGGTGCTGGGTACGGCCTTTATGTTGATCGGTGAAAACAGTCGCACCGTTTCGCAAGCTGCGGCGGATAAGCTTGAAGAAATCAACCGCAACCTGCCTGCGGGGATTGTGGCTACACCGGTTTATAACCGCACCACACTGGTCGACAAAACCATCAACACGGTTTCCAACAATCTGCTCGAAGGTGCCGCGCTGGTGATCGTGGTGCTGTTCATTGCGCTGGGGAATATGCGCGCTGCGTTGATTACCGCGTTGATTATTCCATTGTCGATGCTGTTCACCATCAGCGGCATGGTGGCCAATAATGTCAGCGCCAATTTGCTGAGTCTGGGGGCGCTCGATTTTGGCATCATCGTCGACGGAGCAGTGATTATCGTCGAGAATTGTATCCGGCGGCTTTCGCTCGAGCAACAGCGGTTGGGGCGGGCATTGACATCTTCCGAGCGTTTCGATGTGGTGTTCGATGCATCGAAGGAAGTGCGTCGTGCGCTGTTATTCGGTCAATTGATCATCATGGTGGTTTATCTACCGGTATTTGCGCTATCCGGCGTTGAAGGCAAAATGTTTCATCCAATGGCGTTTACCGTTCTGCTGGCATTGCTTGGTGCGGTATTTTTGTCGGTGACTTTCGTGCCAGCGGCGGTCGCGATGTTCCTGTCCGGCAAAATGATGGAAAAAGAAGGTGCCGCGGTGGAGTGGGCAAAGAAAATTTACGCACCCGCACTCGACGTCGCACTGGCGAACAAGGGATTGACCGTGACCGTTGCGGCGGTGATCGTGACGCTATCGCTGCTGCTGACTACGCGCATGGGCAGTGAATTCGTACCCAGTCTGGACGAGGAAGACATTGCGCTGCATGCACTGCGTATTCCCGGAACCAGTCTGACAACCGCGATTGAAATGCAAAACGAGCTGGAAGAAACAATCAAACGCTTTGTTGAGGTTGAGCGGGTGTTTTCCAAAATTGGCACGGCGGAAATTGCCACCGATCCGATGCCGCCGAGTGTCGCGGATATTTTTATTATCATCAAACCGCAATCGCAATGGTCGGGTAAATACCGCAATAAGGAGGAATTGATTGCCGCGATGGAGCAGGCGGTACGCAAGGTGCCGGGCAATAATTTCGAGTTTACGCAACCGATCGAAATGCGCTTCAACGAGCTGATTTCGGGCGTACGCGCGGACGTGGGGATCAAAGT
This sequence comes from Nitrosomonas sp. UBA6494, assembly GCA_002435335.1. Classification (GTDB taxonomy): domain Bacteria; phylum Pseudomonadota; class Gammaproteobacteria; order Burkholderiales; family Nitrosomonadaceae; genus Nitrosomonas. Next base: position 5,897 of record DJMI01000174.1, read on the forward strand.
ATTCGGCGACGATCTCGACGTCTTGTACAACATGGCTGAGCAAATTGAACGCATCGTCAAAGCTGTTCCTGGTGCGGCGGATGTGCGCATCGAACAAGTGACCGGATTGTCGGTGTTGTCGGTGCAAATGAACCGGGAAAAAATGGCACGCTACGGTCTTAATGGTAGCGATGTGCAGGATGCTATCACCATCGCGACAGGTGGCAGAACAGCCGGATTGATTTTCGAAGGCGATCGCCGCTTCGAATTGCAAGTACGATTACCGGAATCGGTGCGAAGTGACATCGAAGCATTGAAACGGCTACCGATCAGACTTTCCGTACTCAATCCGGCAGGCACGCCGAATGCGCCTGCCGCTGCTGTGCCGGTATTTGTCGCGCTCGGCGAAGTCGCCGACTTGCAGATTGTCAAAGGCCCCAATCAAATCAGCCGTGAAAACGGCAAGCGTCGCGTGGTTGTAACCGCCAACGTGCGCGGACGCGACCTCGGTTCTTTTGTTATGGAGGCGCAAGAGCGCATCAATCGGCAAGTCAAGATTCCCGCAGGCTATTGGTTATCCTGGGGCGGGCAATTCGAGCAATTGATCGCGGCAGCAGAACGATTGCAGATCGTCATTCCACTGGCGCTCGCTTTGGTGTTTTTTCTGATGTACACCATGCTGGGCAGTTTTCGCGATAGTTTGCTGGTATTCAGCGCGGTGCCGCTTGCCGTGACCGGCGGCATTATCGCTTTGTGGTTGCGCGACATCCCGCTGTCGATCTCCGCCGGTGTCGGATTTATCGCTATGTCCGGTGTGGCGGTATTGGACGGTCTGGTCTTGCTGACCTTTATCCGCGATCTACGCCAACAGGGATTTTCGCTCGATCAAGCGATCCGTACCGGCTCGTTGCTGCGGCTGCGCCCGGTACTGATCACCACCTGGGTCGAATCGCTCGGTTTCCTGCCGATGGCGCTCAGTACCACGACGGGTGCCGAGGTGCAGCGCACACTGGCGACGGTCATGATCGGCAGCACATTGTCGCAATCGCTGTTATCGTTATTGGTGGTGCCGGTGTTATATCAGTTGGTGCATCGTGCCGGTTCCGAAAAGAAGTGAACGATGAGCCAATGGATTGTATGGCGGTGTCTGTTTGTGCTGGAATTTCATCATCATTCAAGTGACGGATGTTGATTTCTGTTTTCGAATCATTCGTTGTAGACTGCAAATTATGACGATCATCACATCACGCGACCATCCGATCATTAAGCAACTCATCAAGTTGGAAGGGTCTACGCAATATCGCAATAAATCAGGCTTAACATTACTCGACGGCATACATCTGATACAGATTTATTGTTCAGTGGTAGGAATGCCTGAAAATTTAATTGTCAGTGAATGCTACCTGGAGGGCGGTGAAAATAAGCGTTTTCTCAATATACTTTTCGGCAACAAAACACCGAAAATAACGATTGTCAGCGATGCGTTGTTCCGTACCGTATCACCGGTCAAAACGCCAACCGGAATTCTTGCGCTTATTACTATTCCTGCGCTGAGAAAAGAAGTAACGATAGGAAAAGAAATATTCAGCGTGTTGTTGGAAGCGATTCAGGATCCCGGAAATCTTGGTTCTATTTTGCGTTCCGCCGCTGCGGCCAATGCCGAGGATGTTTATCTTTCGCAGCAGTGCGCTGATGCGTGGTCGCCAAAAACATTACGCGCCGCTATGGGAGCGCATTTTTTTTTGCGCATACATGAGAATTGCGACTTACAGCAAATAGCGAAGCAATTTCCCGGAACCGTCATTGCCACATCCATTCAAGCCTCAAAAAATCTTTTTGATGTTTCGTTAGCGGGGTCTGTTGCATTTATATTCGGCAATGAGGGAGCTGGGCTGTCGAAAGAAATGATACAGACGGCTGATGAAAATATATCCATTCCGATGCCCGGTAAAACCGAATCTTTAAATGCAGCTGCGGCAGCAGCAATTTGTTTTTTCGAAAAAGTACGGCAGAATCGTTTAGCTGCGATGCCCCCTGGCAATGGAACTTAATAGACCGGCAGTGTATGATGCCGCTTTTCTATAACCGACAGGAGCATTCATGAAAATTTCATTTTTAGCCTTTATCGTACTGATTGGGGGGCTGTTGTTCAATCCGATAAATGTCATGGCGCTGCACCATGAACCGCATGATAAGCAAACATCTCAGGGAAAGATGGCGGACAATGAAGGTATTGTTGTTTCTGCCATCGATTCAGGAGGATATACTTATATGGAATTAGAAAACAGCGGGCGAAAATTCTGGATTGCCGCTCCGACGACACAAGCCAATAAAGGTGATCATATACGCTTCGAAGAGAGCATGGTGATGACAAACTTTACCAGCAAGACCTTGAATCGCACTTTCGGGACAATCATTTTTGTCACTGCCACGCAAGTGAAAAAATAGTCGACCTAAGGTTCTCGGCTTGCTCCTGCGGTTTCTAATCGCTTTAAATAGTTTTGCCACATTTCTTCTTGATTGAGTCCGTATCGGTACAACAAATCCCATGAATACAGTCCCGTGTTATGACCGTCGGTAAAATTAAGTTGTATGGCATAATTTCCGATCGGCTCGATTTTTAGGATGTTGACCATTTTTTTTCCGGTTTGCAGCACTTCTTGTCCGTGGCTGTGGCCGCTGACTTCGGCTGACGGGGAATGAACCCGCAAGAATTCACACGTGAATTGAAACGTTTTGCCGTCGGAAAAAGCGATATCCAATAATCTGGATTGTTTGTGCAGCTTAATTTCGGTGGGACGGGGGGTGTCTTTGCTGAGGCCTGCCATTTCGTTCAAAATAAAATTAATAACATGTCAGATTGTAGCAACTGTGATGATGCTTTGCCTACAATAGGACATGTTTTTGCGGTAGCTGAGCTTGGGATAATGTAGATGTCGGAGATATGGCAGCGTTCTTTTAATATAGTATTTATCATAACGATTGCTGCGGTTGTTTGGTTGATTTTTGGCGCAACCAAGGCTTTGCTTTTTTTAAGCGTTGCATTGCTGTGGATGGTGTTTTTACATTTGCGACATTTGGTTGCTTTGGAGCGTTGGTTGCAGTTATCCGATCATACTCCGGCAAGCATTCCAGCAGGCTCCGGGGTATGGGATGATGTATTTGCACACCTGGCCCGCTATGTGCGTCAGCATAGCCAAAGTCAGGAGCGGCTTAGCAGTGCATTGGAACAAATGCAAAGCGCCACGGCAGCGATGCCTGATGGTGTTGTCATTTTGGATGAATCAAACCGGATCGAGTGGTGCAATCCGGTTGCAGAACATCACTTAGGCATTAATCTGGCGATGGATGTCGGTCAGCCGATTATCCATTTGGTCAGACAGATTCCATTTGTCGAGTATCTGACTGCTCGCCGCTATAGCGATCCGCTCGTTCTGAAGCAGATGCGGCAACAGGGATTGATTATTTCTTTGCAATTAGTGCCTTATGGGTATAACCAGAAGTTATTGATTAGCCGTGATATTACTCGATTTGAGAAAATCGAGACCATGCGCCGCGATTTCATTGCCAATGTTTCGCATGAGTTACGCACACCGCTGACAGTTATCAGCGGTTTCCTCGAAACCTTAGCATCTACCGATGAAGTAAGTCCCGATTTTAACAAACGAGCGCTAACGCTCATGACCGAACAGGCAACTCGCATGCAGCGGTTGATTGAAGATTTATTGGTGTTGTCACGATTGGAAGACGTACACAATAAAGTCAAAGAAAAAATCGTGGATGTGGCGATTCTATTAAATGAATTATTGCGCGAAGCGGAATCGCTGAGCGGCGGCCGCCATCGCATCAAGCTGATGATTTCCAGCGATGATAAGCTGCGCGGTAGCGAAGAAGAATTGCGTAGTGCGTTCGGCAATTTGATCAGTAATGCGATTCGATATACGCCGGATTACGGTGAAATCGTCATCAACTGGGAAAAGTGCAACGGGCAAGGGCTTTTTTTCGTGCAAGATAGCGGCATCGGGATTGAGAAAGAACATATTCCGCGTTTGACCGAGCGCTTTTATCGTGTCGACAGCAGTCGTTCACGCGAAACCGGTGGCACCGGATTGGGGCTGGCCATCGTTAAGCATATCGTTAATCGGCACGATGCACGGCTTGAAATTACCAGCCAGGTGGGGAAGGGCAGTCGATTTGCGATTTGGTTTCCTGCCACCAAATCTCTCGTATCTGAGATCAAATAATATTTGATTGTTACGTCACCGGTTGAAGTTGCTAAATGGTGCTATCCAATCCGTTTTCCGCAATTTCCGCCGCCCGCAGGATAGCTTTGGCTTTGTTTTGCGTTTCGATCCATTCATTTTGCGGCACTGAGTCTGCTACGATCCCAGCTCCGGCTTGAACATGTAAAGTCCCGTCCTTGATAACTGCGGTACGAATGGCAATCGCCAAGTCCATGTCACCGTTGAACCCCAGGTAACCGACGGCACCGGCGTAAATGCCGCGCTTGGATATTTCAAGTTCGTCGATAATCTCCATGGCTCGAACTTTCGGTGCGCCGCTGACAGTACCTGCCGGGAATGTCGCGCGTAACACATCAATTGCATTGAGATCGGGTTTGAGTTTGCCTTCCACGTTGGATACGATGTGCATCACATGCGAATAATTTTCGATTTGCATTTTTTCCGTTACCTTGACGGTACCGGTTTGAGCCACACGACCGATGTCGTTACGGCCAAGATCCATTAGCATCACATGTTCCGCAATTTCTTTCGGATCGGCTAGCAAGTCCGCAGCCAGTGCAGCATCTTCTTGCGGATTTTTTCCACGCGGACGAGTTCCTGCAATTGGACGCACAGTGACGGTATCGTCTTCAAGCCGCACCAGAATCTCGGGAGAAGCGCCAACGACATGGCAATCGTTGAAATGATAAAAGAACATATACGGCGACGGATTAAGGCTGCGCAATGCACGATACAGCGCCAATGGCGACGCTTTGAACGGCTTGCTGGTACGCTGTGCCAATACGACTTGCATGATGTCGCCGTCATAAATGTAGCGCTTTGCCCGCTCGACAGCGGCTTTAAAGTCGGCTTCCGGAAATTCCGCAGTGGCGCTGCCTCCTATAATGGCTTGCTCAACCGGTATCGCGATGGGTTGACGCAATTTTGACAGCAATGTTCTGAGTCTGGCAATTCCTTGTTGATAGGCATTTTCCTGCTGTGGATCGGCATAAACGATCAAATACAATTTGCCGGATAAATTGTCCACGACGGCCAGCTCCTCGGAAAGCATCAATAAGACATCTGGCGTATTCAATGTATCCGGTTTTGCCTGGCCTTTCAGTTTGTGTTCGATATACCGGACGGTGTCGTAGGAGAAGTAACCGACTAAACCGCCAGTGAAGCGTGATTTTCCTGCTAAGCAAGGCGCTGCTCTGAATTGTGCCAAATAGGATTCGACAAATGCCAGTGTGTCGTCGACAGTGAACGTTTCGGCTTTTCCATGCATAACCGTTGTTACGATATTATCGCGTGCTTCAATCCGCGTTGTAGACGGCAGACCGATGTACGAGAATCTACCGAAACGATCGCCGCCTTTGACCGATTCCAATAAGTAGGAATAAGGTTGATTGGATAGTTTGAGATAAATGGATAGTGGCGTATCAAGATCGGCGAAGGTTTCCAACACAAGCGGTATGCGGTTGTATCCTTGCTGTGCAAGCTGATTGAATTCGGCTTCGGTCATCGGTATTTTTTATTCGAATCGCTTGAGGGTATCTCTAAAGATTCATATTTTGTCACAATACTTCGTTGTTCACAAAAAATATTTCCTTACATATCAATTATATGCTGCGTCAATATTTTTTGCTCTCGCCTCGTCTAGTTTAAAACTCTGAATTTTTAGAGATGCCCTTGATTAGTTTGGCTGCATCAACCAATGATTCAACGATTGCATCACAATCCAATTCGTACACATTGCGCCCTTCGTTGTAGCCATATGTTACGCAAAACACATGACAACCGGCAGCTCTCGCAGCGATGGCATCGTTTAGCGAGTCTCCTATCAGTAAAGCTTCGTGCGGTTTGGCATCGAAATGCTTGCAGATATGCGTCAGTGGCATTGGATCCGGTTTTTTCTTGGGCAGGCTATCGCCGGACAACACCATTTCAAATTGATCGTACAATCCTGTCGCACGCAGCAGCGGAATGGTGAAAGCTTCAGCTTTATTGGTAATGCAAGTCAATCGCAATCCAGCTTGTTGCATGGCTTTGATGCCGTCGATGACTCCCGGGTAAGGGCGTGTGTTGACGCTGAGACAATTGGCGTAATGGCGCTCGTAGATCGGTAGCGCCTTGGCAAATAAAGCGGCATCCGGTTCACCATCCAATTGACCGGTCAGTGTGCGCTTGACCAGTTTTTGAATGCCTTTGCCGATATAAGAGCGAATGGTTTCGGTGGATTGCTCCGGCATGCTGAGATCTTTCAACATCCGATTGGCGGCTAAAGCCAGATCGTCCGCGGTATCCAGCAGTGTGCCGTCCAAATCGATCATGATCACTTTCACTGCAATCGGAAATTCGATTTTATTGTCTGGTGTTTTTGCGCTGTTGGAAAAATTGTGGCTCATGGGTATTTTGAAATAGCAATCGAATGAATAGCCTATACTTTTGCCAATTCGGCGCGGAATGCTGCTACGATGCTGTCGTAGCGATGCGCATCGGAATCTTTGCCGGCTTGATAAATGGCAGAGCCGGCGACAAATGTATCCGCACCGGCGCGGGCGATTTCGGCAATATTGTCTACTTTGACGCCGCCATCAATTTCCAGCATGATGTTTTTGCCGCTGGCATCAATGCGTTTTCTAACTTCGCGTAACTTATTCAGCGCTTCTGGAATAAACTTCTGACCGCCGAAGCCCGGGTTGACCGACATGATTAAAATCAGATCCAATTTATCGAGGACATGATCCAGATAATATAGCGGTGTGGCAGGATTAAATACCAAGCCGGCTTTGCATCCTTGTTCTTTGATTAATCCGATGGTGCGGTCGATGTGATTGGATGCTTCCGGATGAAATGAAATAATATTGGCGCCGGCTTTGGCGAAATCCGGAATGATGCGATCCACGGGTTCGACCATTAAATGAACGTCGATCATGGCATCGGTAACTGGGCGAATGGCTTCGCAAACTAAAGGACCGATGGTCAGATTGGGAACATAATGATTGTCCATGACATCAAAATGAACAATATCGGCGCCGGAGTCGATTACATCGGTTATTTCTTGGCCGAGTTTGGCGAAATTAGCAGAAAGAATGCTAGGTGCTAAGCGATACATGACAACCTCTCAAAAATCAAATCAGACATTTTACCGGAAATAGCTAATAGCGTATAACTGTGTGACGCAGAATCTATCAATTATCGTTATGCTAACAATCAATTTTTTCTTTGACGTTCCAAATGGGCTTCGACATCTTGCCGACTAAACCCTATCGCCTGTGCTACTCGATCGGCGTGACTGACTTTGGATACGCCCGGGATTAATCGGTGCGTCGGTCCTTGCGGCATGAATTCGACTTGCAAATACTGCCCGATATGTTCATTTTGCAGTCGCTCGCATAACTCGTGATTATGCGTAACCAATAAAGTGCTTGCACCGAGTTGATGGAAACCTTTCAGGATATATTCCGAAATGGTCATTTTTTCTTCAAATGTGGTGCCTTCGGACAACTCGTCCAGAACTACCAAGCTTTTCGAGGTGGCGTTAAAAAATATCTCGCGGGTGCGCGTCAATTCGTGACCGAAGCGGCCCATTGCGGCACTTAATTGCCCCGGATCGGGTACTTGATAATAAATATGCTCGGCCGGTACCAGTTGCGCTTTTTCTGCGGGGATATAACAGCCGATTTGTCCCAGCAACTGTATTTGCGTAACCGTTTTGCAGTAAGCGGTTTTGCCGCCGCTGTTCGGTCCTGTGATAATCAAGATGCGGGCAGTTTGATCCAAACGGATATCGTTGGGTACATAATCCGGAATCGTTCTGATCAACAGAGGATTTCTCGCTTGCGTAACAATGAGCCGATGCTGTTGTTCGTCGAGAATTTCCGGTAAGACTTGATTGCCAGAGCTGTTTTTTCTATACCGTGAAAAAGATAGTAATTCATCTATCATGCCGAGAGCTTCGATAGTTTTCGCTAGATCAGAGCTTTCCCGGAATTGTTTGCGCAGGGGATAAATGACGGTATCGCGATCCGATACCCCCATTGCCAGCAAAATGATCGGAAAAACAGGCGCCGTCAGCGCTAGCACACCGTAACTGAAATACGACGCGCTGAACTCGGGCATAAGAATCTGGAAGAAAAATAAAATACCATACGATGCTGCAAAAAAAAGTAACGTGGGGAGTAGCTTAAACAACGTAGGATGAAATCGCGCATAAAGATCCAGCATTGATTTTTCTTGTTTTGTTTTAAACTTGCCGTTTGAAGTATAGACGGGACCTTTCATCAGCGCATAAGTGCGTGAATGTGCAAATGTGCGGATTGCATCCAACAGAGTGCGCAAGTAAATCGATTCAGGAAGCGGGATTTTTTTGGCACTTTCAACCAGGTCTACCACAAATTGCGTGGCGTCAACATATTGACGATAGCCGTAACCTCCAAATTCGATCTTATCGGCTCTGCTGCTCGGTGTTTCGGTTGCCAGGCCGCCGGCGAATTCACCGTATAGCAGATGTTTTAACGATTTTTCACCGTGAATCGTTTTGTCGACAAATTTTGTTAATGCATCGTGCAGTCGCGGATTTGCTTCAATCTCTCGCAATGCTTGTTGTTTTTGTTGCAAAATTTGCGCATTTTGACAGGGACGGGCAATCGATCGATATAAAGTCAAATGCCCGGTTTCTGTTTGCGTTTGATCAATTGCGTGAAATAGAGCTTCAGCTTCTATCGCTGCGTAAGTTTTGGGATCCAGTGCGGCGAAATCTTCATCCGAGGGGCGGATATCCGCAATTGTGGTTGGACGATCTGAGCTGGATAAAATGAACGATTGGTTCCAAATTTCGATCATATGGGTTGCCGGTAAATTTTTCAAAGTGTGCCGCTGGGTTGTAAGGGGTAGTGCTAAAATCGCGAGACCATTATCATAACAATTTTCATATCAATCATTCATACTGCTATGCTTTGGATAAAATCACTGCACATTATATTCATGGTTACCTGGTTCGCCGGGCTCTTTTATTTGCCGCGATTGTTTGTTTATCATGCGATGTGCGAGGATCAACCGGGCAAAGATCGATTCAAAATTATGGAGCGCAAGCTATATTACGGAATTATGACGCCTGGTGCGGTATTGACGATTTTTTTCGGCGTTTGGCTGTGGTTGGGATATGGGTTTTCAGGCGATTGGCTGTACGCTAAATTGGCTTTAGTAGCGGTATTAATTTACTACCATTATTACTGTGGAAAATTTGTAGCTGCATTCAAACAAGATGCGAATCGCCACGGCCATGTGTTTTACCGCTGGTTTAATGAATTCCCGGTATTGGTTTTGTTTGCAGTGGTGATATTAGTGGTGTTGAAGCCCGATTTGATGCAAGTTATTTTGGATTTGACGGATATTTAACATGATTGCGTGGTACATGGATCGTTTTTATTGTCTTTGATTGAACAATGGATAAAAAAACTAACATTAACATCGGATTTATCATTGCAGCGTTTCTGACTTTGCTGCTGGTGCAAAGTCTGTATTCGCAATATACGCAAGTTGAGCATATTCCTTACAGCCGGTTTCAGCATCTTTTAGAGCAAGGACAAATTGCTGAGATCGCGATCACTGAAAACCAAATATACGGAACCTTGAAAACAAAAAATGCGGATGGATTCAAGGATTTCGTCACGACACGCGTAGAGCCGGAATTGGCCGAGATTCTGGATAAGCATAATGTCATTTATACTGGCGTGGTGCAAAGTACTTGGTTGCGCGATTTGCTTTCCTGGATCGTTCCAACGGCCATTTTCATCGGAATCTGGATTTTTGTGATACGGCGCATGGGCAGCAGTATGGGTGGCGGATTAATGTCCATCGGTAAAAGTCATGCCAAAGTATTTGTGGAGAAAGAAACCAAGGTAACTTTTGATGATGTCGCCGGTGTGGATGAAGCTAAGGAGGAATTGATTGAAATTATCCACTTCCTGCGCAATCCAGCGGATTATGGACGTTTAGGTGGTCGAATTCCGAAAGGTATTCTGTTGGTTGGTCCGCCAGGTACGGGAAAGACGCTGTTGGCACGTGCCGTTGCCGGTGAGGCGGGGGTTCCGTTCTTTTCCATTTCGGGATCGGAGTTTGTCGAAATGTTTGTTGGTGTCGGTGCGGCCCGGGTGCGTGATTTGTTTGAACAAGCGAGGAAAATGTCGCCGGCGATCATTTTTATCGACGAATTGGATGCGCTTGGTCGTGCTCGTGGTGCCTACGGTTTAGGAGGAGGGCATGATGAGAAAGAGCAGACGTTGAATCAATTGCTTGCTGAATTGGATGGATTTGATCCGAGCAGCGGTATTGTGTTGCTGGCGGCGACGAATCGCCCAGAAATTCTCGATCCTGCATTACTGCGTGCAGGTCGATTCGATCGTCAGGTTTTGGTGGATCGTCCCGATAAGCTGGGGCGAGAACAAATTCTTGCGGTCCATGCGAAAAAAATCAAGTTAAGCCAGGATGTCAAAATCGAGCAAATTGCTGCGCTAACACCTGGGTTTACCGGAGCGGATCTGGCGAATCTCATCAACGAAGCTGCATTACTGGCTACACGGCGTGCCGCCGCTGCAGTGACCATGGATGATCTCAACAATGCGATTGAACGGATTATTGCCGGTCTGGAAAAGCGTAACCGATTGTTGAATCCGAATGAGCGCCGCGTGGTTGCCTTTCATGAATTAGGTCACGCCATGGTTGCATTGGCTTTGCCGGGAATGGACGAAGTTCACAAAGTTTCTATCATACCTCGTGGTGTTGGTGCATTGGGATATACCATTCAGCGTCCGACCGAAGATCGCTTTTTAATGACGCGTGTTGAATTGCTCAATAAAATGGCGGTTTTGCTGGGGGGGCGCGCGGCCGAGCAGGTGATATTTAAAGAAGTATCCACTGGTGCAGCCGATGATCTGGCACGTGCTACGGATATTGCGCGTGCTATGGTGCTTCGCTACGGGATGAGCGAAACGCTGGGTAATGTGGCGTATGACCGCGAACAATCGGTGTTTTTGCAACCGAACATACCGATGCCGCAAAATCGAAACTATAGTGAGGAAACTGCTAACAAGATAGATGGTGCAGTGCGTGAATTGGTAGATCAAGCATTAGCCCGAGCGATTGTTATTTTACAAACCAACCGTACGTTGCTAGAGCAAACAGCAGAAGCTTTGTTGAAAACGGAAACGCTGAATCAGCCAGAAATTGCTAAGCTTAAACAATCCATTGTTTCTAGTCCGTAGTATCGAGGAATTTTGTTGAGTGTCAGGAGTCTGTCGGACTTAAGACTAATCTACTGCGCCAATGGGATAACGGTTCATATTTCCTCAATTTTTCGTTACATAGATTAACTATGCGCCTCAAAATTAAGAAAATCTGCACTCGTTCTCCCGCTTGGCTCGCTACGATTGCTTAAGTCCGACAAACTCCTGGTAAATTAATCGATGCAGCAATCCTATAATCAAAGTATTTGGAAGAAAATACAAATCGGTTTTTGCGCCGCGATAGGCGGTTTTTTGTTGTCGTTTCTGGGGTTCGGCGTCTTGCTGAGCGGTATTTCCTGGATTGTTCAGACGTTTATGTTTTTGCCTTTTATGCTGTTTTCCTATGCGATTTTTCGGTGGAGTAACGGTTCATTTGTGATTTGTGCTTGCGTCTTGCTGAGCATTATTCCGCTGGGAACATTGGTTACGCAATTGCGCGACACCAATGGTTCGCATCTGATGTCCACGCTTATGGTGGTAACCTGGATTATCGGCATTTTGGCAGGATGTTTCTTGGGGAAAATCTCGCAAAAAACGCATACTCTGTGAGTTTCGAGTAGTGTTCGATCGGTTATGATCCCAAAAAACCGCCGGATTGATGGTTCCACAACTGCGCATAAAGCCGGTTGTTGGCGATGAGTTTGGCGTGACTGCCTTGTTCGACGATGCGGCCATTGTCGAACACAATCAGGCGATCCATCGCCGCAATGGTCGAAAGGCGATGCGCGATGGCGATTACCGTCTTGCCTTCCATCAGTTGATACAGGCTTTGTTGGATACTGGCTTCGACTTCGGAATCGAGTGCCGAGGTGGCTTCGTCCAATACCAGGATCGGTGCATTTTTCAGCAGCACACGGGCAATCGCTATGCGTTGCCGCTGCCCGCCGGATAGTGTTACGCCACGCTCTCCGACATGCGCGTCATAGCCGGTGCGGCCTTTGTTGTCGCGCAATGTGAGGATGAATTCGTGTGCCTGCGCTTGCTGCGCGGCTTGCATCATTTGTTGTTCGGTAGCGTCCGGCCTACCGAACAAAATATTGTCGCGGATCGAGCGGTGTAATAAAGACGTATCCTGTGTGACCATGGCAATATTGGCGCGCAAGCTGTCTTGGGTGACGGTGCGAATATTCTGCCCATCAATGCTGATACGGCCCTGTTGCACATCGTAGAAGCGCAGCAACAAATTAACAAAGGTCGATTTACCGGCTCCCGAGCGCCCGACAATGCCTACTTTTTCGCCGGCGGCGATTTGCAAGCTGAAATCGGCGAAAATGCAGCGCGGATCGCGATGCTCGGAGTGGTACGAGAATGTTACTCGATCAAATGTGATGGCGCCGTGATTCACTCGCAATTCCTGTGCATCTGGAGCATCAACTACCCGTTGCGGTCTGGCGATGGTATTGATGCCGTCTTGCACCGTACCCATATTTTCAAACAAGGTATTGACTTCCCACATGATCCAGTGCGACATGCCGGTCAGGCGAATCGCCAGGCTCATCACGATGGCGATTGCGCCCGGACTGATGTCGCCTTGCAGCCATATAGCCAACCCCAGGGCACCGGTGGCAAACACCATCAACATGTTGATGGTCCATACCGAAAAATTCAATCCGGTTGCCAAGCGCATTTGCGGGTACACCGTTGCCATGAATTCTGCCATGCCGTCACGAACGTAAGCCGATTCGCGCCGGCTGCTGGAAAACAGTTTCAGCGTCAAAATATTGGTGTAGCTGTCGACGATGCGGCCGGTCATCAATGCGCGCGCATCGGCTTGCAATGTCGAAATGCGCTTCAGCCGCGGTACGAAATACCACAAAATGGCGATATATAATACCAACCACACCAGCAGTGGTAAGCATAAATAGGGGTCGGCGTTGATCACCAATAACAATGTCGTGGTCAGATAGATGGTGACAAACAGCATCACGTCGAGCAGTTTTAGAATGGTTTCTCGCACTGCCAGCGCGGTTTGCATCACTTTGGTGGCGATTCTGCCGCTGAATTCGTGCTGAAAAAACGCATAGCTTTGGTTGAGCAAATAGCGATGCGACAACCAGCGCACGCGCATCGGAAAGTTGCCCATCAACATCTGATTGATTACCATTGCGTGCATCAATACCAGCAGCGGTATCCAGAACAAGATGAAAATCGACATGCTTAACAGTGTTGGCCATTCCACCACGAAGAAATCGTCGATTTTCTTTTCCGCCAGCCAATCGACCATTTGCCCGACGACGCTGTAGAGCAGCGCTTCGCTGATTGCCAGCAAAGTGGTCAGAATCGCCAACAACACCAAATGGGGTTCGATGCCGCGAGTATAATGGCGGCAGAAACGATAGAGCCCTTTGGGCGGCTCCGCCGGATGCTCCGGCGGGTACGGATCGATCAGGCGTTCGAAGAAACCGAACATGAAAATTTAACTGACGCTCAATTGTTCAAAGATTCTAAATCCGGCGACATAAGTACCGATCGCGGACCCCAAAGTGGAAAGGATGAAAATCAGTAAAATACGCGTAACCCGGTTGTGCCACCAACCTTTTAACGTGGTGGTGTCGGAGCGCAGGCGATTGAAATCGCCGACCTCAGGTTTGCGCAAATAGGTTTCGACCGCAGCGACCACCATGCCGGCGCCGATGGTCGGATTCAGCGATGTCAGTGGTGCGGCGCAAAAAGCGGTTACGATCGAGAGCGGATGGGCAAACGCGATTGCTGCGCCAATCGCTGACAAGCCTCCGTTGATTACGATCCAGTCGATTACCATCGAGGTGCCCAACTCCGGGCTGCGCGAGAAGCCGATCACAAAGCCGCTCAGAATCAATGCGACGATCGCCCATGGAATCCATTTAAACCACGGCGATGGTGGTGGTACCACATCCAGTTGCGCGATTCGCTCATCAGGATGCTGAATGTTTCCGGTTTCAAGTCGTTGCGCCATGCCGTTCAAATGACCGGCACCGACCACAGCTAAAATATGCCGGTAGTTATTTTCCTGGCTTTCCTTGATGAGTCGAGCGGACATGTATTCATCGCGCTCGCTGATCAGCGGCAGAAACAAATCTTTCTCGTTTTCCGCGAATTGCGAGAAAGAGCTTTCCAGCACATCGCCTTCTTTTAATCGCTCGATTTCCGCTTCGCTGAATTTTTCCTTGCTGATCACGCTCGCCAGTAATCCGGCGAACAGATTGGCACGCTTCCACCACGGTACGTTGTAATAAATGCGCTTCATCGTGGTGCCGATTTCTCGGTCGATCAACAATACCGGTAATTTTGCCGTCTGTGCGTCTTTGATCGCTACACGCATTTCGGCACCCGGTTCGATGCCGAATTGTTCCGCCAAGCGCTGCTGAAACGCACCCAATGCAAGGCTTGCGGCCACCATGCTGGCCTGCCCCTTTTTGATGACCTGAAACAAATCCATTTTGGCCATCGCGTCGGGATTGACAATGGCTTTGTGACGGCTAGGGCATAATTCAACCGCTACCGCATCGTATTGTCCGGTTGCGATCAATTCCCGGACTTTATCCGCACTGGCTTTTGAAACATGCGCCGTGCCCAGCAAAGTAATGTTGCATTGGTTGACTGTAAGGGTTTTCAGTGGTTCGACTAGTATTGCTTCTTTAGGATCGGATTGGTTGGTGCTTTTTTCTGGTTGTGTCATTAGATCAAAATTAATTAGAAATATATTAGTGCTATGTGATTCATCAAAAATTAGAATACGCAAATCACGCTACAAGATAACGCAATAGTATGTCGATTCAATACATCTCAATTTGCAACCATCGCTCACGAATTGTATCCCTTTCTGTGCAGTCAATAGCGAAAAATAGTACAAACCTAGTACGAAATTAGTACAAATGTACTATTAACTATAGTTAAAAAGAATTGCACAATGTGCTTGTAGTTGTAGGAGGTAATAGTAATTAACAATTAAATGGCAGGAGTAGTCATGAAGAATTATATGAAATCTAAGTTGTTTGCAGTTGTATTGATATCGTTTTTAAGTATGGGGTCACCCATTAGCCTGCCTCTGTCAATAGGGTAAATAATACCCTGCTGCTAAACAGCATTTAAAGTAAAACTCCATCGTTATTACGAACATCGCGCCCGTTTTATCATTTTCTTTGGCGTCAGAAGCAAGTCGCTTCGCGCCAGTCACCCATCTGGATCAAGGCGTGAATCTTTTGAGTGATTCTTACCCCTGGTGCCNNACCCGATATAGCTCACGGTTTGGGCGAAACGTAACAATCGATGGCCAGCCGGAATGTCCAATCAGACTCGGTGGTTTTGCCAGACCCCATTCTGGTTCATTCCGGCCACCCAAACTTAACCCGGAAACATCAGTTTGGCCTCATAGGGTTGTTGATGCTTGAGCATCATCCAGCAGGCTCGTGCCAGCTTGCGGGCGATTGCACGGATGGCGATGATGCCATTTGTTTTGGCTTTCTTGCGCTCATAAAATCGTTGTGCCAGCGGTTCAAAGCGCACTGCAAAATGTGCGGCCTCTGAAAACGCCCACGAGAGGTATTTATTGCCCGCCTTAGCGTTACCACTGCCTTTCTTCTTGCCATTGCTGGTTCGTGTACTGTCAACACACCGGCAATATGAAGCAAAATCCCCTGCGCTGGCGAATCGATGAATGTCGCCAGTCTCCAGCATAATGGTTAATCCCAGTATTTTCCCGATCCCCCGAACGGTTTGCAGGATCTCAAACGCCTTGCTTAACTTTACCGCCTGGTAGGCAGATTGTTCCAGCGCATCAATCTCCCGTTAGATGGCCTGATAGACTGCCAGACCGGATTCAATGGCTTGACGTGTATGGTTTTCTTCCAGTGGCACGACAAAATCCCGGCAGCGTAGTGTGTCCGAAGAAATGCGAATTCCCGTTGAGCGCCACAGCTGGCTTTGTACACCAATCAGCTGCGCACTGACCATTCTGACCAGTGAAAGCCGTCGGCGCAGTAAATCCCTTACCGCGCGTTGCTCCTTCGGATAAATATAACCGGTGGGTAAAATGCCCAATCGCATCAGATGCGCAAGATGATAAGCATCGTGTTGATCTCCGCTGTATTTCAAGCCATCGTACTGGACAACAGCAGATGTGTTGACAAGCTTCACCTCATAGCCATGCGCTTGCAGGCCATCAACCAGCCAATACCAGTTGAATGTCGATTCAACCGCAATACCGCATAATGTGTTTTGGTACGGCTGTAACACCTTGAGTGTCTGCGACAAATCATTGCTCAACCGTTTCTCAAACACTCGCTTATCCTCTTCATCAATGATCACCACTACATGATTATTTGAATGTAAATCTATTCCGCAGTAATGTTGCATGTCAGTCTCCTCATATTTATCGGAGCAGTCAGTTTAACAACTGACTGCGAGGAGGCTGGCTAGAGGATTATCAG
>DJMI01000121.1 GCA_002435335.1 Nitrosomonas sp. UBA6494
ATTATTGAATCCCGGTAAGGCGGTACCGACATTGCACCGCTGCGCCGAATTGGGTGCGATGCACGTGCATCGTGGTGAAGAAAAATTTGCCGATTTGCCGCGATTTTAAACTCTATGCAAACCGAGCTCGATCAAATCAAAACAGCCGTTGCCGAAGCATACGCGCATAAAGCGCCGTTACGTATAAGCGGCGGCGGCACCAAGCATTTTTACGGCAACGGGGTATCGCCCGAGCATGCCGTCCTCGATATTAGACCTTATCATGGTGTGGTAGCGTATGAACCGACTGAATTGGTTATTACGGTTCGTACCGGTACGCGATTGTCGGATGTGCAGGCGCTATTGGATCAACACGGTCAAATGCTTGCATTCGAACCTCCATTGTTCGGTGAATCCGCCACGTTGGGCGGGTGTGTGGCAACGGGATTATCGGGACCGCGCCGAGCATCGGCGGGTGCGGTGCGCGATTTCGTGTTGGGAGTGCGGATGCTGAACGGTCTTGGTGAAGATTTGAGCTTCGGCGGGCAAGTGATGAAAAATGTTGCTGGATATGATATTTCTCGTTTGATGGTTGGGGCTTTAGGTACTTTAGGGGTTTTGTTGGAAGTCTCGCTCAAAGTATTGCCAAAGCCGCAAATGGAATTAACTTTAGCTTTCTCGATGGATGAAGTTCGAGCTATCAATTTGGTGAATCAATGGGCTGGCAAACCGCTGCCGATTTCGGCGACATGCTTTTTTGATGAGACATTGACGGTGCGTTTAGCGGGTGCGGAATCTGCAGTCAAAGCGGCACAGGTCAAATTAGGTGGGGAAGTTTTGAATAACGATTTGGTTTTTTGGCAATCAATTCGAGAACAAACGCATCAGTTCTTTCAGTCAACTGATCCTTTGTGGCGATTGACGGTAAAATCAACTACCACGCCGATGGCGTTGCCGGGTAAGCAATTGATCGAATGGCAAGGCGGTTTGCGATGGTTGCGTTGTTGTGACGATCTCGGTTCGATTGCGATGATCCGCAAAGCTGCGCATGACGCTGGAGGACATGCCACACTATTTCGCAACAACACCTTAGGTGTAGAGGCGTTTCATCCGCTGAGCGATGCTATGATGCGTATTCATCGCGTATTGAAAGAAAAATTTGATCCGGCAGGGATACTGAATCCTGGATGTTTATATCCTGAGTTTTAAATGCAAACAAAATTATCAGAAGTTGTTAAGAATACGCCACAAGGACAAGAAGCGGATGCGATTTTGCGCAGTTGCGTGCATTGCGGTTTTTGCTTGGCAACATGCCCGACCTATCAGATTTTAGGCGATGAATTGGATAGTCCCCGGGGTCGAATTTATTTGATTAAGCAAATGCTCGAAGGTCAGCCGGTCACGCAGAAAACACAATTGCATTTGGATCGTTGTTTGACCTGCAGGGCTTGCGAAACGACCTGTCCGTCCGGTGTACGCTACGGTGCGTTAGTCGATATCGGTCGCGATATTGCAGAACAGCAAATTAAACGCGATTCAACTGCGAGCGTGATGCGGTATGCATTAAAGCATGTGCTGCCGAATACTCGCTTATTTTCTATGTTGCTAAAGATGGGGCATGTGATCCGACCTATGCTACCCATGCAATTAAAAAATACCATTCCGCCCAAAGCGCGTCATGCTGGCGTTTGGCCCCAATCCGGGCACAAGCGAAAAATGTTGGTGCTGGATGGATGTGTGCAGCCGGTATTGGCGCCAAGTATCAATGCGGCAACCGCTCGTGTGTTGGATCGATTAGGAATTTCGTTGATTAAAGTAAGTAATGCAGGTTGCTGTGGTGCGGTTACTTATCATTTGAATGCGCAGCAGGAAGGGTTGGAATTTATGCGACGTAATATCGATGCGTGGTGGCCGGCAGTGGAACGCAACGAGGTAGAAGCAATTGTAATTACTGCAAGTGGCTGCGGGGTAACGGTGAAAGAATACGGGCATTTATTGCAGCAGGATCGAGAATATGCGGAGAAAGCTCATCGGATATCAGCAATGGTGAAGGATGTCAGTGAAATTATCGCTACAGAGTATGATCATTTGATCAGATTGTTAAAAGAAAATACCAATGCGTCAAAACCGAAGCTTTCGTTTCATTCGCCTTGCACCTTGCAGCATGGCATGAAAATCCGTGGTGTTGTCGAAAAGTTTTTGGATGCTGCAGGTTATAGTGTAATGCCGGTACCTAATTCGCATTTGTGTTGTGGTTCAGCAGGTACATATTCGATCTTGCAACCTGAATTGTCTCGGCAATTGAAATCCGATAAAGCCGTGGCGCTTGAATCAATGGATCCTGATTTGATTGCAACCGCCAATATAGGTTGTTTGATTCATCTGCAATCCGAATTGACTAAACCAATCAAACACTGGATCGAATTGATTGATGAGTGCTTATCCGGATAGAGCTATAAAAATTTTGGTATTGACTCATCAAAATTGGTATTTTGATTAATCTCCCGAATTTTTTGTTATACAATCGCGAATTTAATTGTTCGGTAAAAATTGAACAACAAAAAAGCAAGGATTTGAAGATAAAAATTGGAGAAATTATGAAGGCAGCAATGAAAAGCAGTTGGATAGCAAAATCAGTTGGCATGGTATTAACGGCATTTTTAGGATTGCCGGTTTACGCACAGTTAATGTTGGCGCATGAAGGTCATCATTCGGGTGGCGATTGTTCGATTAAAACCGGTGATTTTCACGTATCTTTCAGTGCTTATGAAGTACCTGAAGGCGGTATTCCTCCATTACATGCTTATTGCACGAGCATTCCGAAAACTGGCAAGGTTAGTTTGACCATTGAAATTCCACCACCTGCCCGCGAAATGTTGCTGGCCGTGCGTTTGGTAAATGATGATCATTCTGGTCATGGTGGCCATACAGCAGTTGGCTCAGCAAAGCCAGCGGCAAGCCAAGAAAAACCAGTAGCGACAAGCGATGAGCATGAAGGTCATGAAGGTCACGATGATCACGAAAATCATATGATGCATGATGAGCACGCTCAACATGGCACGGCTGAACATGGACTTTCTTATTTGCCGCCTTCAAAACATAAATCCGGAATCATCGTATTGACTGCAACGCTCCAAGAAAAAGGACATTACGCAATTTTGCTAGAAAAGCATGAAGATTCCGGTAATGTAAAAACCGCTGTCAAAATACCATTGAGTGTCGGTATGGGAGGGGGGCATGGCAGTCATGGGGGGGGTATTGGTATGACTGAGATATTATTACTGATTTTGGTTGCGGGTGGAGGTGCGGCTTATTATTTTATGCGTCACAAGAAGACGGCATAATTTAATTGTCTT
>DJMI01000031.1 GCA_002435335.1 Nitrosomonas sp. UBA6494
AAAATACTCAAGCGGCTGCTTGATAAACCTGATTTGAAGCACAGTACGCAATATTACTGTGCTTCATTGTTTTGATTTTTGCTTTTGAAAGAACCAATAAGTAGTTAATCCAAGGATGCAGGCTGCTATCAAAATAATCACGATATCACGAAGATATTCTTTAATTAATGCTTCATTCTCACCAATGAAATATCCCAACAATGTCAATATCATGACCCAAATACCAGCGCCAAGACTGGTATAGAAGCTGAAAATGGGTAAATTCATTCTGGCTAAACCCGCTGGAATGGAAATATATTGACGAATCATTGGTATTAAACGGCCGGTAAAAGTGGAAATATGGCCATGTTTAGCAAAGAAATCTTCCATCTGGTGAAGATGATGTTCCTTAAACAAGACATATTTTCCATATCGTATTAACAACGGGCGTCCTAACCAAATTGCCAAATAATAATTGATTAATGCTCCCGTCAAGCTTCCAAGAATCCCACACAAGATCGCGATAATGATGTCCATTTCGCCTTTTGAAGCAAGATAGCCTGCGGGAATCATGATTACTTCACTGGGGAACGGGATGAAACTGGATTCAATCAGCATCAATAAAAAAATGCCGGTATAACCTAAGCTTCCAACGGTGCTGATTATCCAATTAAAAATATCGGTGAACAACACGTTTATGCCCGAAAATAGAAATGTCAGACGACTGCGCCGTCATTCTCAAGCGGTTTCTTTTCCGCTTGAACAAGATCTTCCCGTTTGACGCCAAGCAGCATGATGATTGAACTGCCGACCATGATAGATGAATAGATGCCGAAAAGAATGCCAATGGTTAGTGCCAGTGAAAAATAATAAAGTGTTTCTCCACCAAATAGCAGCATTGAAACGACAACCATTTGCGTACTGCCATGCGTGATGATAGTACGTGACATCGTTTGCGTAATGGCATTGTCAATCACTTTCGTAACCGACGCTCGGCGCAGCTTGCGGAAATTTTCGCGGATGCGATCAAAAATGACTACGGATTCGTTGACCGAGTAACCTAAGATGGCAAGAACTGCTGCTAACACGGTCAAAGAAAATTCCCATTGGAAGAAAGCAAAAAATCCCAAAATAATGACGACGTCGTGCAGATTGGCAATGATGCCGGCTACGCCGAATTTCCACTCAAAGCGTATAGCGAGGTAAGCAACGATGCCTAACGATACGAATAGCAATGCTAATGCACCATTTTCAAGTAATTCATGACCAACTTGAGGCCCGACAAATTCAACTCGTCGCATTTCCACAGAAGAATCCGATTGTCTGAGTTCAGCAAGAACGGTTTCTGATAATTGAGCGCTAGAGAGATCTGCTCTGATCGGTAATCGTATAAGAACTTCGCGTGCCGTCCCAAAGTTTTGCACGCTGGCATCCGGCATCCCAAGATCGGATAGTACCGATCGTATCTTAGCTAAATCTGCGGGTTGGTTATAACCGACTTCCAGGACTGTGCCGCCGGTAAAATCAACACCTAGGTTAAGCCCTTTGGTTGTAATAAAGAAAACTGAGAGAATGAAAGTGGTGATCGAGATGGCGGCACCGATTCTTCGCCAGCTCATGAAAGGAATGTCACGATTAAATCGAAAAATTTCCATAATTACTTCCTGAATATCAAATTATTTCTTTTTAGATTGCTTAGCTTCGGGCGATTTTCGTCGACTTTTTGATTTGGTTGCCGTGCTGCCTGTCGATTGAGTGACTTCGGTCGCGATCAATCTTTCCTCAGCTGCAGGTTGTCGCGATGCGTTGCCTTCATTCTCACTTGATTGCTCAGCAATCGTGTTGACTGCACTGGTTGCATTCTCTACTTGCGATTCATTGAATGCTAAATCGATATTTTTTTTATTCGAATTTTTAGGAATCCAAATTTTACCGATTGGTACTGTGGTCAGGCGGCGATTTCCATACATAAAGTTGACCATGCCACGTGACACAAAAGTTGCGGTAAACACGGAAGTCAGAATACCCAGGCATAAAACCACAGCAAATCCTTTAACCGGACCTGAACCAAAAGCAAACAGCGCAATACCGGCTATCAGCGTAGTAATGTTCGAATCCAAAATGGTGCCAAAAGCGCGTTCATAGCCCGCATGGATGGCAAGTTGAGGCGCGGCTCCGTTTCGTAATTCATCACGAATTCGTTCATTGATCAGCACATTGGCATCGATAGCCATGCCGACCGTCAATGCTAATGCGGCCATGCCGGGTAATGTCAAAGTTGCTTGCAGAATAGATAATAAACCAATAAGCAGCAGTAAGTTAAAGCCTAATGCGAAAACTGAGATCATGCCAAATGCGGCATAATAAATAATGATGAAAATTGCAACCGCTAAGAAACCGTAAAGCGTTGAATTGAAGCCACGGGCAATATTTTCAGCGCCTAGACTAGGTCCGACGGTGCGTTCCTCTATAATGTCCATCGGTGCTGCAAGAGCGCCGGCACGCAACAACAAAGCAACATCACGAGCTTCCATGCTGGTCATGCGTCCACTGATTTGTACGCGACCACCGCCGATTTCTTCACGAATGACGGGTGCCGTGACCACTTCGGCTTGATTTTTCTCGATCAACAGAATGGCCATCCGGCGACCTACGTTTTCCCGGGTGATTTGCTTGAAAATTCTTGAACCGTTATTATCCAGATTGACATGAACCGCTGCTTGATTATCTTTATCAAAACCTGGTTGCGCATCAGTGATTCGTTCGCCAGTGAGTAGGACTTGCTTCTTAACTAGAATTGGGCTACCGTCTCGTTCGCGAAACAATTCCGTTCCGACAGGAAGTTGCCCGCGAAGCGCCGCATCAAGGTCGTGCTCGTCATCAACCATGCGAACTTCCAATGTTGCGGTTCGCCCTAAAATATCTTTGGCTTTGGCGGTATCTTGAACACCAGGCAATTGCACAATTACACGGTCGGCACCGGCTTTTTGAATAATTGGTTCAGCAACACCGAGCTCATTGACACGATTTCGCAGTGTTGTGATATTTTGCATCACGGTTGATTCTTGTAAGCGCACTTGCGCTTCCGGTTTGATAGCAGCGATTAAGTGATACCGATTATTGACTTCTTCTTCGATCAAACCTAGATCCGGATAGTTTTGTTTGATTTCCGCGTTTGCCTTAGAACGGGTTTCGGTGTCACGAAATTTGATGATTAATTTCTTTTCCTGCTTATCAAGGCCTGCATAAGGAATTCTTTTCTCGCGCAAAATACCGCGAATGTCATTACTATAGCGGTCAAGAGATTTATTCAGTGCACCTTCCATATCAACAGCCAGCATGAAATGTACACCTCCACGCAAATCCAGTCCTAAATACATCGGCAATGCACCGATACTGGTTAACCATTGCGGTGAATTGGGAAGTAGATTTAATGCGATAATATAATCGCCGCCAAGAGATGATTCGAGTAAATCTTTAGCTTTAATCTGTAGATCAGTGTCAACAAAGCGTACTTTGACGCTGGTTTCATCCAGAAACAAACCATCGGCTACTAAGTTGGCTTGTTTTAATACCTCTTCGACACGTTGTAATAATGCAATATCTGCATTTGCAGTACTTCGTAGAGGAGAAATTTGTACGGCTGGAGATTCACCGTAAAAATTCGGCAACGTATATAACGCGCCTAACAGCAGCGAAACCGCAATAATCAAATATTGCCAAAGTGCGTAGCGGTTCATAGGATCAAAATTTCAAATGATGAAAAATATAACGATAATCGATAAATACTTGATTGAGTAAAGGCTTATTTTTTATTGGTTTCGGCATCCTTATTTTCAGATATTTCCCCGCTTTCACTTTCATCCTTATTATCACCGGTAGAAGCTTTGGGAGTTTTTGTTTTCTGACTTTTGTTTTTTGGTTCAATGCTTTTTAAAGTACCTTTTGGCAATAAAGTTTGTACAGAGGATTTAAGCACGGTAACTTCGAGACCGGATGCGATTTCGATGATGGCATAGTTTTCACTGACATTGATGATTTGCCCCAATATGCCGCCGTTAGTAATGACCTCATCACCTCGTTGCAGTGCTCCAACCATTTGTTTGTGTTCTTTCGCACGCTTAGATTGTGGACGAATGAGTAAGAAATAAAACAAAACCAAGATACCGATCATCGGTAACAAGCTTAATAAACTTGCATCGTTTTGTGCAGGAGCGGCTGCTTGCGCAAATGCATCACTAATCATCATGATTCTCTCCACAGGTTTTCTTAAAAAGCGCACATATTAGCATGCTGATCACTTATGCCAGAAATTCTTGTGCAAATTCTTCGAATTGACGGTTTTCGATGGCTTGCCGAATTTGCATCATCAGTTCATGATAATAAAATAAATTGTGAATGGTGTTTAAATGTGCCCCAAGCATTTCATTGATGCGCTGTAAATGATGTAAATACGAGCGGCTGAAATGCTGGCAAGTATAGCAACCGCACTGATCGTCCGGTGGCGTAGTGTCCAAACGATATTGACTATTGCGTAGCTTGATAATTCCATGTTGCGTATAGAGCCAACCGTTTCTTGCATTTCTCGTGGGCAGCACGCAATCGAACATGTCTATTCCATGAGCTACCGCGTAAACAATATCCGCAGGCGTGCCGACACCCATCAGATAACGTGGCTGGTCTTCCGGTAACAACGGTGCGGTATGACTTAAAATGCGCTGCATTTCCGATTTCGGCTCACCTACCGACAGACCACCGATGGCATAACCGTCAAAACCGATTGTGGATAACTCTGCAAACGATTGTTCGCGTAATTTTTCATACATACCACCTTGCACGATGCCAAACAGCGCGTTAGGATTATTTCCATGTGCTACCTTGGAACGTTCTGCCCAGCGTAAACTGAGTTCCATTGATAAGCGGGTAGTAGTTTCATCTGCAGGATATGGAGTGCACTCATCAAAGATCATCACTATATCTGAATTGAGTGTGCACTGAATACGCATCGATTCTTCGGGAGACAGAAAACAATTGTCGCCGTTGACCGGTGATTTGAACTTGACCCCTTGTTCGGTAATTTTGCGCAGATCGCCTAGGCTATAGACTTGAAAACCACCTGAATCGGTCAAGATAGGACCCTGCCAGTCAATGAAATCGTGTAAACCACTATGAGCTTGGATTACTTCCAAACCAGGGCGCAGCCATAAATGAAAGGTGTTGCCGAGAATGATTTGTGTATTTACTGCTTGTAGAGCAGCGGGAGGCATTGTTTTGACCGCACCGTAAGTACCTACCGGCATGAAAGCAGGCGTTTCGATACTGCCATGCGCCAATGTCAAAGTTCCTCTACGTGCGGCGGAGTCGGTCGCGTGTAATTGAAATTTCATGATTTCCTTTCCATCAGCATGGCATCCCCGTAACTAAAAAAGCGGTAGCGTGCCTGTATGGCATGCTGATAGGCTTGCCGAATATTGTCTATGCCTGCAAAAGCGGATACTAACATCAATAGCGTCGAGCGCGGCAGATGGAAATTAGTCAATAACCGCTCCACGATCTGGAAACGAAACCCGGGAGTGATGAATAAGCGTGTGTCACCATAACCAGTGGTTAAACGACCCTGATTGGCGAAAGCGCATGATTCCAATGCGCGCAGCGTGGTCGTACCAACTGCCAATATCCGTCCGTTTGTCTGCTTGGCATGATTGATAATATCAACCGTTTGTTGCGGAATATGATAGCTTTCATTGTGCATCGTATGATCGGAGATATTTTTTACTCGTACTGGTTGAAAAGTGCCGGCGCCGACATGCAACGTCACATAGCAAATTCGTATCCCTAGTTTCTGTAATTGCTCCAGCATATTGTTATCAAAGTGTAAGCCCGCAGTCGGAGCGGCAACGGCGCCAGCATGTTTAGCGTAAACGGTTTGATAGCGGGTTTCGTCAAAGGCGGCAGCTTTTCTGTCAATATAAGGCGGTAGTGGTAATAGGCCGTACTGATCAAGTAATGCCGCAACGGTGTTTTCGTGCTCGAATCTCAATGTGTGGAATTCTTGCACACGCGAAACAACCGTAACCGGAATGGTTCCTGATAACAACAATCTAGACTCAGGTTTGGGTGCGTGACTAGCACGAATGGACGCCAAAGCATGATGATCGTCCAGCAATCGTTCTATCATCACTTCCACTTTGCCGCCACTTTCTTTTTGACCGAATAATCGCGCTTTGATTACCTGTGTATCGTTAAAAACCATTACATCATCACAGCGCAAAAAGCGCGGAAGCTCATGGAACAACTCATCTTGCCAGCAATCATGGATGCTATCTAAATATAACAGGCGACTGTCAGGGCGTTTTGCAGTAGGAAATTGGGCGATCAACTCAGCAGGCAGGTAATAATCAAAATCCTCAGTCTTCATTCGGCTTATTATACCGTTATCATCCGATAGACCATCAATAAACGTTTTTTGGGGCAATCTAAGCAAGGTAGAAATGCGTTTGACCAGTTTCAATTTTTGTGTGGCCAGCACATTCCATCCATGCAGCTTGCTGATCTGATGCTTTTCAGTGATAATTGCGCCTTCAGTTGCATACAAACTGTTCAGTAAGCCGAGATGGCGGAATTGGTAGACGCACGGGACTCAAAATCCCGCGATGGTGACATCATGGGGGTTCGATTCCCCCTCTCGGCACCAGTAGCAGTATTCAGTAAGTCTCATATCGTATCAAATCCATTGTAATTGCATAGTTTTTTATTGATTGATTGTGTCAGGAGATAGCATATTATCTTTTGACATACCGTCAATTTGTCGGTATTTTTGACGGTACTTTTGATACCGTCAAATGCTTACCGACATCACAGTACGTCAAGCAAAGCCCAAAGATAAGGCTTACAAAATAAGCGATAGCGGTGGGTTGTATTTATTGGTTAATTCTATTGGCAAATACTGGCGTATGGATTATCGTTATGCTAGCAAAAGAAAAACCTTGGCTATCGGTGTATATCCTAAAGTTTCGCTGATCGAAGCCAGAAAAAAGCGTGACGAAGCAAAAGACCAGCTTGCTAACGATATCGATCCGGCATTAACCAAAGCCATCAGAAAGCAAGCAGTGCTTCAGGCTTCCGAAAACACTTTCAAAGCCATAGCACTGGAATGGCACGCAAAAACCAGCAAAACATGGGCGGAATCGACAGCTCACAATATCAAACGCTATTTGGAAAAGGATATTCTTCCGTGGCTGGGTAATCGCGCGATTAAAGATATTGCCGCACCGGATCTGCTGGCGGTGTTGCGCAAGATAGAAGCCCGTGGGGCGCATGAAAAAGCGCAGCGTTGCCGTGAATATGCCGGGCGGGTGTTTCGCTATGCCGTGGCCACCGGGCGAGCTGAACGCGATCCTAGCGGTGATTTGCGTGGTGCGTTGACACCGGTCAAAGTGAAGCATCATGCCAGCATTACCGATCCCAAAGCCATCGGCGCGTTGCTGCGATCCATTAAAGGTTTTAGCGGTTCTTACATTACCAAGTGCGCTTTGCAGCTTGCGCCTTTGGTATTTGTGCGTCCTGGCGAATTGCGCCATGCGGAATGGCAGGAAATAGACTTTGACAAGCGAGAATGGCGCATACCCGGTCATAAAATGAAAATGAAGGAAGTCCATATTTTTCCATTGCCACCCCAAGTACTCGAAATTCTGCAATCCATTCATCCGCTGACCGGCGATGGTCAATATATCTTCCCAAGTATACGCAGCAGTGCCCGGCCAATGTCGGAAAATACCGTTAATGCAGCCTTGCGGCGCATGGGGTATGAAAAGGATGAAATGACCGGCCACGGCTTCCGTAGCATGGCCAGTACACTATTACATGAACATGGCTGGCCGCATGAGGCGATTGAACGGCAATTAGCCCATGCGGAACGCAATAAAGTCGTGGCGGCTTATAACTACGCTGAACACTTGCCTAAACGCAAAGAAATGATGTGCTGGTGGGCGGATTATTTGGATGAATTGGCAGCCGGTGCCAAGGTGGTCAATTTCCAAAAAACTTGATTGGTTTTAACTGCGCCTAGCCCGACGGGGCGAACACCGGGAACCCTTACCCGGTTGGCGTGGTTTTTGTTTAAGGGGCGTAAAGGGGTGCAAATTGAGTAAGCTTTTCAAACTGAAGGAATGGTTAACGATCCCTGAGGCTGCACAATGTCTTTCTATCGTGTTTGGTGAGAATATAACTGTTCCTGATTTACTACAGTTAGCGATGGATGAAAAGTTACCGTTATCCGTATTTTTCTTAAGCGATGTGGCTTTAAGGAAATTAGAAAAAACTCCAGTTAGTTTTTCAAAAGCTACGACAAATGAACCTCCAAATCAGGACGAAACAGAAGTTATGCTTATTGGTTCATTTGATAGTGAAATTTTTAATGGGCATAGTTTTAAAAGAACTGACGAGATAATATGGACTTCAGGTATTTTAAACCTGGCGCTAGATTCGGGTGATTTTGATATAAGAGAGTGTAAGAACTTTTGTGT
>DJMI01000156.1 GCA_002435335.1 Nitrosomonas sp. UBA6494
ACAGTGATTTTGCAAAGGTCTCAGAGTAAATGAGCATTTTTCACAAATTTTTAACGCAATTATCGTGCCGCGTAGTAGCCGTGCAAAGGTCTCTTGCGATGCAAATTGAATCCGCAGGAGTAAAGGGTTATCCTGGAGTTTATCAGTACACGTGACAGGAACGAATCGTGCGATTACTTAGCTGGAATATCCAATGGGCTCGAGGCATGGATGGGCGAGTCGATGTCGCGCGCATCCTGAAAAACATTCGGCGATGGGGTGATTTCGACATCATTTGCTTACAAGAAGTGGCGGCAAATTTCCCTGGATTGCCAGGCAGTTACGGTGAAGATCAAATCGCCGAATTATCTGCCGGATTGCAGGACTATACACCGATTTTTGGTGCGGCAATCGACGTACCGGATGGACATGGTAGACGCAGCTTATTCGGTAATGCTATTTTTTCTCGACTTCCCGTTGGGCAAATTTGGCGGCATTTGTTGCCATGGCAGGCTGAACTGACAACCCCGAGCATGCAGCGCGTCCTTGTCGAAGCCATTGTCACCACAACTATCGGGTCGATTCGCATCATGACAACTCACCTTGAATATTATTCGCAGCGGCAACGTACAATTCAAATCGACGCCATCCGTCATCTGCACAATGAAGCTTGTATGATGTCGCAACGCAAAATTATTCGTGAAGAACAAGGCGGTAGTTTCGAAGTTTTCCCGCGACCAGAACAAGCAATCTTATGCGGTGATATGAACTTTCCTGCGGCAGCACCTGAATATAATCAAATACTTGCGCCTTTCCAACGCGGCACTCCCAATTTTTATGATACATGGTCGATACTAAATCCCGGCGTACCACATAGTCCGACCGTCGGTATCCATCCTGTCGATTTTGTCGATCAGCCGCAATGCTTCGATTTCATTTTTGTTACCGAAGGATTGGTGAAACATCTTAAAACTCACCAAACAGACGCCATGACCGACGCCTCCGATCATCAACCGGTATGGATTAAACTAGGCTAATTGTCGTCAGAAAACAATTATGCTAATTCTTCCGATGCTTGATGCAATTCCTCAGGCAATTCAATTTCATCAAAAATCACGGTAAAGGAGGTACCGATACCGGGCTCGCTGGCGACTTTGATTCTTAGTCGATTATTCTCCGCGGCAATTTTCACGATTGATAAACCGATTCCACTTGTAGCCTTATTATGCAAAGCAGCTCGCGGTGAATAAAAATATTCATTGAATATATTTGGTAAATCTTTATGTTCAATCCCGATGCCGTGATCGGTAATAATGACAGTCGCACTTTTTTGCTGTCTATTTATTTTTGATGAAATTTCCACTACCGTATCGTTATGCGAGTAGGTTATCGCATTTGAGATGATATTTTCCAGTAAGATACCCAATTGATCTGGAATGACTTTACAATTGAAATCTTCGCCGGTGACAGCTAGCGTGATGTTTTTCGAATTGGCTACCGGTGTTAGTTTCTCGATGCATTTCTGCAGAATGGCTTGAATACTGACCGATTCAAAAACCGCCGTATCCAAACAAGTATCCTTTAAACGTTCCAGTCTCAGTAAATCTAGAATCATACCGCCCATGTTCTGCGCTCGGTGATTGATTTTGGCGAGCGCATCCATCACTCCGTTTGATGCATCACCGCAATATCCTCCTGCAATCAAATTGATTTGACTGCGAATGGCATCCAGCGGTGATTTCAGTTGATGCGTCATCAATACGGCGTATTGATCTTTTTCAACTTGGGCTTGATTGAGCTGTTTATACGCATCCATCAAATGACGTTCATGCGTGCGCACGATCAAAGAAAGTCTGGAAACCACATACCACACGGTAAAAAACAAAATATCAAGAAATAACATCCACAGAATTGCACCGTCACGGTGAATGCTTTCGGCCGTTAGGTGATTCTTGATCATGGTCGTCAGCGATACCTGTGTAAAGAAAAGATTCTCCACGATGATAACGATACTGTCCATGACACAAACCAATATGGTGACATACAAGCTTTCCCGTGCCGAGAAAAAAATACATGCCAATGCAATGTGCAGCACGTAAAAGAAAGAAATCGGCGTAGACGTGCTACCGATAAAGTGAACAACGACAGATAAACAGATCAGATCGACGATAATCTGTATCCATAAATTGACTGACGGCGAATTATATTTACTCGGCGGACAGCGATCCAACAGATACAGATATACAAGATTGGCGATACTTAACGTAACGATAACAACAAATGGCCAATTTTGCTGTTCAGTGACACCCAATTTTGTCAAAGTATCTGCCGCAAGCAGCATTAATATCTCAAAAAAGATTAATGCTACGATCAATACCCAGCGGAATTTAATAAACCAGCGGATATTGCTAATTAATACATCATCACTGAGTTTTAATCGATCACCTGCGGTATCGAGTAGAACAGCTTGATTATTCTGTTTATTCCAGGAGAACTCAGTAATGGCCATCGTGACTTAAGCTTGTCTAGCCACTTCCCCTGCTTGTTTTAAACGATCGTTGATGATACCGAGCAAACTGATAGGTTCGACTGGTTTCTCCATGATGCAAACCCATTCATGCGATCCATTTTCAAAGTAAGGACGGATCATATCACCAAGTGATGTCAGAAAAATGGTCTGAATCTGCGGATAACGCGCATGAATTTTCGCGTACGTCGTCAAGCCGGAATCCATTGATTCAACCATAACATCGAGAATGGCCAAATCAGGACGATTGGTATCGTCTTGCAATGAATCGATAAAATCCTGCATCGATAAATAACTGTCAACCTCATATCCGTGTTTGGATAAGATGCGCTGAACCGCTTCGCGGATATCAGAATCATCATCCACATGAGCTATTCGTGGTGCCATGGTAACCTCCTTAAACCTTTGCTCTAAAAAAGTAATTTCTGTAAATTACTTCACTTATCATCATATTTTTATTAATATTCATCCGATCATAGCCTAATTTTCGTGAAAAATCTGTGAAGTAATATTTATTCCGCCAATCCATGTAAGCTTATCCGTAAATATTCTCTTGGAACATTTCTTGGATTTTCTCGATTTCATCACGATTCTCCAATAAAGCATTGACACAATCAATATCCAACTTCTCACCGGCCAATTTCCCGAGTTTCTCGAATGCTTGCTCATTGCTCCAGGCTGCTTTGTACGGACGGCGCGAAGTTAATGCATCAAATACATCCGCAACAGCAACGATTCGCGCTTCAAGTGGTATATCCCCATTGATCCTACCGCATGGATAGCCACTACCATTGACAGCTTCATGATGAAATTCAGCAATATTTCTTAGCACATCAATATGTTCAATACCATCCAACCCAAAGCTTGAAACAATATCGTCTATCATTTCCCTGCCTTTCCGTGCATGCGTATTCATAATATTTCTTTCTGCGTCATTTAAGGGGCCAGGCTTTAACAAAATATTATCGGGAATTGCAATCTTACCGATGTCGTGCAGCGGTGAAAACATGAACACATGCTCGATATAATCATCATCCAAATCATATTTCTCAACCAAAGATTGAGCAATCAAGCGGCTGAATCGAGACATACGATCCAAATGACTACCTGTTTCAGGATCTCGCATGTGCGTAATCTTACTGGTCGTTTTTAGCGCCGCACTCATAACTCTGATGGGAGGGTGTCCCGAATTTTGTGTAAACGGTGTTATGGTCAATGGATAGGCATTCGCTCCTCGAACATAATGGTAAACCTGTTGAGAGCGGCTTTCCAGTTTAACAGAGGCATGGTCCATTTCTGGCT
>DJMI01000154.1 GCA_002435335.1 Nitrosomonas sp. UBA6494
CTCGGAAGAAAATGAAGGTGGCATTGATTTCGATTTGAGCAATTCTTCGATCAATTTGACCGAAGATTCGGATAGCGATAATCAGCTTCCCGATTTGGAAGAAAAAATTTCGCTTGCTGATGATGCCGATAATGAAACCGCTGTAGATAATACTTTGGATTTCCAATTGCCGGATGATGATGCAATCGAAGCAACAAAAACCGAAACGGAAGCGAAACTGCCGGAGCTAGGTTTGGCCGAAATCAATCTGGATCTTGAAGAACCATCTCAGCCTGTACAAAGCGTCAATAAAACTGAAGAGATTGAAAACGATGAGCAGTGGCAAGAAGTCGAAACCAAGCTCGATTTGGCCAAAGCTTACCTTGAGATGGAAGACAAAGAAGGTGCGAAAGAAATGCTCGAGGAAGTTTTGAAAGACGGTAATGATAAACAAAAGAAAGCAGCTAAAAAGATGCTGAAAGGGTTATAAGACATTAAGCCTGTTTTCTGATCAAAACATTCAGTGTATTGACGTAATCAATCCAACGGCAATTTTGATTTGTGCGGATCGTACTGGTTTTAGAATATGACGGCAGGCGTTATTGCGGCTGGCAGAATCAGCCTAATGGTTGTTCTATTCAGGGTACTATCGAAGCCGCATTATCGCAAATAGCGCAGGAAAAAATCCGCATTGTGACCGCTGGTCGTACCGATGCTGGGGTGCATGCGCTATACCAAGTGGTGCATTTTGATACGCAATCCCATCGCCCAATCAATGCTTGGGTACGAGGTACTAATGCATTATTGCCGGACGATATCGCCATATCTTGGGCGGGGGAGGTATCCGAACAATTTCATGCGAGATATAGCGCCATTGAGCGGAGATATGTTTATCTGCTATTGAATCAATCGGTAAGGCCAGGGGTTTTGCATCATAAAGTGGGGTGGTTTCATCATCCGCTTGAACTGGAAACCATGCGCCAGGCCAGTAGCTACCTCGTTGGCGAACATGATTTTTCTTCTTTCAGAGCCGCGGAATGCCAGGCCAGAACGCCTATCCGTACCATCACGCAAATTGAAATTTCACGCCGTGATAATCTTGTAATCTTTGATTTGCGTGCCAATGCCTTTTTGCAACATATGGTAAGAAATATCGTCGGTTGCCTTGTTTACATCGGAAAAGGAAAGTATCCTCCCGAATGGATGAGTGAGTTGCTTTTGAGTTGTAACAGGATTGATGCCCCTCCCACTTTCTCGCCGACCGGTCTTTATTTGACCGATATAAGGTATGATCCGCTTTGGAATATGCCTAAAAGTGTTGTATATCCGATCATCCCATAATGAGTCAGTCGTTGAGAATGATAACCGACTGACACTGGATCGATTGCTGAAATAGCCGAAATAGCCAAAAAAACTGAACCGATCCATGAAAACTCGAGTAAAAATATGCGGAATTACGCGGAGTGAAGACGCGCAAGCAGCCATTCGCCACGGTGCGGATGCGATCGGCTTTGTCTTTTGGCCGCAAAGCTCGCGTTATATCGATCCCGAAGCGGCAGCCGAAATAACGACACTTATTCCTGCTTTTGTTGCAGCGGTTGGAGTTTATGTCGATCCCGATGCGGCATGGATTGAGAAAACCAGCCGTATTGCCAGATTAAGCTTACTGCAATTTCATGGTGACGAAACACCGGAATTTTGCGATCAATTTTCGTTGCCTTATATAAAAGCAGTAAGAGTCAAAGAGGGTACAGATTTGTTACAATATGCAGAACGTTATCGTAATGCAAGGGGATTATTGCTGGATGCGTACTCTGCTGACATGCCCGGCGGAACCGGACATACCTTTGACTGGGAGCTTATTCCACGGAATTTGTCTTTGCCACTCATACTCTCAGGCGGATTAAATTCAAATAATGTTGCTTTGGCAATTCAACAAGCTAAACCGTGGGCGGTTGATGTTTCAAGCGGTGTTGAAAGTGCTAAAGGCATAAAAGATGAGAGAAAAATTTTTGCTTTCATGCAAGGAGTTAAACAATCGTGAACGCCTATGACCTTCCGAGTAAAGATGGCCACTTTGGACCGTATGGGGGCATATTTGTTGCTGAAACACTTGTTTCAGCGCTTGATGACTTACGGAAACAATATGAATTTTATCGTGACGATCCGGATTTTAAGAATGAATTCGCTTACGAATTAAAGCATTATGTTGGCCGCCCTAGTCCAATTTATCATGCCAAGCGTTGGTCCGAACACTTGGGGGGTGCGCAAATATTATTAAAACGTGAAGATCTGAACCACACCGGAGCCCATAAAGTAAATAACACCATCGGTCAAGCTTTATTGGCGCGGCGCATGGGGAAGAAACGTGTCATTGCTGAAACCGGTGCCGGTCAGCATGGGGTTGCGTCAGCAACCGTGGCGGCTCGTTACGGAATGGAATGTGTTGTTTATATGGGATCGGAAGACGTCAAACGTCAAGCAACCAATGTCTATCGAATGAAACTTTTGGGGGCTACTGTCGTTCCAGTGGAATCTGGATCACGGACACTGAAGGATGCTCTGAACGAAGCGATGCGCGACTGGGTAACGAATGTCGAAAATACTTTCTATATTATTGGTACGGTAGCTGGTCCTCATCCTTATCCCATGATGGTGCGAGACTTCCAATCAATTATCGGAATTGAAGCCAAGCAGCAAATGATGGAAGATTTTAATCGGCAACCGGATGCTTTAATAGCTTGTGTAGGTGGCGGTTCAAATGCCATTGGTTTATTCTACCCTTACATTGATAATACTGATGTGCGCCTGATTGGTGTCGAAGCTGCGGGCAAGGGCATCGATACTAACCAGCATGCAGCGACGTTGACCATGGGTAAACCGGGTGTATTGCACGGCAATCGTACCTATTTGATTCAAGATGCGCATGGACAAATTATCGAAACGCATTCCATTTCCGCCGGACTTGATTATCCAGGTGTCGGTCCGGAGCATGCGTGGCTTAAGGATTGCGGTCGTGCGGAATATGTTGCGATTACCGATGACGAGGCGCTGGAAGCGTTCCATATGTTATGCCGCTTTGAGGGCATCATGCCGGCACTGGAATCCAGTCATGCGCTTGCTTATGCGGCCAAATACGCGCCGACATTGCCAAAGGATAAATTATTGTTGGTCAATTTATCCGGCAGGGGAGATAAAGACATGGCAACGGTAGCGCAGTTGTCTGGATTATCACTTTGATAACAGATTATTTGAGATTGCATTTCTGCAATAAAAATTGGGAGTGAACGGATGCCGGGTTTTTTCGATTTCATAAAAGATTTTTTTGGTGAACAATCCGCTACACATAAGACCAAACGTTTGGCAAATGTATTCGCTGCATTATCGAAACAGAATCGTAAAGCACTGATTCCGTTTATTACGGCGGGAGATCCGAGCCCTGGCATCACGGTGCAATTGATGCATCAATTGGTTAAATCGGGTTCGGATATCATTGAATTGGGAATACCTTTTTCTGATCCGATGGCGGATGGACCGACGATACAAAGATCTTCTGAGCGTGCGCTAAAACACAACGTTAGTCTCGAAAATGTATTGGACATGGTTGCCGAATTTAGAAGTGTGGATGCCAATACACCAATTGTTCTGATGGGATACGCTAACCCGGTGGAGGCCATGGGATATGAAATATTTGCTGAGAAAGCAAATCAAAGCGGCGTTGATGGCGTGTTAATCGTCGATTATCCGCCTGAAGAATCGCATCAGTGGGTGCAGTGTTTGGATCAACATCAAATTGATGCGATTTTCCTGTTGTCGCCAACGACCCCGCAAACTCGTGTTGAACAGGTAGCAAAGCTGGCTAAAGGTTATGTGTACTATGTGTCTCTTAAAGGCGTTACAGGCGCGTCACATCTTGATTTGCAGGATGTAAGCGCGATGCTGAATCGATTGCGCGAACATGTATCAATCCCAATTGGCGTGGGATTCGGGATTCGAGATGAGGCGACCGCAAAAGCTGTAGCCGGCTTGGCTGATGCTGTCGTTGTCGGTAGCCGTATTATCGAGGAAATCGAGAAATCGTCCGAATCGGAGCTGCTAAGTAATGTCGGCAATTTAGTAAGTACTTTGCGTAGCGCCATTGACGATAAGACGCAGTGAAGTGTGCTGTACACTGTAGAAATAAATCTTTTGTGAAATCAATAAGAAATATTGGTTTATAGCTTATGAGCTGGTTTCAAAATAT
Source organism: Nitrosomonas sp. UBA6494 (assembly GCA_002435335.1). Classification (GTDB taxonomy): domain Bacteria; phylum Pseudomonadota; class Gammaproteobacteria; order Burkholderiales; family Nitrosomonadaceae; genus Nitrosomonas. Next base: position 4,223 of record DJMI01000154.1, read on the forward strand.
TATTCCGCCTAAAATTAAACGAAAAGAATCGGGTGAAAAGAAAATAGTTCCTGAAGGATTGTGGAGCAAATGCAGTACTTGCGAGGCTGTTCTTTATTACACCGATTTAGCTAAGAATTTGAATGTTTGCCCGAAATGCGATTTTCATAATCGCATCTCGGCAAGAAATCGATTGGATCAATTACTTGATACCGACGGGCGACAGGAAATCGGCGAAGAAGTGATTGCAACCGATGCGCTAAAATTCAAAGACAGTAAACGCTATACCGATCGCCTAATCCAAGCCAAAGAAAGCACGGATGAGGACGATGCTCTAGTGGTCATGCGGGGTACGATCAAAAGAATACCTGTTGTGATCGCAGTATTTGAATTTGGATTTATGGGTGGATCGATGGGGTCCGTGGTCGGTGAACGCTTTTTGCGTGGGATCAGAATATGTATTGAGCACCATATTCCTTTTATTTGCTTCAGCGCCAGTGGTGGAGCGAGAATGCAAGAAGGGTTGTTTTCGTTGATGCAAATGGCTAAAACGACAGCTGCGTTAACACGTTTGAGCGAAAATAAATTGCCTTTTATATCCGTTTTAACCGACCCTACCATGGGTGGAGTCTCTGCAAGTTTTGCTTTCATCGGGGATATTGTCATTGCAGAACCTGGCGCATTGATTGGATTCGCAGGGCCCCGCGTGATCGAACAAACGGTGAGACAGACCTTGCCTGAAGGGTTCCAGCGTGCTGAGTTTTTGTTAGAACATGGTGCAATTGACATGATCGTCGATCGCAGGCAAATGCGGGATAAGCTTGCCAATCTTTGCACACAATTGATGCGTATTCCAGTATCAACATCATGATTTTTAGCAACTTACGATGGATGCGTTAGCGAAAGAATCTGCTTCGCTTGCTGACTGGCTAAGTTATCTCGAAGTACTTCACCCCAAAGTGATCGATATGGGGCTGGAGCGAATCGATCGAGTTCGTGCCGTATTGGANNTTGTTTCCAAAATTTCCTGTAATAATCGTGGGCGGCACAAATGGCAAAGGCTCCGTATGTGCGATGATGGAATCGATTTTACAGAGCGCTGGCTACAAAGTAGGTTGTTATACTTCACCACACTTGCTTCATTACAATGAGCGTATTCGCATCAACAAAATCAACATCGATGACCGGAATCTTTGCAATGCATTTGCGCAAATAAATGCGGCAAGAAAGCATTGTGATATTTCACTGACTTATTTTGAGTTCGGTACCTTGGCTGCCATGTATTGTTTTATGGAAGCGCAAGTGGATGTGGCCATTATGGAGATTGGTTTGGGTGGGCGGTTGGATGCCGTGAACATTTTTGATCCCGATTGTGCAATTCTTACCAGTGTCGAGCTTGATCATATTGATTATCTCGGCGATACCCGAGAAAAAATCGGTTTTGAAAAGGGCGCCATTTTTAGAAGTGCCAAACCTGCGGTTTATGCAGATTTAAATATTCCACAGTCAGTTTCGCAGTATGCCAGAAAAATTAACGCACAATTTCTCCGCTTTGATGAAGAATTTGGTTATATCAAAAAGGGCGATCAATGGGATTTCTGGGGGCAGCTTGGAGAGCGTCGCTCTCTTCCGTTACCGGCTTTGCGAGGAGAAAAACAACTGCAAAACGCCAGTGCATGTTTAGCCGCGCTCGATAGTTTAAGTGAATTATTGCCGGTTAAAATGAGCGATATTCGGCAAGGATTGCTTGACGCGGTTATACCCGGGCGTTTTCAAGTGGTATCTACGCAGCCGATGATTATTCTGGATGTGGCGCATAATCCCAGTGCTGCGGTTGTGTTATCCAATAATTTACAAGCGATAAAATCAACCGGAAAAACTTATGCTGTTGTTGCTATGCTACAAGATAAAGATATTTTGGGTGTGGTGGAATCCTTAAAAAAGGATATTGATTATTGGTTGGTATCAACGGTGAAATCGCCGCGCGCCGCTTCTGCAGAGTTTTTGCAGCAACAAATTTACCGCTCTGGAATTAATAATACTGATCAGTGTGTTAAATTTGACGATTGTGTGGCCGCGTTTGTTTTTGCCTGTGAACAAGCAAGCAAAGATGATAGAATTTGCGTCTTTGGATCTTTCTACACAGTGAGCGAAATACTGCATTTTATGAAGATTGCTCACAGCGGGTAATAATTGGATTTTCTTATGTCTACAAATATCAGTGAAGAAGAATTATTACTAAGGAAGCGAGCGAGAAGACGGTTGGTCGGCTCAATAATTTTGGTGCTTGCTTCAATCATCATATTGCCGGCCATTTTTGATGAGCCAAAGCCTGGCAACGAAAAGCAAGAAATTGCAATTAATTTGCCGCCTGACAATAATTCTAATACTCTGCCTCAATCGCCGAAAAATGAATTAGTTAGCAGCAGTTCGTTTGATGACGAAGATCCCTCGGTCGAATTTCAAAACAAAATGAAAGCCGCGTTAGATGCAGATGAAAGCGAGCTTGGTCCACCAAGTACTCAGAAACAGATTCCGATCCCAGGCATTAAACCGAAAATCGACAGATTTACGGCACCGATAAGAGAGGTAGCGCCTACGGCACCGGTAACAACCGCCGGTGCAACCGCCAATTCAGGAGCTGCTGTATCACGAGACGTGTCGACTTCGGCATTGAATGCGGACGCATCAAAAGGATTCGTTATCCAATTAGGAGCTTACTCCGATCAAACAAAAGCAAAACAACAGCACAGCAACTTGATTGCCAATGGATTCAAAGCCTATACCGAAACGCATAACGATGTGATGCGCGTGCGAGTTGGCCCATTTGCGACGCGAACCGCCGCCGAAAATGAAATAAAAAAGCTTAAAAAATTGGGTCTGGATGGCGTGGTAATTCCGCGATAAGTTTTTACTAATTTGTTTTTTGCCGAAGAAAATTGTATTTGTTTGATTCGATGACTGTTTTTGATTATGTGGTTGCAGGGATTTTTCTTGTTTCCGTAATCTTGAGCATATTTCGTGGTTTTGTACGTGAAACTTTGTCGATTGCTGGATGGGTAATTGCTTTTATAGTGGCTAGTGCATACTCTCCCTTTTTTGAGCAATTTTTACCCGCGGAAGTGGTGGGAGAGACATTGCGATTTTCTGTCGCATTTGTTTTGACATTTTTGGCAGTGTTGTTAATAACCGCTTTGGCAATCATGTTGCTGACAGCTTTAATCAAAGGAATAGGATTGGGATTTATCGATCGATTGCTTGGTTCTATTTTTGGTTTTTTGAGAGCGTTGATCATTGTTACCGTAATTGTCTTGATTGCCGGGTTAACGACGATTCCGCACCAATCCTTTTGGCAGCAGGCGATATTCAGTCGACCGTTGGAGACAGTAGCATTACAGGTATTGCCGTGGTTGCCGGAAGATTTATCAAAGCGAATTAGCTTTGAAAGAAAAGAAAGCTTGTAATGATGTTGTTGAATCTTAAAAAACTAACAGAGCTTGGGCTTAGTGTTTCGTTGATGTCGTTTGCTTTCGTTATTTTTAGTCACTATTGGGTTTGTTGAGGCAAAACTTACGGAGTATTTCTATGTGCGGAATTCTCGGGATTGTTGCAAAATCACCAGCCAATCAATTGCTATATGACGGTTTATTGATGCTGCAGCATCGCGGCCAAGATGCCAGCGGTATTGTAACGGCACAAGGAAATACTTTTCATATGCATAAAGGCTTGGGGTTGGTTCGCGATGTTTTTCGTACACGAAACATGCGTGCCTTGGCGGGTAATATCGGCATCGGTCATGTGCGCTATCCCACTGCAGGATCAGCCAATTCACCAGCAGAAGCGCAACCTTTCTACGTCAATTCTCCTTTCGGTATCGTATTGAGTCATAATGGTAATTTGATCAATGCGGAACAACTTAATCAAGAACTTTTTCGAACGGATTTAAGACACGTCAATACCAACTCCGATTCTGAAGTGCTGTTAAATGTATTGGCGCACGAATTACAGGCAAGTACTCGTAACGGTCAGCTGGACCTCGCAACAATTTTTGCAGCGGTTACTGGTGTTCACAGTCGTTGTAAAGGAGCCTATGCCGTTGTGGCAATGATCGCCGGATATGGTTTGCTTGCTTTCCGTGATCCTCACGGAATACGCCCATTGGTATTCGGTGCGGTTGAGAGTGAATTAGGGACTGAATATCTTATTGCTTCAGAAAGCGTTGCGTTGGATACGTTAGGTTTTAAATTAATCAGGGACATTGCACCCGGAGAAGCGATATTTATCGATGAAGACGGCAATTTTTATCATAAACAATGTGCACCTCATGTATCGCTGAATCCCTGCATTTTCGAATACGTCTATTTGGCCAGACCCGATTCGATGATTGATGGTATTTCTGTTTATGAAACCCGATTGAATATGGGAGAGCAACTGGCTGAAAAAATTCAGCGTTCAATGCGTCATTTGGATATCGATGTGGTGATTCCCATACCGGATTCCAGTCGACCTAGTGCGCTACAATTGGCCAATCGTTTAGGAATCAATTTCCGTGAGGGGTTTGTCAAGAATCGCTATGTAGGACGTACTTTCATCATGCCAGGTCAACAATTGCGGCGCAAATCGGTTAGGCAAAAATTGAATGCCATGAGTATCGAGTTTCGCGGAAAAAATGTTTTATTGGTTGATGATTCCATTGTACGCGGAACTACGAGTCGAGAAATCGTGCAAATGGCACGGGAAGCCGGTGCCAATAAAATTTATTTTGCGTCCGCATCGCCGCCGGTCAGATACCCTAATGTTTATGGCATCGATATGCCGACGCGACAGGAATTAATTGCAACCGATCGCGATAACGAAGAAATTTGCAAGGAAATCGGCGCGGATTATTTGATATTTCAAGATTTGGATGCCTTGAAACAAGCGGTTACCAAAGTATTGCCGACAGTTACAAATTTTGAAACTTCGTGTTTTGACGGAAATTATATTACGGGCGATGTAACCCCGGAATATTTATATATGCTGGAAGCGCAACGTAACTCCGAACAGCTGGCAGCGAAATCAAAACCCAATACACAACTCGATCTTGGTCTGGTTTTTTCGGAATAATCCATTAACCACTTAATATTGATAGGTACTGAAGCTCGATGAGCAATCGATCGATTTTCCCATCAAAGCGTTATCTCTTAAGGATGTAAAACTCATGTCCGAGGAATTGCAGTTAGAAACACTGGCGTTGCATACCGGTATTCACCGCAGTCAGTTTAATGAGCATTCAGAAGCAATGTACTTAACCTCTAGCTTCGTTTTTGACAGTGCCGAGCAAGCTGCTGCTCGATTTATGGGTCAAGAGCCCGGCAACATCTATTCCAGGTTCACTAATCCAACAGTAACCGCGTTTGAAGAACGGCTTGCGGTGCTTGAAGGAGCGGAAACATGCATCGCTACTTCATCGGGCATGTCGGCGATTCTTGCTTGTGTGATGGGATTATTATCCGCCGGCGATCATATCGTTGCATCAAGAAGCTTGTTTGGTGCCACAGTTAATTTATTTAACAATATTTTAAAGAAATTCAACATTGATACCACGTTTGTATCAGCAACCGATGCAAAAGCATGGCAGGCTGCGATTCAACCTAATACCAAGTTATTTTTTCTTGAAACACCATCAAATCCCCTTACAGAAATTTCAGATATCGTTGAATTGGCCGGCATTGCAAAGAAAGCAGGAATTTGGCTGGCGGTCGACAATTGTTTTTGTACCCCGATTCTACAAAAACCATTAGAACTGGGCGCTGATATCGTGATTCACTCAGCGACAAAGTATTTGGATGGTCAAGGAAGGATTCTGGGAGGCGCCGTACTAGGGAAACGTGAATTGATGATGGATGGCGGCATTTATGGATTTTTGCGTACCGCAGGACCCACCATGAGTGCATTTAATGCTTGGGTAGTGTTAAAAGGGCTGGAGACACTTAATATCCGTATGCAAGCGCATTCTGAGAATGCACTTAAAATGGCGCAATGGTTAGAACTGCAACCAAGCATACAACGGGTTTACTATCCCGGATTAGCATCGCATCCTCAATATGAATTGGCAAAGCGACAACAGAAAAGCGGCGGCGGCATCGTCACTTTTGAAGTTAAGGGCGGACGAGAAGCGGCATGGCGTGTTATCAATTCATCGCGTTTAATATCTATTACTGCCAATTTGGGCGATGCCAAAAGTACTCTAACGCACCCAGCAACTACTACTCATGCCCGGATCAGCCAAGAAGCCCGAGAAGCTGCCGGTATATCGGAAGGTATGCTGCGAATCGCAGTGGGATTGGAAGCAGTGCAAGATATACAGGCCGATTTGGCGCGTGGGCTGTAGGCCGTTAAAAAACTGACTCACTCGCGGCTTTGTAGCGGGTGAGCCACAACCTCCTATTTAAGTCTACAATTAATCTCCAATCATTCAATTGTGACTTTTTGATTCGTTAAGCTACTTCGGCTTTCTCGATGACAACATCTTCCAGTGGAACATTTTGATGACCAGCATAATCTCCGGTTTTAACCTTTTTAATCTTGTCGATGACATCCTGGCCTTCAACAACTTTGCCAAAAACGCAGTAACCATATCCCTGTGGTGAGGGGGATTTATAATTCAAGAAACCGTTGTTTGTGACATTAATAAAGAATTGCGAAGTTGCTGAATGCACATTGGCTGTTCGCGCCATGGCAATCGTATAGGCTTCGTTTTTAAGTCCATTTGCTGCTTCGTTTTGAATCGGAGCTGCGGTCTCTTTTTGTTTCATACCGGGTTCAAAGCCGCCCCCCTGAATCATGAAATCATCGATGACACGATGAAAAAGCGTATTGTCATAAAACCCGTTGGTTACATAATGCAAGAAATTTTTGACGGTTTCGGGCGCTTTCTCACTATCGAGTTCCAATGTGATGATGCCGAAGTTAGTGTGCAATTTGACCATGGAATGCCTTATTAATTTGAGTCCATCGAATGACAATTATTCTTTAGTTGCCGCTGGTAATCGGACGACATCTTCGATAATGATTTTTGTTTTAGGAACATCGGATGGAAAAGGACCGCCGGCGCCAGTCGGAGTACTGACAATCTTGTTGACAACATCCATTCCGGAAATCACTTTCCCAAAAACAGCATAACCATATCCGTTTTGATTGGGTGCTTTGAAATTGAGAAAGCTATTATTAGCTACATTGATGAAAAATTGCGCCGATGCAGAGTGAGGATCAGAAGTCCGTGCCATTGCAATCGTACCGATTTCATTTTTAAGATCGTTAGCCGCTTCATTACGAATAGGTGGGCGAGTCAGTTTTTCTTTATAAGCGCTGTCGTATCCGCCCCCTTGAATCATAAAACCTGCAATGACACGATGAAAAATGGTGTTTTTATAAAAACCATCGTCCACATATTGCAAGAAATTTTCTACAGTTTTAGGGGCTTTGTCAGCATCTAATTCAAGTACGATATTTCCTAAATTGGTTTTCATCTCAACTTGAACACCGGTTGCATGACTATTTGAGCTGAACCAGCTTAAAAAAAACAATAATAAGATTAGGCGTAGGCGCATGATTTTGGAATCCTAAATGAGCATGTGGGGTAAGAGTTTAACGTATTTGCCTTATGTTATACTTGCGGGCTTTTGTTGTCACAGTGAAACTTCTGATTCTATCAAGAAGAATGGGCAAAGATTAAAATTTATTCAACGGTATGCTTAAAATTTATAACTCAATCGTGCGGGAAAAACAAGATTTTGTTCCCATTACGCCTGGAAAAGTAAAAATTTACGTTTGCGGCATGACGGTTTACGATTATTGTCATTTAGGGCATGCAAGGGTTTTAGTAGTTTTTGATACCGTAATTCGCTGGCTTAAGGCAAATGGATTTGATGTCAGCTATGTGCGTAATATTACCGATATCGATGACAAAATTATTAAGCGCGCTCTAGAAAACAATGAATCGATCGAAGAATTAACCGCACGATTCATTCAAGCGATGAACGAAGATGCTGCTGCATTAGCCGTTGTGACACCAAATTTTGAGCCGCGTGCGACAGACTATGTGGCTGAAATGATTGCAATGATCGATGTTTTAATGAATAAGAATCTTGCTTATCAGGCGAAAAATGGCGATGTTTATTATTCTGTGCATCATTTTCCAGGGTACGGCAAGCTGTCAGGCAAGTCATTGAATGATTTGCGCGCAGGTGAGCGCGTCGACGTGGATCTTTACAAAAAGGATCCGTTGGATTTTGTGCTATGGAAATCAACGAAACCGGGGGAACCCTTCTGGGAATCGCCCTGGGGCAGGGGGCGTCCAGGGTGGCATATCGAATGCTCGGCGATGAGCGAACAACTTCTCGGTATCCACTTTGATATTCATGGTGGCGGTCAGGATCTGCAATTTCCGCATCATGAGAATGAAATTGCGCAAAGTGAAGGGGCGCATGATCATCCTTTTGTCAATTATTGGATGCACAATGGATTTGTGCGTGTCGATAACGAAAAAATGTCCAAATCGTTGGGGAATTTTTTCACCGTTCGTGAAATTTTGAAGCTTTATCAACCGGAAGTCGTACGATTCTTTATTTTGCGTGCACATTACCGTAGTCCGCTTAATTATTCGGATCAACACCTCAAAGACACCAAACTTGCCTTGGATCGATTATATATCGCTTTAAAAGAAATCGATTCAATAGACAAGGTATCCATCGATTGGAATAACCAATACGCCCAGAAATTCAAAACCGCAATGGACGACGATTTCAACACACCGGATGCAATCGCTGTTTTGTTTGAACTGGCCAGTGATATCAACAAAACGAATTCCAGGGAAAATGCCGGTTTATTGAAAGCGCTTGCTGCTCTTTTGGGGCTGTTGCAACAAAATCCNNCAATTGATTCAACAGCGCATCGAAGCAAGAAAAGAAAAGCGCTATGCCGACGCCGATACCATTCGCAAGAATTTGCAAGCGCAGGGAATTATCTTAGAAGATGGCCCGCAAGGAACGACTTGGCGTCGTGCTTGAGTCCTTCAAATTTTCCACAAATATAAAGTCGAACCTGAAAAATCATCCAGTTTGATGGCCTTGTCCGGTGCGACACCCGGAATCATAAACGTATTGCTGATCAGCAAACTGCCCGGGCGCATTTCTTTCTTGGCCTTTTGCCATAACGACATCATGGGAACCGGCGATAAATAAGCGTAAACCACATCGTATTGTGAGAAATCCTGCTGCCAAAAATCTCCCCAGCTAATAGTACAACCCGGATTGAATAAACTTCTGATTTTGCTGATCAGGAACGGAATCGGTGCCGATTCGATACCGTAAAACAAACCGTTTCTTTTCTTTGCTGACAAATTCGACAATAAACCGCCGCAGCCGCTGCCAAGATCTATGAAAGAAAATTGACGATTTTTGGGTAGTAAGGTTGCAAGCACTTGGTTTGCTTTTTCACTGGATAAGTACAGCGGTACTTGTGTTTTAAAGCTTTTCCCGTAGGTGAGTAGCAGACCGAGAAACAATAATAAAAACCAAATTGGAGCAATATCCTGGGCCAAAGTGAAAATAATCAGCGGCACAAAAAAAACATGCATGGGAGTCCACCAAGCAGGCATTCGCAGTAAATAGCTGATGGTTCCTGCCAATATGCCTTGCGCCATACTCCATTCAAACAAGCTTAACTCAACCGCAGTTTGCCCCACCACAAAGCAAACGGTGATCAGCAAAGCGGCGATTTGAATCAAAAGTGCAAAAAATGCCGGATGTTTTAGCATGATGAAATCTATTTAAACAAAGGAGCCATTTATTCAATTTGGATCAGATTTTTATCTGCTGTATTTTGTGTATCGAATTCAATCGTCGGTTTCTCACCCATAATGGATTTTTCCGATCTTTCGTTTAATACCACGATGCTAATGCGACGATTAATGGGATTCAAAGGATCAACTTTATCGTATAAAACTGCCGAAGATAAGCCGACAACTTGCAAAACTTTATTCGGGTCCATGCCACCGACGATGAGTTCTCGCCGCGATGCATTGGCACGATCCGCCGATAATTCCCAATTACTGTATCCTTTCTCGCCGGATGGAAACGGTTTTGCATCGGTATGCCCGGATAAACTGATTCTGTTATTGACATCGTTGAGCATCTTGCCTATGTCTCGCAATATTGCACGCGTATAGGGCTGTAATTCGGCCTTGCCCGACGCAAACATCGGACGGTTTTGTTCATCCACGATTTGAATGCGCAATCCCTCCGAAGTTATGTCAAGTAAAAGCTGATCGGCGAATCTCTTAATTTGTGGATTGGCTTCGATAGCGTCCTCGATTTTTTTCTTCAATCCTTCGAGTTTTTCTAACTCAATTTTTTCCTTGATGATTTTCATCGCCTGCTTGCTTGCAGGATCTTCCTTGATGATCTCACCTTTTTTTACTTGACCGTGTTGGCGTGTCAAATCGGTACCGCCACCTTTGATTATGCTGTTGCTTTCACCGACGCTCGAACCGCCCATGAAAGCCACCTTTAACGGCGTTTTAAAGTATTCGGAAATTCCTTCCAACTGACTTTCGGTTGAAGAACCGAGAAGCCACATCAATAAGAAGAATGCCATCATTGCAGTGACAAAGTCAGCGTACGCAATTTTCCAAGCACCGCCGTGATGGCCGCCGGCAACCTTTTTTATCCGCTTGATGACTATCGAGCGTTGAGCTAAATCATCAGCCATATTTTTGCTCGCAATTCAGAGTTAAAGTTAGTATTTGTTATTTGTTCTTGCTTTGCTTCACATGTTCTTCCATTTCCAGGAAGGACGGTCTTTCTGTGGTAAACAATACCTTGCGACCGAATTCAATGGCCAAGACCGGGGAGTAGCCATTCAAATTGGCTAAGAGCGTAATTTTGATACACTCGAACATTTTGCTGGATTCATGCAGATTGTGTTCCAGCTTGCCAGCCAGTGGGCTCACAAAACCATACGCCAGCAAAATACCGAGAAAAGTTCCTACCAATGCCGCCGCGATCAAAATACCCAATTCAGCGGGCGGAAGATGGACCGATTCCATGGTATGAACCACTCCCATTACCGCCGCTACGATACCAAATGCCGGTAATCCATCGCCCAGCTTTGATACAACGTGAATTGGCACTTCGCCTTCTTGATGGTGTGTTTCCAATTCACTATCCATCAAACTTTCAATTTCCAATGAATTAAGATTGCCGCCTACCATCAATCGCAGGTAATCGGTGATGAATTCCGTAATATGATGGTCTGCCAGGATTGTCGGATATTTGGAAAAAATCGGACTGCTTTCGGGATTCTCAACATCCGCTTCTACCGACATCAAACCTTCCTTGCGAATTTTTCCAAGAATTTCGTAAAGCAAAGTCATCAAATCCATATACATTGCTTTGGTATATTTGGAGCCTTTAAAAACCGTCGGCAATGCTTTCATAGTGGCTTTTATTGCCTTGTTTGAATTTCCCACCACGAAAGCGCCGATTGCTCCTCCACCAATCATTAACAATTCGACCGGCTGCCATAGCGAAGCAAGATGGCCCCCTGCCAGCGCAAAGCCACCAAATACTGAAATGATAATAATTAGATAACCAACGGAAACAAGCATTACTGTGACTCCTCAGAAAAAAATAATCCGATCGATGCAACATTGGTGTGAAAATTATCACATCGCAGCAAGATTCATTTCCGGAGATAAGGCCGGTTTTCCCGGTATTTCTGAATTCATATTTTGAATGAAATAAATATGAATTATATTGGCTTATATAAACTTCTTAAGCAGGTTGATGAAAAACGTTTTCGAGGCAGCCGATGCAAAGCAAAAACAGGGGAGAAAGCGCAATTTATGCCAAATAAATGAGCATTTTGAGCCTGTTTTTAACGTCGCAGTGGCAACGCAGATGGTTTTTAACCGAGATTTTCCATTGGGGTTGGGATGGGTTGTGGATGCAGTGGCAAGGCAGTTTGAATCCGACTGAGGCGCCCATAGTTCCCACTATGGGCAACGAAGAGGACACAAAATGACTGCCAATGCGCCACAAACCGCCCAACAGCACCGAAGGTGCGCCTAATGGAAAATCTCGGTTTAACGACCTGTTAGTTGCTAAAAAGCAATTAGCAACATGTCCATCATCAATATTGCGACAAGGCGGTTGACCGGAATGCTTCAAACCATTAACATACACGCCTCATCAAATAAATATTCCCTGATAGCTCAGTCGGTAGAGCGACG
>DJMI01000014.1 GCA_002435335.1 Nitrosomonas sp. UBA6494
TGTCGGACTTAAGCAATCGTAGCGAGCCGAGTGGGAGAACGAGTGCAGATTTTCTCAATTTTGAGGCGCATAGTTAACCTATGCAACGAAAAATTGAGAAAATATGAACCGTTATCCCACCGGCGCAGTAGATTAGCCTTAAGTCCGACAGACTCCTAGTATGATCATTTTGCCTGCATTTGCCCTACAGAGCGGCAGCTTCTGACATGCGGTCGCGGTTAGGCCGGATAAATCGCCCCTAAAACCCTGGATCCCTTGGCGCCGGTCACGGCGGAAATGTTGCCTGGTCTTCGTAGTAGCGTTTGCCGTGCTAGCCACGCAAATGCCAATGCTTCCACCCAGTCAGCCGCCACCCCCAATTGATCGGAGGTTGCCAAATATTTTCCCGGCAATGCTCTGCCGAGTTTGCGCATCAATGAAATATTATGTGCACCGCCACCACAAACATATACCGCTTCAGCGCCAGAGCAATAATTCATGACGGCATCAGCAATCGCCGTCACTGTTAATTGCAGCAGCGTCGCTTGTACATCTTGCGGCAACTCATTGCCAGTTAATTTGTCTTCCAGCCATTGCAGATTGAACAAATCCCTACCGGTACTTTTAGGCGGTTCGTACACAAAAAAGGACTCCGCCAGCATAGCGGTCAGCAATGCCGGAATCACACGCCCGGTCTCTGCCCATTCGCCATTCTGATCGTAAGTATCTCCTCGATGCCGAAAACACCATGCATCCATTAACAGATTTCCCGGTCCGCAATCAAAGCCGGCAATTGTCGCGCGCGGGTTAAGATTGGTGATATTCGCGATACCACCGATATTGACAATGACGCGATGATGCTCGGTGTCATTAAAAATCGCATCATGAAATGCCGGTACCAGCGGAGCACCCTGTCCCCCTGCGGCAATATCCCGGCTTCTGAAATCAGCTACTACCGTTATGGATGTCAGTTCGGCCAATAACGCCGCATTGACAAGTTGAATCGTATAATTCTTGCTTTTCTCCGGACAATGGCGGATCGTTTGACCATGGCATCCGATTGCAACAATTTGCTCGGCTGCGAGTCCTGATTCCTCTAATAAAGCCGATACTGCTTCTGCATATAAATGGGATAACCGGTTGCTCAGAATCGCAGCGCGGTTCAGTTCGTCGTCCCCCGATTGATGCAACAAAAGCAATTGCTGCCGCAAAGATTGCTGGTACGGCAAAAAATAGGTTTGCAACAGATTTGGTGTTTCAGTTTTGAAACTGACCAGAACGGCATCGACACCATCCAGGCTTGTGCCCGACATAATGCCAATATAGTAATCGGATTCCAACGAATTACCGGTATCTTGAACGCAAAGTGTGAAATGAATCGGATTATGTTAATTGACGGCATGGATCAAGCCGCCAATTAATCACGAATTATTCCAGTGCTGCCAGATGTATGCTGCGCATGATATTCAAACGCGCCACCAACGTTTGCGTTTCTTTCTGGAAGTTATTCAAATCCTTTTTAGCGATTGGCGGTGCGGTCGGCAATATCACTTTAGTCGGATCACGCTGCACACCATCGATGCGCAATTCGTAATGCAAATGAGGTCCTGTTGCCATGCCGGTGGAGCCCACATAGCCGATAACTTCACCTTGATTGATCCGCTTTCCTTTGCTCATTCCACTGGCAAATCGGGATAAATGACCGTAAGCGGTTTCGTACTTACCGTTATGCTTCAATACCACCAGATTACCGTATCCTTTCTGCGAACCGGAAAATGCAACGATACCGCTAGCTGTTGCCTTTACCGGCGTACCGGTTGGAGCAGCATAGTCAATGCCGCGGTGCGCACGCCATTCTTTCAGGATAGGATGAAAACGCGCATGGGTAAAACCTGAGCTGACTCGAGTAAAATCGAGTGGCGATAACAAAAATGCTTTACGTAAACTTTCACCTTCCGGTGTGTAATAACCGTCCGTACCGTTGGATGATTTGAAGTAAATCGCTTGATGTGATTTTCCTTTGTTGACGAACTCTACCGCCAAAACTCGTCCGGTTTTAGCTCGTCTCCCATTATTACTGGATAACGTTTCATAAACGACGGTAAAGCGATCGCCTTGGCGTAAATCGCGATGAAAATCAACTTCCGACGCCAGAATCTCGGTCATCTGTATCGCAATACCGTTCGGTATGCCTGCATTATCGGTTGCTGCAAACAACGATCTGTGAATCACGCCCGACTTCATGTGAATTTGACTTTCCAACTCGATCGGTTGTTCGGTCATCACGAATTCATCGTCCGTTTTTTCCATCAAAAACAATTCTTCATTGCCAAACATATAGCGTAACGTCAATAGCTCGCCATCCGCGGTCGTTTGCGCATAAATGGTCTTGCCAGGCCTGAGTTGACGCATGGCGCGACTGGTACGTGCCGCTTGCAAGAAATCAGAAGAATCTTGGTTGCTAATATCCAATCGATTTAAAATGGTTGCAATGGTATCGCCGCGGCGTATACTTTCCTGCCGCCAGAAAGTCTGATTGGCTTGCGCCTCCGAAAGCGCTTCAGGAATAGAGAGATCCAGATCGAGAACCACTTCTTCGACTTGAACTTCGCTAAACGAAGGGGAATTTGGTGCAATACCGAATGCAGTTACGATGCCGAAGAGTGGAATGCTGGATAGAGCTACCAGCCAGCGAATTGATTTTTTAGTTAATTTTGATGATTTTTGAGCTAGAATCCTTTGTTTACTGCTAATGGGTGCATATAGCATTGATGAAGTACCTCCAGTCATTCGTATCATTAACGGACAGGCGCGAGTCTACCATGAAAACGGGCAAAACAGGCAAGTGAAAAATCGATTAAATTACCCAAATCGCTACTATAATCTTTTAAAATCATAAAGTTGAATTTACTGTGAACAAGTCAATAAAATCTGATCTTGAAATTATAAAACGTGGATGTCATGAGCTATTGGTTGAAACAGAGCTGGAAAACAAGCTTATTTCCGGGAAACCACTGCGTATTAAAGCCGGATTTGACCCAACCGCACCCGATTTGCACCTAGGACACACCGTATTACTAAACAAATTGCGGCAACTACAGGATATGGGGCATCACATTTTGTTTCTGATCGGTGACTTCACCGGCATGATCGGCGATCCGACCGGAAAAAATACTACTCGTCCGCCCCTGACGCGCGAACAAGTATCTGAAAACGCCAAATCGTATACCGACCAGGTTTTCAAAATATTACAACCGGAAAAGACCGAAGTCGTGTTCAATTCGACTTGGATGGACAAACTGAATGCTGCGGATTTGATAAAACTGGCCGCCACACACACGGTGGCACGTATGCTCGAAAGAGATGACTTCAGCAAGCGCTACCGTAACAATCAGGCCATTGCAATCCATGAATTTCTCTACCCTTTGATCCAAGGTTACGATTCAGTCGCACTCAAAGCGGATCTAGAATTAGGCGGCACTGATCAAAAATTCAATTTGCTGATGGGACGCGAATTACAAAAGGTTTTCGGCCAGCCGCAGCAATGCATCCTGACCATGCCGTTATTGGAAGGGCTAGATGGCGTTAACAAAATGTCCAAGTCCATGAACAATTATGTCGGTATCACGGAATCTCCAAAAGAAATTTTCGGTAAACTGATGTCAGTGTCAGATCAATTGATGTGGCGTTATTTTGAATTACTGTCGTTTGAATCGCTGTCAACCATTCAGCAATGGCGAGAAGAAGTCGGAGGGGGTCGTAATCCACGTGACATCAAAGTAAAGCTGGCCCAAGAAATCGTTGCTCGTTTTCATAGTCAACGCGATGCCGAGGAAGCACTGGCAGATTTCGAAGCACGGTTTAAGCACGGTGCTTTACCCGATGAGATACCGGAAAGCTTCGTTCAAATCACGGATAACGATATACCACTCTCGCAATTGCTGAAACAAACCGGATTAACCTCCAGTACCAGCGAAGCACTGCGTATGATCGAACAAGGTGCGGTTAAATTGGATGGTCAGAAAGTAGAAGATAAGTCGCTCAAAGTCCAACGGGGAAATACTGTGATCATTCAAGTCGGGAAACGAAAGTTTGCAAAAGCGATCATTGAATAACCGCAATTCAATGCAACATTCGTGTTATCCAAGGAATCTCACCGGTATCGATAAAAGACAAAAAGCGCAACCTAAAAAAGCTGCGCTTTTTCTTTAATTACTGCAGCTGTACAAGTCGTTTCAGCAGTAGTAGTCTGGCACCAAAACAAAAGCAGTCATCAACTTACCCTACGCTGTTTATACAACGCTCGATCCATTGCGCCGTTAATTTTTCCTGTACAGTATTCTGACGCAATCGCATTGCCAAACCTGGGAAATCCACCTGATCCAGTGGCTGATCCTGATTAAAGCATGAGAACACGTAAGTGATCTTACCGGTTTCCGGATCCTGATGCGGTTGCAAACACTGCGCACAAATTTCTTTCATCATGCACTGCATCGGTGAATTAATCGAACCAATGGCAAAATGATCCGCTTTCAAATACGGCTTGAGCTGATTATGCCGCGCCACACCGACAGCAGCCATCATACGATCAGAGCCGATGGCGATGATATGCCCGGCATCCGACAATGCAACCGGCTGCTCACCCAACTCACCACTTGCATACGCCACCATCGCTTGCACGATATTACCGACAAAGCTTTTATCCTGCGGCCGGGTTGGTGTGAAACCTGGTGCTTCATCGCAACACCAGACAACGATATCCGCAGCCGCTTCGATTTCGGCCACTTTATAACGATCCACCAACTTCTTGTAACCGGCAAAATACAGCACTTTCGATCCCGCTGCGCGTGCAGCAGCACCGATTGAGAACAGCACCGCATTGCCTAAACCGCCGCCTACCAGCACCACCGTTTCATTGTGGGGGATTTCAGTCGGTGTACCGGTTGGCCCCATTAATATGACCGGCTCACCCGGTTTCAGCGACACGCACAAATTGGACGACCCACCCATTTCCAAAACGATCAGTGAAACCAAGCCTTGTTTAAGATCAACCGAGGCACCGGTCAGAGCCAAGCCTTCCATCGCCAGTCGAGTTTCGTTACGCACCATGGCTTGCGTTGCGTAATTCTGAAAACGATAAAACTGCCCAGGTTGAAAATGCTCTGCCGCCATCGGTGCATGTACCACGACCTCGACGATATTCGGCGCCAGTCTTTCCACTTTGTGAACCGTTGCCCGCAATTGCCGATTGAGATCAGCAAAAAATTGCTGTGCCGATTGCGGCGATACCGGTTTTACACGCTCCAATACCCGGCTGACGATCGGATAACCTTGCTTGGCGCTCGACATCGCTTTCACTACATTTCCTGAAAACGATGGATGTAAGTCACCGAAGAAACTAATGAAACGTCCATCTTGTTCATCCCGGTAACGGCTAAGCAATACCGCCGGATTATCCGGTTTGGGATTGGCATAAGCCGGCTTCACCGGATTGCCGTTCTCATCGCATGCAATGAAATAACG
>DJMI01000028.1 GCA_002435335.1 Nitrosomonas sp. UBA6494
AGCCAGAAATGGACCATGCCTCTGTTAAACTGGAAAGCCGCTCTCAACAGGTTTACCATTATGTTCGAGGAGCGAATGCCTATCCATTGACCATAACACCGTTTACACAAAATTCGGGACACCCTCATTTGTTTGAGCGCGGCACGACAATGGCGATGATTACGCCGGTTTTCGAGCGTTTGAAACAGGAATTGATTCCGCTGATCGGCGCGATACAGCAACACGTGGAACGGGTGGATGCCTCTTGTTTGCAAGGCTTGTTTGCATTAGATAAGCAGGAGGCGTTGGCGCGCAAAATCAGCAGCGATATCGGCTTCGATTTTTCGCAGGGACGCATGGATGTGTCAGTGCACCCTTTTTGCGGCGGCAGCCATCCGACAGACGTGCGCATTACCACGCGCTACAAGGAGAGCAATTTCGTTGAGTCGCTATATTCGATCATCCACGAGACCGGCCATGCGTTGTACGAGCAGGGCAGGCCGCATCATTTGGGCGATTTGCCGGTGACCGAATCTCTGACCATGGGTATACACGAATCGCAATCGTTGTTCTGGGAGCGCATGATCGCGCAGGGCAAGCCGTTTTGCCGGCATTATTTCGCGTTGTTCCGGCAGACGTTTCCGGACAATTTCCGGCATACCGATGCGGATGCGTTTTATCGCGCCATCAATCAGTGCAAACCCGATTTTATCCGCGTCGAGGCCGACGAAGTGACGTATCCATTGCATGTGATTCTGCGCTACGAAATCGAAAAAGGCTTGTTTGACGGCTCAATGGCGGTCGACGATTTGCCCCAGATTTGGAACGACTTGATGCATCAGTATTTGGGCATCACGCCGCCGAGCGATACACTGGGGGTATTGCAGGATTCGCATTGGAGTTCGGGGGCGTTCGGCTATTTTCCGTCGTATACGTTGGGTGCGATGTACGCTTGCCAGTTTTATCGCACCATGATTGCTGAGCAGCCCGACATGGAAAACGAAATTGCACAGGGGAATTTTTCACCGGTCAAGCGCTGGTTGAATGAAAAAATTCATCAACATGGCAAACGCTATACACCGGAAGAGCTGGTTCGGAATGTCACCGGAGAGGGATTGAATCCCGATCGTTTTATCGGTTATCTGAAAGCGAAATACGGTGAAATTTATTCGCTGACGCTGTAGCTTGCGAACAGCCTATTAAAGAGTATCTCTAAACTTGCTTGCGGCTTTGGTTGCTCTCAAGCCACTTTTTTATTCGATTGGCATCGCCGATACGGGTATTTTTTCCCCAGGAATTGAGCAGAACAATCACAACCGGCTGCCCGGAGATATTGGCTTGCATCACTAAACATCGCCCGGCTTCGCTCAGATAGCCGGTTTTGGAAACATCGATTTCCCAATTTTGATTTCTGACTAAACTGTTGGAGTTGACGTATTGCAGTTGTCCGCGCTTATTTGCTGCGCTAACGGAATGCTGTGAGGTTGTGGAAAAATCGCGAATCACGACATAACGGTTGGAAGCTGCGACAAGCTTAGCGAGATCGCGAGCAGTGGATACGTTATCGCTGCTCAATCCCGTAGAGTCAACAAATCGACTGTTTTGCATGCCGATTTGCTGCGCTTTCTGATTCATCGCGTTTACAAATGCAGTTGTTCCGCCTGGGTAGGCACGGGCGAGTGCCGCCGCTGCGCGATTTTCCGATGACATGAGCGTCAATCTTAACAATTCATGACGCGGATAACTGCTGCCGACTCGCAACCGGGAGGCTGTATGCTTCAATTTGTCGACATCGGCATTATCAATGGTGATGATGTCGTTCGGTGACAGGCGTGCATCCAATACGACCATTGCAGTCATCAACTTGGTAATCGATGCAATCGGTGCTATTTTGTCGGCATTTTTGTCGTAAACAACATGCCCGTTTTGAGCATTAAGAATAAAAGCAGATTGAGATTTGAGATTTAAGTGATTGTTTTGCCCGAACGCATTAAAGCAGAATGACAATAATACAAAGAATAAAAACAGCGTTTGTTTCATTCTTCTATTTTCTCCGAATGTTAGCGAATGCGAGCAAGCGAGAACAAAAAACTTTATCTAGAGGGGTGCTGCGAAATAGATTGTTGCGCGCAAATAAAAATAAGAGAGGTCAAGTTCATGTGAGAGCATTCAGCAAAATTTTCATACAAAAAATTGATGAAAACATGCTTGCACTGCTATTTAAACTTGACCTACTTATCTGTATACAGCGAATTCAATGAAACACTGATTACCAAAATTGATTATTTACCAAAATTAGGTTGTTTAATCTTGGCTGGGCAGGTAACCATTTCACCGTCAGTACGGTCTCTAATTTTCTCACCGTCTTTTTTGCCTTCGCATGACATTTTATTCAGGATGTCTTGAGCCGACATTGGAGGCATTTTAGATTCTTTGTTGCCACTTGCCATGACAGCAGAAGAACCCAATAAAAAAATCGATCCGATAACTGCGATTAGTAATTTGTGCATTTCTCACTCCTATATGAAATTTTGAAGGAAGCCAATTTTAATTTATTGTGCCTGACTTTCCAACTGCAAATTTATCACAATCATTAGCGTAATGGCCACCACTTTTTCCAAATTTTGTTATTTGAATGAGTGAAATAGCAGAGATACTCATTCAAAAAAATATCGCGAGAAGGATATTTGTAATATTTCCTATTGTTTCTAAATAGAAATCATAGGATCAGGGCAGCGCATACGCGTCTTCCTTCCTCCACCAATATATTATATGTACGGCAACAGGCTTGCGTATTCATCACCTCGAAACCGATACCCGTTTGCGCTATCTGGCGCAGCAGGGATTGATTGGGAAATTGATGCGAAATACCGGTACCGAGGATGATGATTTCGGGAGCATGTTGTTTCAGTGCGTCAAAATGCTGTACTTCCAAATGCGCGATAGTCGTGACCGGCCAATCGGTGATCAAGTGATCGGGTAAGACGACGAGGCTTTTTTCATGACGAATCTGATTGATCAGTACATAACTGTCACCATAACCGGTAAATATATTTTGGTGCGCAAAATTTGCAGGATGCAGTTTCAATGGATCTTCCTATCAGTACTTGAGTTCAATGGGTGTTTTCGTATTGTATTGGGTCATTATTCATGCCAAGCACACTTTTTTTTACTTTCTTAGGGTTGCACTTCGACTATGGAGTTATGGCGAGCAAGCCCGCTGATTATTTTGCCCGACTTGTTGCGTACCTGTACCACTTGACCTTCTGCAGCATCGGTCAAAGCGGTACCTTCGGATCGAATGTTAAAACCTCTTCCTTGAACCACTAAGTTAACCGTTTGACCGCGCAAGATGGCAAAAGGCGCGCGCAGCATTTGTGGGCGGAATGGTTGTCCGGCAGTCAGATTGGAGGTGGCGATTTTGCCGACAACTTGATTTGCATCGGTAAATACACTATCCGGTATTTGAGTCAGATTGATGTTTTGCAAGGTAACGTCTTCAAAAGTAATCGTTTGCCCGCTGGAGATGGGGCGAGCTATATGCAGTATATCCGCCATGACATTGATTTCAGCCTGAACATAAATAGTCCAGGCTGCATTTTCACTATCGCATCGAACGCCGACGGAGGTTTTCCCCCATAACCGGCTTCCTTTGGAAACAAATGGTTCCAGTTGCGGGCATTTTGGCAATTTGAGTTGATTGTCGATTTGCCCGACATTGACAATGACTTGTCCTGGTAAATTGGCGGTGTTGTTATAAAGGAAAACCTCGATGGCATTTTTAATCAGTGCGATTTCCTGGTGTTCAATGCTGGATTTCTGTTGCGCCCAAGCATAAGTGCATGGGAAAAGCATCAGTACTAGCAAACAAGGAAACAATTTCGTAACAGGTGTCGTCATTTTTTGCATCATCTTTTTTTGCCGCTTTCGGCAATTATTGCCGCTTTGTTCATCACTTTTAAGTGGCGGATAAATAACTATATATCAAATCATCTTCAGAGATAGCGCCTATTTCTTATCTTTATCGTGGATTGGACGAATAATCGCTGCGTTTATCATTGCTGGCATGCTAAATGCTAATAAATGATCGAAGCTCAAAATTTATGAGGCGAGAACATGATTAACAAACTCGATAAAGAATTAAATTATCACCATCAAGCCTTAAGTGTCCGTGTAGCAAGGCAAGAATTGCTGTCAAGCAATGTTGCTAATGCCGATACGCCAAATTTTAAGGCAAAAGATATTGATTTTGCCAGCGTGCTCTATGACAAGCTTGCTTTAACGCCAAGTGGCAATGTAAGCAATATTAAGCTTAATGTGACATCCACAATGCACATTAATTCCGCTACGCCGGGTCTGTTCGGCGACAACATCCAGTACCGTGTACCGTTACAACCCAGTGCGGATGGTAATACGGTCGACATGGATATGGAGCGTACGCGATTTGCTGACAACGCAATCAAATACGATGCCAGCATTACATTTCTTAACAATGAATTCAGAAACTTAGTATCAGCTTTACAGGAGAGATAATCAATGTCTTTATTCAATGTGTTCGGTATTGCAAGCTCGGCTATGTCCGCCCAATCGCAGCGCTTGAACGTAGTGGCCAGTAATCTTTCCAATGCCGATAGCGTGACCAGTTCGACAGGCGAGCCGTATCGGGGGCGCCAGGTGGTTTTCAGTACATTGAATTCCGATACGAACGGTGCCAGTGGCGTCAAAGTTGCCGGCATTGTGCACGATGCGACGCCGATGAGGCAACTGTATGAGCCTAAACATCCGTTTGCGGATAAAAATGGTTATGTCACGATGCCGAACGTCAATGTGGTTGATGAAATGGTCAATATGATGTCGGCATCTCGCTCATATCAAAACAGTGTCGACATGATGAATACCACCAAGTCGCTATTGCAAAAAACACTCTCGATCGGTCAATAAAGGAGCGCACCATGAGTTCAGTTCAGTCAGCCGATATTCAAACCACTGCATCGTCAACGGCTACCAATATCAATACTAACAAGAAAATAAAAGCCGAAGATCAGCAGGATCGCTTTTTAAAACTTTTAGTGGCGCAGGTAAAAAACCAGGATCCGCTGAAGCCGCTCGATAATGCGGAAATGACCAGCCAAATGGCGCAAATCAGTACCGTTACCGGGATTGAGAAACTGAATACGACCTTGCAGCAATTGGCTTCCAGCACCGAAGATACGCGTGCGGTAGAAGCAATGGGGCTGATCGGGCACTCGGTTTTTGTGCCTGGAAGATCGCTGACACTGAATGGAGAAAGCGCCAGCGTCGGCATTGATTTAACGCAACCGGTTGATCAGTTGAAAGTGACCATATTCGACAGCGCCGGAATTCCAATTCGTCAAATGGAACTCGGTCCTAAGCCGTCAGGCTTCAGTAATATTCCCTGGGATGGAAAAACGGATACCGGCTCGCAGGCGGCGATCGGAGAATACACTTTTGCCGTCAGTGCGACACAAGGCGGTAATGATATTAAGGTGGAACAGTTTTCTCTTGGGCAAGTCAGGAGCGTGGCTCAACAGGACGATAAAACATTGCTGGACATGGGCGATAAGTTGGGATTGGTCAGTTTGGCCGATGTTAAACAAGTATTTTAAGAGGGGTTTAGTATGAGTTTTCAACACGGATTAAGTGGACTGAATGCGGCATCAACCAATTTGGACGTGATAGGTAATAACATTGCCAATGCGAATACCGCAGGATTTAAGCAATCATTGGCGCAATTTTCCGATATTTTCGCCAACTCCATGGAGGGAAGCGATAGCGCGACGATCGGTATCGGTGCGAAGATATCGTCGATAGCACAGCAATTTGGTCAAGGAAATATCACGCCGACAAGCAATCCTTTAGATGTTGCGATCAACGGGCAAGGTTTTTTCCGCATGAACGATAACGGCACCATCAGTTACAGCCGTAATGGCCAATTTCACGTTGATGATTCCGGTTATATCGTTGATGCCTCGGGTGCGAATTTAACCGGATTTCTGGCAGATGAGGATGGCGATATCGTAGCGAGCGACGAGCCCGGCAAATTGAAATTCAGTACCTCGGATTTGGCGCCTAAAGCGACTACCGAGTTCGATATGGGGTTTAATCTGGATAGTCGTGAAACGGCCATATCGACGACTTTTAACGCCACTGATCCTAAAACCTATCACAGCACGACTTCCGGAACCGTTGTCGATAGTTTGGGTAATTCTCATGTGATGTCTGTTTTCTTTCAGAAATCACCAGCTGCAGCAAATACTTGGAATGTTTATGCGACTGTAGACGGTGTCGTGGATACGACAACGGGAGCGCCGATCGGTATTACTTTGGATGGTAGCGCTTCGCAAACGATGACGTTCGATGGTAACGGTGTATTGACAAGTCCAGCAGTGCCATTTTCAGTTTCCATTGATTTCAGCTTACTCGACCCTGCACTGGGTGCGTTGACACCGCAAACCGTTAGTCTTGACCTAACAGCGGCAACGCAATACGGCTCAGACTTCGGCATCAATGCGTTAACGCAGGACGGCTATACATCCGGTCGGATGTCGGGTTTTTCGATTAATGGAGATGGCATGATTCTTGGAAACTACAGCAGTGGTCAATCCAAAGTGCTCGGACAAATCGTTTTGGCGAATTTTGTCAATCCGCAAGGATTGATACCAATCGGTGACGGTCACTGGGCGGAAAGTCCTGCTTCCGGAGAACCTTTAGTTGGTGCGCCGCACACCGGAAATTTGGGTGTGCTGCAATCCAATGCCATTGAAGATTCGAATGTGGATTTGACCGCCGAGTTGGTCAAAATGATTCAAGCACAGCGTATGTATCAAGCAAGCGCCAAGCAAATAGAAACACAGGATCAATTGATTCAAACGATTACTCAAATTTAAACGGTTTTTGGGCGTGCTGTATTATTTTTTTAATTCAAATCGGTTACGAAAGAAATGGATCGATTAATTTATACCTCGATGACCGGGGCGAATCACACGTTGAATCAGCAAGCAACGGTCGCGCATAACCTAGCCAATATTGCAACAACGGGCTATCGCGCCGAAAACAATGCGTTTCGTGCTGTTCCTCTTTACGGGGACGGTGCGGCCACGCGTGCGTTTGTTGTTGACACCACGGTAGGCGCCAATTTTGAGACCGGGACGCTGCAAGCGACAGGGCGCGATTTGGATGTGGCTATCAAAGGGCCGGGGTGGATTACCGTGCAGCTCGACAACGGTGAAGAGGCCTATACCCGCAATGGCGGTTTGCAAGTCGGCCCGAATGGCATTTTGCTGACCCAGAACGGGCATAAAGTGAAAGGTGAGAACGGCATTATCGCAGTTCCTCCCGAAACTCGCATAACTATAGGGGTGGATGGTACCGTTTCTGCGGTTACGATTACTCCGCAACCCAATACCGTGGCTCAAATTGGAAGGATAAAGCTGGTAAATCCACCCGAAGCTGATCTTGTCAAAGGAATCGACGGTTTGTTTCGCCTAAAAGACGGTAAGCCGGCCGAGGTGGATGCGAGGGTCAGGTTGATTGACGGCACCTTGGAAGGCAGCAATGTGAATGTGGTGCATGAAATGGTCAGCATGATCGCGCTGGCCCGTCAATTCGACATGCAAATGAAGATGATGGAAAACGCCGAGAAAAATGCGCAGCAAGCCAGTCAGATCATGGTGCTGAGAGTTTAAACAGATAATTTTGTGAGGTGAGTAGTTATGATACGTTCATTATGGATTTCCAAAACAGGCCTGGATGCGCAGCAGACTAAAATGGATGTGATCGCCAATAACTTGGCGAACGTCAGTACCAATGGTTTTAAGCGCGCTCGTGCGGTATTCGAGGATTTGCAGTATCAAACCTTGCGTCAACCGGGCGCACAATCTTCGCAGCAAACGCAACTGCCTTCCGGTTTACAATTGGGTACCGGTGTCAAGCCGGTTTCAACCGAGAACGTCTTTACGCAGGGCGGTCTTCAGCATACCGATAACCAGCGCGATGTGGCTATTCGTGGCGTGGGTTTCTTTATGGTTTTAATGCCTGACGGCACAACATCTTATACTCGTGACGGTGCTTTTCAATCGGATTTGAATGGGCAATTGGTGACTTCCAGCGGTTATCCAGTGCAACCCGGAATAGTCGTTCCACCAAATGCGACGGGTATTACCATTGCCCGTGATGGAACGGTGTCTGCCAGTGTACCGGGTACTACCGCACCGATCCAAATCGGCAATATTCAGTTGGCCAGTTTTGTGAATCCGGGCGGATTGCAAAAAATGGGTGAGAATTTATATATGGAAACCGCCTCCAGTGGCGCCCCGCAGCAGAATGCACCGGGTACCAATGGATTGGGATTGTTGGAGCAGAATTTTGTCGAAACCTCGAATGTAAATGTGGTGGAGGAATTGGTGAACATGATCCAAACCCAACGTGCCTATGAAATGAATTCCAAGTCCATCGAAACATCGGACCAAATGCTGCAAAAATTAGGACAGCTCTAACCGATCCGTTTTATTGGAGTCATGTGATGGAAATAGCTGTTAGGCGATTAAAACTATCTTGCTTGGGATGGGTGTTGGCTATGCTGATATCCGGCTGTGCCGCGCCGCCAACCGTAACGCATCAGCCAAATACGTTGCGGCCGTATCAACCGAGCCTCGCCGTTACCCAGCCTAACGGGGGAATCCTTCAGGCAGTAAATCTTGCCACGGGCGGTGTTCGTTACACACCGTTATTTGAAGACCGGCGTGCCAGAAATATCGGTGACACGATCATTGTCACTTTGAATGAAAAAACAAATGCCAGCAAGAGTTCCGGCAGCAATATAGACCGATCCGGCAGTATCGACTTTTCGGTGCCGAGCTTATTGGGCGTGCCGTTAAAGCTGTTAACAAAACATGCGACGATGGAAGCCAAAGCCAACAATTCCTTTGAGGGTAGCGGGGAAAGCTCGAGCAAGAATGATTTTAAAGGAACCATTACGGTAACTGTAATCGAAGCGCTGCCGAACGGAAATTTGGTCGTGAGCGGCGAGAAACAAATCGGAATCAATCAAGGGCATGAGTACATAAGGCTTTCCGGTGTTGTGAATCCGGTGCATATCCTGGGTAATACCATTTCTTCAACGCAGATTGCCGATGCACGAATCGAATATCGCGGTACCGGTTATATCGACGAAGCCCAAACCATGGGTTGGTTGTCACGTTTCTTCCTGACGGTAAGTCCTTTCTGATGCATTGATACAAATGAGAAGACAGTTGATATGAAAAAGAAACAAAAGATCGTTGCTTGCTTTTTTTGGGTAATCGGTGTTTTGCTGGCTGAAATAAGCAGTGCCGAGCGCATAAGAGATTTGGCTTCCATTCAGGGAGTCAGGAACAATCAATTGATCGGCTACGGTCTGGTGGTGGGCTTGGACGGAAGCGGTGATATGACTGTCCAGACACCGTTTACCGTACAAAGTATCATCAGCATGCTGGGACAAATGGGTATTAACTTACCGCCGGGCACCAATTTACAGTTGCGTAATGTGGCTGCGGTGATGGTCACAGCGACCATGCCGCCGTTTGCCAAACCGGGCCAACAAATCGATGTTACCGTGTCATCTATGGGTAATGCCAAAAGTTTGCGGGGTGGGACGTTGCTGATGACACCGCTGAAAGGAGCAGACAATCAAGTTTATGCAATGGCGCAAGGTAACTTGTTAGTCGGGGGTATCGGGGCCGCCGCAGGGGGGAGCAGCGTTCAGGTTAATCATTTAAGCGTAGGTAGGATCAGCGGCGGCGGAATTGTCGAACGCGAGATTCCGACATCGGTCGGGCAAGGGGATTATATCAACCTGGAGTTGAATTCGACCGATTTTACGACGGTCAATCGGATGGTTGAGGCGATCAACAAACTTTATCCTGCTTCTGCTGCTGCGGTAGACGGGCGCGTGGTGCAGATAAAAGCGCCTGCGGATACCAGTCAGCGCGTGATGTTTATTTCACAGATTGAGAGCTTGGATATTATGCCGGCAAAAGGACCGGCAAAAGTGATCGTCAATTCGCGCACCGGATCGGTGGTGATGAATCAATCGGTGACACTTGAAACCAGTGCGGTAGCGCACGGCAATTTGTCGATCATCATCAATACCGAGCCGGTCATCAGTCAGCCGGGACCGTTTGCTCAGCGTGGCGAAACCGTTGTGACGCAGCGTTCTCAGGTGGAAATCCGTACGGATGAAGGGAATTTAATGTTATTGCCGACTGGAGCCGATTTGGGAGAGGTTGTTAAGGCATTAACCGCGATCGGCGCCACGACGCAAGATCTGCTTTCCATCTTGCAAGCTTTGAAAGCCGCCGGTTCGCTGCGGGCAGAACTCGAAATCATTTAATCAATGGATTAAAACCTATGGTCATTTCACCGGATATTTCTAGCAAGCTGGCGATAGACAGCAAGAGTCTGGATCATTTGCACGTATTGGCTAAAAAAGATCCAGACGAAGCATTACGCAAAGCGGCGCAGCAGTTTGAAGCGTTATTCCTCAATATGATGCTGAAAAGTATGCGCGAGGCGACACCCAAAGATGGGATTTTCGATAGCCAGCAAACGCAATTTTATACGCAAATGTATGATCAACAATTGACTCAGCATTTGTCGTCGAAAGGTATAGGCATTGCCGAGATCATGATCCAGCAATTGTCTCGCGCCAATCAATCCAATGTCGAGCAGCCTCAGACCGGCTTGGCGGCTCTGAACGTTACAGGCTCAATCGCGGTTCCACGAGACGGGCACCCCAACGATAAGGCGGAACAGTTATGGCAGGGTGTGCAGAATACGTTGAAGAGCGTGATACCGATTGGTGAGGCAAGCAAACTGACCGAAGAAGTTACCGGAATGACGCCGATGGATGCGGTGTCGAAAAAAATGTCCAATCATACTATGGATTTTATCGATAAATTATTGCCGCATGCTAAGGCTGTATCGCAAGCGGTCGGTATTCCGGCGCAATTCATGCTGGCTCAGGCGGCATTGGAAAGCGGTTGGGGGAAGCATGAGATTCGCCGTGCCGATAACAGCCCAAGTCATAATCTTTTTGGAATCAAAGCCGGTGCAAATTGGAAGGGCGATGTAGTGGAGGCGGTTACAACTGAGTTTATCAATGGCGCTCCACAAAAAGTGGTTGAAAAATTCCGTGCTTACAGTTCTTATGAGGAAGGATTTAGTGATTACGCTAAATTGCTGTCGGACAATCCACGTTATGCCAAAGTGGTAAATGCTTCTGAACCTACAACTTTCGCATTTGGCTTGCAGCGCGCAGGGTATGCAACCGATCCAATGTATGCCGAGAAACTGTTGCGTATTATGAAAAGCGATTCTTTGCAAAATCGTGAATTTATTTAATGTGGTTACTCCCCTTCAATCATTGTAATTTTTGCCGATAAAGCATTCATTAATTAATATTGAATTTATCAATAGGTCATGGGAAATAGTATTCTTAATATTGGTGTGAGTGGTTTATTAACGGCTCAAAATCAACTGCTTACGACCAGCCACAATATCAGTAATGCAGATACCCCCGGCTTTAATCGGCAAAAGGTTATTTTGAGTACTAATTTGCCACAATCGAGCGGTTCCGGATTTATCGGTCAAGGTGTTCAATCCACCACCGTCGAGCGCGTCTACAGCCAATTTCTCGTGAGTCAATCGCTGCAAGTGCAAACGCAAAGTCAATCGTTGGATACCTACTATACGGCAACAAAGCAATTAGACGACATGTTTGCCGAAGCGACCTCGGGGTTGTCACCGACATTGCAAAATTTATTCAGCGCGATACAAGATGTCGCAACCAATCCGTCCGTTATTCCATCGCGGCAATCAATGTTAAGTAACGCCGAAGCTCTTGTGGCGCGCTTGCATAGTATGGATGAGCAATTTACTCAAATCCGGGAAGGTATCAATACGCAAATAAAAAGTGCAGTGACGCAAATCAATACCATTGCCGAGCAGATTTCGGAGATTAATAAACAAATCATATGGGCGGAAGGCGCCGCAGGCGGTCAATCGGCAAATGACATGCTGGATCAGCGCGATGCATTGATTACACAGTTAAATGGTTTGATTAACACCGATACAATCATACAAAGTGACGGTTCGATGAACGTGTATGTGGGTAATGGTCAAGCATTGGTCATTGGTGGGCAGGTATTGCAATTGCAGGCAGGAGAATCGATCGAAAATCCGGAAGATTTGACGGTTAATTTATTGAACGGCTCAAGTGTGATTCGGCTTCCTGAGGGTCAGATAACAGGCGGAATATTAGGAGGAATTCTGGCTTTCCGAAGTGAAACGCTGGGGGAAGCGCAAAATTCGATCGGAAGGATCGCTATGGTATTGGCGCAAACGTTTAATGACCAGCATCAGTTAGGTATGGATCTGAACGGTGATATGGGTGAAGAATTTTTTAATGTGGCTTCACCTAAAATAATTTCGGTAACAACCAATAATCCTTTATCGAGTATTACGGCTGACATTAGCGATTTCAGCGCATTGACAACGAGCGATTACGAATTCTCATACGATGGCACAAACTATACTCTGTTGCGATTGTCGGACAACGAATCAGTTTCAAGCGCACTAGCGCCGTTGACCCTTGATGGCGTAACAGTGACTCCTGTAACGATGTCGGCCAACGAGCGTTTTATCATTCAACCGACGATAAATGGCGCTAAAGATATCGAAGTGCTAATCAAAGATACCGCCAAAATTGCTGCGGCTGCACCTAATCGCACGGATGCTGCTGCAACCAATGTCGGTACCGGTAAGATCAGTGCGGGAACGGTAAGTCCGCTACCATTGGATGCCAATCTTCAACAGCCACTGACGATCACTTTTCAATCGCCGTATAACGGTTACTATGATGTGACTGGCACCGGCACAGGCTTGCCTGCCACGAATCAACTCTACACACCAGGTGCGGATATCAGTTTCAACGGTTTTACTTTTCAAATAAGCGGAAATCCGGCGGGAGGGGATGTGTTTACGGTGACGCCCAATGACAGCGGTGTCGGCGATAATCGCAACATACTGGCGCTAGGTGTATTACAAACAACTAATACATTGGATAACGGCACTGCATCGTATCAATCTTCCTATGGACAATTGGTCAGTTTGATCGGCAACAGGACTCGTGAATTGGATGTTACCAGTAGAGCGCAGGCCAATTTGTACGATCAGACCGTCAAGTCGATCCAAT
The DNA here is from genome assembly GCA_002435335.1 of Nitrosomonas sp. UBA6494. Classification (GTDB taxonomy): domain Bacteria; phylum Pseudomonadota; class Gammaproteobacteria; order Burkholderiales; family Nitrosomonadaceae; genus Nitrosomonas. Next base: position 13,232 of record DJMI01000028.1, read on the forward strand.
CGGTTTCTGGCGTGAACTTGGATGAGGAAGCTGCTAATTTGTTGCGCTTCCAACAAACCTATCAAGCTGCAAGCAAGATCATTGAAATGAGCAATACGCTGTTTGATTCGGTGCTGCGTTTCAGCTGATCGAATGGTTAGAGTAAAAGGAGTTAACGATGCGGGTTAGTACAGGCACAATTTACGAAACAGGTACAAAGTTAATGTTGCAGCAGCAAGAGCAATTAATGAAAACGCAGATGCAACTGTCAACGGGAAAAAGTATTCTTACGCCCTCTGATGATCCTATTTCGGCAGCTCAAATTTTGAGTATTTCGCAATCGGCTTCATTGAACGATCAATATGCGATCAATCGCAATCATGCGAATTCATCGTTGAGTCAAGAAGAAAATGTATTGAGAAAAATAACGGATGTGTTGCAGAGCGTCCAAAGTTCCACAGTCTATGCCGGAAATGCCTCGCTGACCGATACCGATCGCAGGATACTGGCGACAGAGTTGCGCAGTCATTTGGAATCGTTGGTTAGTCTGGCCAATACTACGGATGAAAAGGGGCAATATTTGTTCTCGGGTTATCAATCCAACACCAAGCCGTTTACACAAACGGGATTGACGGTGCAATTTGCGGGAGATCAAGGACAGCGGCTCAATCAGGTCGGTCCGGCTCGGCAAATTGCGATCAGTGATTCCGGGGTCGATATTTTTGAACGCATAAAAGATGGCAATGGCGTATTTACTACCGCGGCCAATGCATCGAATTTGGGTACAGGTATCATTGACGTCGGATCGGTCGTAACACCATCCAGCCTGACCGGTGATTATTATCAGATTAATTTTACCGTGGCGGCAGGCGTTACAACGTACGATATCGTCGATGTGACGACAGGAGCTTCGATCTCAACTGGAAATCCGTATGTCGAGAATGATGTGATCAGTTTCGACGGAATGCAATTGAGTATCAAGGGTCAACCGGAAAATGGCGATAGCTTTACCGTTTCTCCGAGCAGCAATAAAAGCATTTTTAATACCATAGAAGATCTGATTACTGCGCTTGAAACGCCATCCAGCGGCCAGCCAGGTGGTACCAGGCTGACCAACAGCCTAAATACCGTGCTGCAGAATTTAAGCAACAGCATGGAAAACATCCTGACTACGCAAGCGTCGATAGGAGCCAGACTGCAAGAAATCGATGCATTGGAAAGTGTCGGCAGTGATCAGAATATCCAATATCAACAGAAGTTGTCGCAACTGCAAGACGTGGATTTTGCAAAAGCAACTTCGGATTTGCAGCGCCAAGATCTTTATCTCCAGGCTGCTCAGCAAGCGTACATCAAGGTTACGGGTTTGTCGCTGTTTAATTACATTAGCTAAGAAATCGCTGCGGCGATCATTTCTTTCTTTGATAATGAATCCCTTGGTGCCCGATGTCATGGCGTGCCTGATAACCTTCAAAGTGAATTTTATCCATTAGCCGGTAGGCGGTTTGCTGTGCCATTTTGACATTTTCTCCCAACGCGGTGACACACAAAACCCGCCCCCCTGAGGTGACAATGGATTTGCCGTCTTCACCGATAGACGAACCCGCGTGAAAAATATGAAATTCATCTCTGTGTTCTTGCTCTGCCATAAGTTCCGTCAAACCGTTTATGACATCCCCTTTCCCGGGATTTTCCGGATAACCTTGTGCAGCCATAACTACGCCTAAAGCGGCGCGATGATCCCATTCGATCTCGGCTTTATCCAGTGTGCCGTTGATCGCATGTTCGATTAACGTTAACAAATCGGTTTTCAGACGCAGCATGATCGGTTCTGTTTCAGGATCACCCATGCGGCAATTGAATTCTAAAACTTTTGCTTGATCGTCCGCCGTTATCATCAACCCGGCGTAAAGAAAACCGGTATAGCGAATGCCTTCTTCCTTGAGTCCTTGTATGACAGGGTCAATGATGTTACGCATGATTTGTGCATGCAAGCTGGGCGAGACAAAAGGAACCGGCGAATATGCTCCCATACCACCGGTGTTGGGACCCAAGTCGCCATCCTGCAATCGTTTATGGTCTTGGCTGGTGGCCAGCGGTACGACATGCTCGCCGTCTGACATCACGATGAAGCTGACTTCGATGCCCGGCAGGTATTCCTCAATGACGATTTCGTTCCCGGCGCCGCCCAGATTTTTTTCAACCAGCATGGCATTGATTGCATCATGCGCTTGTTCAATGGTTTGTGCGACAACGACACCTTTTCCGGCGGCAAGTCCGTCCGCTTTGATCACCAATGGAGCGCCGTGCTGATCGATATAAGCATGTGCTTGCGAGGGATCAGTGAAACTGGCGTAGGCCGCTGTCGGGATACGGTGCCGTTGCATGAAATTCTTGGCGAAAATTTTAGATGTTTCGAGTTGTGCTGCTTTCCGGATGGGGCCAAATATTTTTAAGCCAGCATCCTGGAAAGCATCGACGATACCTGCAGCAAGCGGAATTTCCGGGCCTACCACGGTGATAGCGATGTGTTCTTTTTGCGCGAATTCGATCAGCTCGGGAATCGCTGTGAGCGCTAGATTCTCAAGTCCGGACTCCAGTGCGGTGCCGGCATTGCCGGGTGCGACGTAAACCTTTTGTACTCTGGGTGACCGGCTTAATTTCCAAGCCAATGCATGTTCTCTGCCGCCGCCGCCAATAACCAGTAATTTCATGATGCGTTCAATGCCGGAAGTGGCGTATACCGGTGAATACCATCGCAATGCCTTGCTCATCGGCTGCAGCGATCACCTCATTGTCGCGAATGCTGCCGCCCGGTTGAATGACTGCCGTAGCGCCGGCTTGCACGACCACATCCAAGCCATCCCGGAACGGGAAGAACGCATCCGATGCGACGACCGAGCCAGCCAATACCAGACCAGCCTGCTGCGCTTTGATCGATGCAATACGCGCGCTGTCTACACGGCTCATTTGTCCGGCGCCAATGCCGACGGTTTGACCGTTGCGACAGAAAACAATGGCATTCGATTTGACGAATTTAGCCGCGCGCCATGCAAATAACAGATCATCCAATTGCTGCGGTGACGGTTTTGCCTGCGTGACAACGGTAAGATCTGCTGCACTAATGTTTTTGGTATCGGGCGTTTGTACCAATAAGCCGCCACCGACGCGTTTCAGATCGTAAGCGTGCGCGCCGGCTTGCAACGGTACAACTAAAACGCGGATATTGTTTTTTTGCGCGAACACTTGCTGTGCTTGCACGGTAATTTCTGGCGCAATAACGACTTCAACGAATTGCTTAAGAATATCCTCGGCTGTTGCTTGGTCGATACTGCGGTTAAACGCGATGATGCCGCCGAAAGCCGAAGTAGGGTCGGTGGCAAAGGCAAGCCGATAGGCATTCAAAGTATCTTCGGCGACGGCGATGCCGCACGGATTGGCGTGTTTGATGATCACGCAAGCCGGGCGATCGAAGGTTTTGACGCATTCCCACGCTGCATCGGTGTCAGCGATGTTATTGAACGATAATTCCTTGCCTTGCAATTGCCGGTAATTGGCGAGACTGCCGGGCGTAGGCGTTTCATCGCGATAAAATGCCGCATTTTGGTGCGGATTCTCGCCGTAGCGCAGGTGTTGCACAATGTTGAAATTCAGATTCAATGCATCGGGAAAGTCACGGCGCTGATTGTTCTGATCCAGTGCAGTCAAATAATTGCTGATCGCGCTGTCATAACAAGCTGTATGTGTGAATGCTTTCTTTGCCAGCACAAAGCGCGTATCCAAAAGCGTTGAACCGTTGTTTTGGTTTAATTCCCGTATCAACAAATCATAATCTGCAGGATCGGTAACGACAGTGACTTTACGGTAATTTTTGGCTGCTGCGCGTACCATGGTGGGTCCGCCGATATCGATATTTTCGATAGCGTCTTCCAGCGAGCAGTCGTGTTTTGCGATCGTTTGTTTGAAAGGATATAAATTGACGATGACCAGTTCGATATTCGGGGTCGCGGATTGTTGCATCGCTTGCTGGTGTTCGGTCAGATCGTCGCGCGCCAGGATTCCGGCGTGAATTTTCGGGTGCAATGTTTTGACGCGTCCGTCCAGCATTTCCGGAAATCCCGTGTAATCGCTGACTTCGGTGACTGCAATACCGGCATCTCGTAATAGTTTGGCTGTGCCGCCGGTCGATAGAATGGCAATGCCGCGATGAACTAATTTTTGTGCTAGATCGAGTATTCCGGTTTTGTCGGAAACACTGATGAGTGCCTGTTTTATTAACATTTAATTTGATAGTGTTTTAATTTCTGACGTAAGGTGTTGCGGTTGATGCCAAGTAACTCCGCCGCTTGTGTTTGATTGCCGTTGGTATACTGTATCGCAACCTCGATCAAGGGTTTTTCCACGCTTGCTATTACCATATCGTAGATATGCCCCGGCTTTTCACCATCCAAATCGTTGAGGTAACCGCTGATTGCTTTGCGAATACAAGCTGCAATTTCATTTTCCTTGACCACATTCATGAACTAATCACTCCCTTCGTCGATATAACTCAATCTTTGGTTTTGTTCAGCCAGTTTGGTAAAAAAATAGTTGGTTTCCACAAGCTGCTGATCGCTGGTTTGTAATTGATTCATCGCATGGCGGAAGGCGGCGGATCCGGTTAATCCTTTGGTATACCAGGAAATGTGTTTGCGTGCGATGCGAACACCCGAATACTCACCGTAGAATTGATACAAATCATGCAGATGATTGATCAATACGCGATGTATTTCCGATACCTCGGGTGCTTCGAGATGTTTTCCGGTGGCCAGATAATGATCGATTTCCCGGAAAATCCACGGTCTGCCTTGTGCGGCACGTCCGATCATGATGGCGTCGGCATGAGTATAATCAAGAACCTGTTTCGCTTTTTCAGGGGTGGTGATGTCGCCGTTGGCGATCACGGGAATTTTGACCGCTGCTTTTACGGCAGCGATGGTATCGTATTCCGCTATGCCGGTATAACCACAAGCGCGAGTGCGTCCGTGAATGGCCAACGCCTGGATACCGGCGTTCTCGGCGATATGCGCGACCGACAGTGCATTTTTATGTTCTTTGTCCCAACCGGTACGAATTTTGAGCGTAACCGGCACATCGACCGATTTGACGACCGCATCGAGAATTTGACCGACCAGTTTTTCATTTTGCAACAACGCGGAACCAGCCATCACATTGCAGATTTTCTTTGCCGGACAACCCATGTTGATATCGATGATTTGCGCACCTTGCTCGGCATTGTATTGTGCCGCTGTGGCAAGCATTTTCGGGTCGGCACCGGCGATTTGCACCGAAATCGGTGAAACTTCACCATCGTGATTGGCGCGCCGCTGCGTTTTTTCCGAGCCCCACAACAACGAATTGCTCGACACCATTTCGGATACCGCCATACCGGCTCCCATTGTTTTGCACAATTGGCGGAACGGACGGTCAGTGACACCAGCCATCGGCGCAACGATCAATTTGTTTTTTAAAACATGAGAACCAATCTGCATGAAAGATATTGGATATTAGTGTTATTACGTGCGATGCGGTTACTGAGTTTTTGTTGGAGTGGTACTTTAAAGGACATCTCTAAAATCAAACGGAATCAATTCCGGTGGTGATTCGGCCTTATTCCACACATTTCATAGGGGTTAATTATAGCTTTTGTTACGTGACTCGGGGAAGGGCGATTTATCCTCTAGCGCCAAAAATCATGCGCCGTGCAACAAAACGTTTCAGAGGCGGAGTGCTATCCAATGCAATCAAACCGAGGCCGCAGGCGTGTTTCAGTAATGGATTGTCATTGGAAAACAGCTTGATCAGCGAGTCGGTAAATATCCTGACAGCACTACTGTCGAGTCGCCTTTTTTGTTGGTATTTTTCCAACATGTGGGGCATGCCGATGGCGCGACCTTGGCGTTGTGCGGCGATGACTTCTTGCGCCAATTCGAATGCGTCGCGCAAGCCCAGATTGAAACCCTGTCCCGCGACCGGGTGTAGTGTTTGCGCTGCATTACCGATCAATGCCACTCGCTGCGCCGACGACACCGCATATTTGAGCTGCAACGGAAATGCCGAGCGTTTACCGGCGCCGATAAATTTCCCTAACCGGTCGCCGAAATGCTGATGCAGGCGCGCCAAAAACGTCGATTCATCCAGTGCGGTAATCGTTTTGGCCTCAATGGGTGACACGGTCCACACTAACGCGAAATCGTCGAGATTAGGAAGTAGCGCCACCGGTCCGTCCGGGGTAAAACGCTCGTATGCAACCCCGGTTTGCCGTTGCTCGGCTTTGATATTCGCAACCACAGCCCATTGCTGGTAATCGTGCTCATGGTATTCGATTCCTTGCAATTGCTTGGCCAATTTACCGCCGTCGGCCAGCACCAGCAGTTTTGCGCTGACTTGCTGGGTGTTGCCTTGATAATCAAAAGTAACGGTGCCGCCATGCGAGTCGGTTTCGAGTTGGGTGACCGTTGCGCCGGCGAGATAATCCGCCGTACTGCCAAGCAATTGCGCATGGATCGAGCAAAACAAATCATGATAGTTAACGACATAACCCAGTGCCAGGACGCCTGCGTCTTGCGGCGTCAGCAGTGTTTGGCCAAGGCTGCTGCGATTGGATATATGAATTTCGGTGATCGGGGTGTTGCTGGTCAAACGCTGCCAAGCGCCCAAACGATTCAGAATCAGTTGGCTGCCATGCGACAACGCCAGTGGGCGCGGGTCTTCGTCTTTTTCCGGTACGCCGCGCGCTTCCAGCAGCAAACATCGGATGCCGGTATCATTCAATGCCAGCGACAGTGCCATACCCACCGGACCACCGCCGATGATGGCAACATCATAATGATCGGCAATAGGGGAATGATCGGTTTTTTGCATGCATGGATTCGACGGATTAACTGCGCGCAAGCATAGCATACCGAACATCGATTGGCAGTGATTTATAGCGCCAGCGGTTTGGTATACCCAGTCAATTCCAGATAGCCGTGCCCGGCAGGTTGCCGGTTTTTGGTCAACGCCACCGCGCCTTCCCAATATACAGTGGCGGTCGATTGTCGCGCATCCAATTCCTGATCGTCGAGCAACGGCGTCAAGTGCCATTCGATATCGCCGGTGCGCACACGCATCTCGACCGGATACACCGCTTCGGTATGCGGCGATTGCCAGGTGCGAACCGGCATGAATTCGACTTCATCGGGATCGAACAGCGTCATGTTGCCGGACGCATCGCGCAGTGCCGCGTAAGCCCAGACTTTACCGCCTTGCTTGGCGCGGATTTGGAACGCCATCAATGCTGAACCGTCGTCCAGGTTGGCGCCGACCCAATCCCAACCGTCGGCATCCGGATCGAGGTACGCGGTCGACCATTCGTGATCCAGCCATGCGCGGCCAGTAACGGCAACGGGTTTGCCGTTGCGAAACACCGTGCCGCTGACTTGCAAATGCGGTTCACTGTAGTAATAACTGGCTTGTTCGGGTTTCGGGCCTTTGCGCGAGAAACCATTTTGGTCTTGCAGCATCGGCTTTTGCGTCGGCTGCAAGGTAAATTGCAAGCCGAAATCGTCGTCGCGCATATCGACGACATACCTGCCATCCGATTGTCGTGCCAATGTCCAGTCGTCGAGCTTCACATCGGTATCGCCCGGTTTGGCGTAGGCGAGATCGAAGCCTTCGCGCACCGTTCTTTCCGTATGCATGATTTTGCCCGTTGCCGGATCGGATAGCGCCAAGTGGCCGATGATCAGATATTTCGCGGCGAAACGGCTCGGATTGTCGTGGTTCAGATCGGTTGCGTAACGGAAAAAAGTAACCTGAAATCCGAGCGGTTTCTTATCCGCCGTTTCCAGCCAACCGGTGATGTACCACCATTCGATGCGGAAATCGTCGTGTGCGCCAAAATCCAGCGGAAAGGACAGTTTGTAATCGGGCGTAACGGGTTTTAA
>DJMI01000018.1 GCA_002435335.1 Nitrosomonas sp. UBA6494
AAACCTAATTAACTACATTAGAATAATTTTCTATGTTAATGTATTTTAACTACTTTCAATAATTGATATAGCATAATTTGTGTCGAACACTCGTTTCATAATCGGCTTCCATGCCGTCATCAGTCGCATCCGCCAAAATCCTGATAGCATCAAAGAGATTCTGCTTGATCGCACACGTTCCGATCATCGTACCCAAGAATTAATCAAGTTGGCAGAAAGCAAAAAGCTTCGTTTGCAAGTTTGTGAAAATGCAAAACTTACCAACTATGCCCACACTGACCGGCATCAGGGCGTCATTGCTAGCGTCGACAATCTTCAGCAACATGCCGATCTCGATGATTTGCTCTCATCATTAACGGTGCCTGCACGATTGTTGATATTGGATGGCATTCAAGATCCTCATAATCTCGGAGCTTGTTTGCGCGTGGCCGATGCATTNNACCAATTTAGCTCGCACTTTGGAAAAGCTAAAGGAACAAAATATCTGGATTTACGGTACCGCGGAGGACGCCGAATTTGATTTGACGCATTTTCCGATCACCGGCTCGGTTGCTTGGGTGTTTGGTTCTGAAGAGAAAGGCATGCGGCGCTTAACGCGCGAGTCATGCGATCAATTGGTTCGCATTCCGATGCAAGGCAGCATAGAAAGCTTGAATGTCGCTGTCAGTGCGGGTATTTGCCTTTTTGAGACACATCGTCAGCAATCTTTAGTTTGAATACCGCACACTGATAAAATACCGACTATTGATCATCCAGCAAACGCAACTTTGATTGCTTTCCGCTTTGCTTAAGACTATACAAATTCTTATTTCTATATGACATCATTGGCTTATCCAAATTTTAAAACGCATTTCAGTGAACTTTTCGAACAAGCGGCACGTGCAGTTGCACCAACCGATACACCAATTCGAATTGAGTTGACCAGAACCAAACAAGTGAACCACGGCGATTATTCGTGCAACCTGGCCATGCAACTGGCAAAACCGTTGCATAAAAACCCACGCGAGATTGCACAAGCGTTAATCGCCGCTTTGCCGCCCTCCCCTTATTTGGAAAGAACCGAAATTGCCGGTGCCGGATTTATTAATTTGTTTCTTAAAAATACCGCCAAGCAACAATATTTACACTATGTGCTGCAATGCAAAGAAAACTACGGCAACAGTGAATTTGGAAAGAATCAAAAAATTCAAGTCGAATTCGTATCCGCCAATCCAACCGGGCCATTGCACGTAGGTCATGGTCGTGGTGCTGCTTTCGGTGCAAGCTTGGCCAATGTATTGACTGCCGCCGGATTTGACGTGTCGCGTGAATTTTATGTCAACGACGCGGGAAGACAGATGGATATTTTGACGCTATCGACTTGGCTGCGTTATTTGTCATTGAACGGTATCGATATTCCGTTTCCAAAAATTGCTTACCAAGGCGAGTACGTAAAAACAATGGCGCAATTGATTCATGAAGCGCATGCGCAGCGCTATGTGCATCGGGCAGAATTATTGCTGAAAGATTTACCGGATAGTGCTCGAGAAACGGCTATTGATACCGATGAATCTCTGGATAAATTAATTGTTAATGCCAAAAAGATACTCGGTGAAGATTACGCCTATATTCACAATTTTGCGCTCACCGAGCAACTGGGTGATTGCCGCAACGATTTGATGGAATTCGGTGTCGAATTTGACGTTTGGTTTTCTGAGCAATCGTTATACGACGGTGGATCGGTTGCGCGCGTGGTTGAATTGTTACAAAGCAAACATTATTTATATCAACAAGACGGCGCAACTTGGTTTCGTTCCACCGATTTCGGCGATGAAAAAGACCGTGTGGTACAGCGGGAAAACGGGCAATTTACTTACTTTGCATCGGATATTGCCTATCATTTGAATAAATTCGAACGCGGTTTCGATCAAGTCATCAATATATGGGGAGCGGATCATCACGGCTATATTCCGCGCGTCAAAGGAGCGCTAAAGGCACTTGGTCTCAATGCCGAGAAATTGCAAATCGCATTGGTGCAATTTGCCGTTCTTTATCGCGATGGCAAAAAAGCGCCGATGTCAACGCGATCCGGTGAGTTTGTGACACTGCGCGAATTACGCGAAGAAGTCGGCAAAGACGCGGCACGTTTTTTTTATGTAATGCGTAAAAGCGATCAGCACTTGGATTTCGATTTGGATTTGGCCAAATCGCAAAGTAACGAAAACCCGGTTTATTATGTGCAATACGCACATGCCAGGGTTTGCAGCGTACTGGCGCAATGGGACGGTGATTTTGATGAAGTGATGAAACTGGCTCAGGCTGATTTGACGGCACTGTCGAGTCAAACCGAATTGAGTTTGCTGCAAAAACTGATTGATTTTCCTGATACCGTGGAAATGGCTGCGAAGGAATTTTCACCGCATATTATTGCTTTTTACCTCCGAGAATTGGCCGGAGAATTTCATAGCTATTATAATTCAACGCGATTTCTTGTTCCTGAGATTCCCATACAACACGCACGGTTAGCTTTGATAGCTTCCATACAACAAGTTCTTAAAAATGGATTGAAGTTACTCGGTGTAAGCGCACCTGATAAAATGTAGGAAAACCAGAGAAATCCGGAAAGATAATTATGAGTCGAGATTATAAAACCCGAAAGCCACCCGCATCCAAGCCTGAAAAAAAAGGATCGGCTTTTTTTGGCGGTTTCGTAGGATATTCACTCGGCCTCGCAAGCGCTATTGGAATTTGGTTTTATCTAAATTTCGCCCAAAATCCTTTTGTAGCCAATGAAAAAAAACCGGTCAACGTAGAAAAGAATCAAGTACAACCGACTCCTGAAGTGGTGCAGCAACCGATAAAACCTGATCTACCGGAACAATCGCCGAAACTGGTTGAAGAAAAATCGAAATTCGATTTTTATAAAATTTTACCCGGCATCGAAGAACCTGAGATTGATTATTCAACACGCCGCATTGAAGAACAATCTAAATCGATACCGACTCTTACCGCGCCCCAGGAAGTCACTAGCAAGCCTGTGGAAATCACTACGCAACCGACTCCACCGCGCCCTCACATAGCCCCAATGATTGAAACTGCGAAGGTGCAACCACAACCTATACCGATAACTCCTAAATCGCAAACACTCCAACAGCAACCGCAGCCTCAATTGCAACAAGCAATAGCGCCTCAAGCTGCCGTTCCGAGCTTACCCAAAGAGAAAATTTTTCTTCAAGTAGGCGCTTTTAGACGTGGTAGTGATGCCGAAAATATAAAAGCACAACTTGCGTTACTTGGTATAGTTGCATCGATTCAGCCGATCGATTTGGCCGATAAAGGTATGCTTTATCGCGTACGTATCGGGCCATTCAACAGTAAAACGGATAGTGACAAAATCGGTGCATCATTACGAGAAAACGGCATAGAAACACAAATCGTTAAAATACAATGATGTACCACTATTATCTTCGAAACTTCATTAAGGTGCCAGCATGAAACTAAAACAATATTTCCTAACATCACTCATTTTGGTTTGCGCTTGTTTAATTGCTCTTCCCAATGCACATGCGGAAATTGTTGAAGGTAAACATTATAAAAAATTGGACAATCCACAACCCACGGAAGATGCCAGCAAAATCGAAGTATTGGAGTTTTTTTGGTACGGTTGTCCGCACTGTTACAGTTTGCACCCACACCTCAAAACCTGGCTGGAAAACTTACCCGACGATGTTAATTTTCGGTATGTACCGGCAAATTTGCGCGCCAGTTGGATAGTAGCGGCAAAAATCTTTTATACTATTGAGGCAATGGGAAAAACCGCCATTTTGCACGATTCGATTTACGATGCCATCCATCGCGACAAAATCGACTTACATCAAGAGCCTGTTTTATTCGATTGGATTGAAAAACAAGGCGTTGATCGCAAAAAATTCGAAAATACTTTCAATTCCTTCTCGGTACAAAATCAGGTTGCGCGTGCAACCCAAATGGCACGTCAATTACAACTCAACGGCGTTCCAGCATTAATAATCGATGGAAAGTATTTGACCAGTGGAGGCATGAGCAGCACCCCACAAGGCACTATCGACACATTAAATGCTTTGCTGGAGAAAGTGCGGAACGAACGTTAATATATTGACTCATGCCGCATCAAAAAATAATCTTTGGCGCCGGTTGTTTCTGGGGTGTGGAAGCAACCTTTCGCCTTATTAACGGTGTAATCAATGTACGCTGCGGTTACAGCGGCGGACATACCGACAATCCTACCTACGAAGACGTTTGTACTGGTACTACCGGTCACATCGAAGTCGTTCTGATTGAATACGATCCCGCCGTAATTAACACGGAGGCGCTATTGCATCATTTTTGGCGATGCCATAACCCTACCACCAAGGATCGACAAGGCCCCGATATTGGCACGCAGTATCGCTCGGTCATTTTTTATTACACTGAAGAGCAAGCCATAATAGCTGAGGAATCGAAAAATAAGCTACAAGCAAGTGGATTATGGAAAACCCCAATTGTTACGCAAATTTTGCCAACCGCGAAATTTTATCAAGCAGAAGAATATCACCAGAATTACTTTACCAAACATGGCATACATTAATTAATATCAATTAATTCGTATATGTTCCGCTAATATCATACGTAAAAATGAGCATTTTAAATTTTTATTCTAACTATAACTATTTTCTGCAAAAAAGAATAAAGCTTATTGTGCAATCAAATTTTATCGTAAATTCTTTACACGCCGTTGGATTCTAATTGATTAACAAAGAAGACTCTGAAACGATAAAAGAAAGTTTACTCGAAACGTTTTCGAGCGATCCGGATCTCCCTGCTCTTGGCAGTTCTATCTCGCGAATTGTGCAATTATCTTCTTCCGATGACGAATCAATTCAGCAATTAGCTTTTTTCGTATTGTCGGATGTTTCGTTAACACAAAAAATTCTGCGATTATCCAATTCGGTAGCTTATCGCAATACTCCGAATAAATCGAATACCAGTATTACTAAAGCCATTTTTTTGCTGGGATTTAACTCGGTGCAAACGTGTGCTTTAGCAATGCTTCTCGTAGATGGCATGCCGGAAAAAAATGCGGAACAGGTTCGTAACGAACTGATGCAAGCCTTGGCTGCAAGCATGATCAGTCGGGAATTAGTCAAAATCAGCATATATAAAGATGCGGAAGAAATTGCAATCGCCGCCTTATTCAAGAACCTGGGTCGCTTACTATTGGCAGCTTATCGGCATGATCTTTACCAAAATTTTATTGCGCTGATTGAGCAAGGCACCCATACGCCGACGCAAGCTTCAATGCAAGTTCTTGGTTTTAATATTGACTCATTGACAGAAACAATCTTAGAAAAATGGAATATTCCGCTTAGCATTATCCAATCGATTAAAAATCGCCCGGCTGGCAATTTAAGTACGGCAAAAAACAAACAGGAATGGCAACAACAAGCGGCAGAATTTAGCGCTAAAGCGATTCCTTTAATTTTAAGCAACGATAACAATTCAATAGACGAATTAAAAAATAAATTGCTTGAACGTTTCGGTAAGGCACTTAACTTGGATAGGATGCGACTCGATCAGCTCATCAGCGACGCATCGACTGAAACACGAACTTTATTAATTAATACCAATTTGCTTGATTCTGATCGTAATAAAAAAATCGCAACGGATGCCACGCATGCTGAATTTAATATTTCAGCCGAAGAAAGCTTGATCGAAGATTTGATCGTCAGCGATGAAGAAAATAGTGATGTACAAATTATTGAGCGTTATCCGAGCGGCAAACCCTATAATGCCCGTTCATTACTCCTGACAGGTATTCAAGATGTAACCGAAGTCTTAGGATCCGGCAATTACAAGCTCGAAAACTTAATCATGCTGATTCTTGAAATTTATTACAATAGTTTAGGATTTAATTTTATTGCTCTGTGCTTAAGGGATTCGAAAATGAATTGTTTTCGCGCAAGAAGCGTTCTCGGATCAAATAGCTTTAAATATCAAAAAGAAATCAATGTTCCCACAATGGAATCAAATGACTTATTTCATCTATCACTTAAAAAGAATGCAGATTTACTGATTTCTGATGCACATATTCCAAAAATTGGTAGAATTATCCCATCTTGGCATAAAGAATTATTCCCGAAAGTACAAAGCTTTATGATTCTCCCTTTAGTCACTAATAACAAAACGATCGGGCTCTTGTATGCAAATCGTGAATTAAAAGCACCCGAAGGTATCACTACTGAAGAAACCAAATTAATCAAGCTGCTGAAAGGTCAGTTATTAACAGCATTCAATATAAAATGAGACCTTTGCACGGCGTCATGAGCGGCGCGAGAATAAGACAAAAATTTGTGAAAAAGCGCAGTTTACATAGAGTAAATGAGTATTTTGCACAAATTTTTAACGCAATTATCG
>DJMI01000054.1 GCA_002435335.1 Nitrosomonas sp. UBA6494
GTGGCTGGATTGGGAGCTTACAAAACATCGCGTCATTCTTGCTGAATTATTCGGCTTGGCATTACCGCCAGTAACGAATACGATCGCCATTTTTGTTGGTAGCTACGGATAGGATACTTTGGCCCGCGCAAAGTGCGCTTCTCATTGCAACATTATTTACTGGGACGATCGACACACATAAATTTGCCATACTCGATCAATTGCGAATCTATTTTGGCAATGTCACTTCGCTAATGATGGATTAGCCTAAATTGAAACACGCTAAGCATTTTGGAGCGAAGAAACTGAACCAATCAATGGTGATCTGCTGCGTTTAACTCAAGCGGAAGCAATATTATATTATCTATTACGCCGACAATCGCATTCGCAAAAACTTTCACTTGGAACTGGAATATATTGGTTCTGGTTATGTTGAAACCGCAGTTCGAGAAATTGCCGGGTTAATATAAAAACTCTCATTGACTTTAAATCAGTTTTAGCATTTTTATCGATCATCTGATTTTCCATCTTATTAGTGCGAGCACACGCCGTATCACCGTCAACGAAACCTGGATTATCGTCCGGCGTTAAATGAAGCTTAGAGCAATGCTACGATTGATGGGGCAAATATTCGAGTGGATCGACTGGTTTACTGTTTTTGCGGATTTCGAAATGCAATTGCACTGCATCGCTGTCGGTATTACCCATTTCAGCGATTTTCTGTCCCTTGGTAACTGCTTCGCCTTCCTTTACTAGCAGTTTGTTATTATGCGCATAAGCACTCAGGAAGGTATCATCATGTTTTATAATGATTAAATTTCCGTAACCACGCAATCCGTTACCGCTATAAACGACAACCCCCGACGCTGAAGCTAAAACTGCTTGGCCTGCATGGCCTGATATTTTTACACCTTTTGAATTTTTTGAAAAAGTCGATATAACCCTTCCATCAGTCGGCCATATCCAGTCTGAAACCGATTGATTACCGGCCTGATCGGCTTTATTCGACTCAAACTGCGATGCCTCCTCTATTTTTGCTTTTTCGTTAGTAGCTATCGCAGGTACCGGTTGTATTGCAGCAGGCGACGAATTTGCGGATTGCTGCATCCGTGACGTATTCTGTTCGGAGAAAGGCAATTTTATTGCTTTCGGTCCGGTTTTCACGTTATCGCCAGATGCAGTATCGTTTGAAGTGGCTGCTGGCGAAACAAGCGGTAACGAATCCAGCGACTGAGATTCAGTTTCTATTGTAGTTGTAATCGGTTGCTGCGGTAATGAATACAAAGTCGGCTTCCCATCATTTTCCACCGTCGTCGGTAAAAAAAGGTTTATTTTTTGCCCGGGTCTGATCGAATTCGGATCGCGAATATTGTTCCATTCAACCAGCTTTTTGTAATCAATTCCATGGTTGAGTGCAATCCCGTATAGCGTATCCCCTTTTTGTACCGTATAAACCTGATTGCTTAACGAATTGGCTTCGTAAGTTTTACTGGACTCGGGTGTCGCATTTTTTACTCTATCAACTACGGGAACAGGTGGTTGCGTGGTGCTGCAGCCGATTAATACCGCACACATTGCATACAACATAATAGAATGCGCTGATAGCAATGCTGACTTGCTTTTAAACTGCTCATTAATCAAGCATGCACTACGCCTTCTCGCATGCGTCAACTTTGTGTCGGCTACTATGGAAATAATGTCTTTGAACATGCATCTGAGGGTCTTATTGTAAACAGCATAATTTGTCATTTTAATATTTCCTGCAATACTATTTTTTTACAACCCCTGCTAGCAAAGGAACAAAATTAACCTCTTCTAGTACAGTTTCTACATAACCTTGCGCTGTTCGCTCAATGACACACAAATTCTGCTTTTGTGTCCCTTTAGGAAGAACCATTCTTCCGCCAACTTCCAATTGCTCCAATAACGGTGTCGGAACATGTGCAGTTACTGCCGTTATTATAATACCATCAAACGGTCCTGCCTCCGCCAAACCAAGCATACCATCTGCATGTTTTAAATGTATATTTCGGATTTGTAATTCTTGCAGACGAATACGAGTGCGCGTCAGTAACGGCCCGATACGTTCAATGGAATAAACTTTTTTTGCGATTTGCGCCAGTATTGCAGTTTGATAACCACAACCGGTACCGATTTCCAACACTTTAGTTAAACTTGCATTGGCTCGCAATAGCTCGCTCATACGTGCAACAACCCAGGGATTAGAAATCGTTTGCCCGTAATTAATAGGCAAAGCAACATCTTCATAGGCTCTACTAGCCAATGCCTCTTCGACAAAGATATGCCGCGGCACTGCTCCCATTATGGTTAGAACGACCTCGTCAGCAATTCCTTGCGCACGCAAGCGCTCTATCATGCGCAGACGCGTCCGTTGCGAAGTCATACCAATGCCAGAATGTCGGACACTCATCAATCAGTACCTATTTCGTAGCAATTCACCTGAATAGCATATCCAACTAGTTCCTAAGCCAGGTTTTAATGAGATCTTGTTGATCATATCGAGTCAAATCGATCTGCAATGGTGTAACGGATACTCGGTTATGCTCAACAGCATAAAAATCCGTACCTTGCCCAGAATCTTGTGCCGGACCGGCTGCACCGACCCAATAAACGGTTTCTCCCCGAGGACTGCTGGATTTGATGACCGGTTCAGCTTTATGGCGTCGTCCCAGTCGAGTCACTTCGATACCCTCAAGCAGATCATAATCAATATCTGGCACATTGATATTTAACAAAACCGCCCCAGAAAGATGTTGCGCCTTGAAACGCTGTACCATATCAAAAGCAACGCGTGCCGCGGTCTTATAGTTTCCTTGCGATAGATTAACCAAAGAAACAGCAAACGAAGGAATACCTAACAAAAAACCTTCTGTTGCAGCTGCAACAGTGCCAGAATAAATCGTGTCATCGCCCATATTCGCACCTTTGTTAATACCGGAAATGATCATGTCCGGCATCGTGTCCAGCATTCCTGTCACTGCCAAATGAACACAGTCTGTCGGCGTTCCATTGACATAATAAAAACCGTTATGCGATTTATGCAAGCTTAAAGGGCGATCTAAAGTAAGTGAATTACTGGATCCACTTCGATCTCTCTCGGGAGCAACCACAATAATTTCTGCAATTTCGGAAAGTACTGATGCAAGACAGGCAAGTCCTGGCGCAAAATAACCGTCGTCGTTACTGAGTAATATGCGCATCTTTAAAAGTTCACAAACCTCATTAAACAGCTAAACGAACAGTTCAGCACACAATACTCGTTTTTAATCATATCAAAAGATATTTATTGTCCAAGTTGGTCGGGGCGAGAGGATTTGAACCTCCGACCACTTGCACCCCATGCAAGTACGCTACCAGGCTGCGCTACGCCCCGAACAATGAATTATAGCAAATACAATGCATTTTTAAGCTTGAGGATCGATTGAGACAAGATTCTTATGAACGCAATTGCAACACTATGTTTTTAATTTCGTGCCGGATACGATTTAAATCCGATCTTTCCATTAACAAAACCGGACTTTCTTGATGCGGGAATGAGGTGCTATTCTCATATTGCTCGTGCTCAAGATGATTTCTAGCACCATTAATGGTAAAGCCACGATCATAGAGCAATTCTCTTATTTGCCGAATCAATTCAATTTCTTGAAGCTGATAGTAGCGGCGGTTTCCCCTCCGCTTCACGGGTTTTAATTGAGAAAACTCTTGTTCCCAATATCGCAACACATGCGGCTTAACACCACATAGCTGTCCCACTTCTCCAATTGTAAAATACCTCTTGGTTGGAATGGGTTGTTGCGTATTATTTATTCGTTTGTTTTCCATGATAATTCTTCTCAACCAAAGTTTTTAGCTTTTGGCTGGCATGAAATGTAACTACACGGCGCGCAGTAATTGGGATTTCTTCGCCCGTTTTTGGGTTTCTTCCTGGCCGCTGCGGTTTTGCGCGCAATTGAAAATTACCGAAGCCTGAAAGCTTTACACCTTCACCATTTTGCAAAGCAATTCGTATTTCTTCATAAAACGATTCAACCATGTCTTTAGCTTCGCGCTTATTAAGACCCACATTTTCAAACAATAAATCCGCTAATTCAGCTTTTGTTAACGCCATCCTTTACTCCATTTAGTTATTAACAGCTCTCAATTCACTTTTTGCACTAATGCCGCAACACAGTCACATCCAGAAAACTGATTAACACATTACCATACTAAAAAAAACACTGTTAACTGCCGGACAATCGTGCCTTACTTCACGTATATTTATGCATTTCTAGTCATTAGAAGCTGCTAGAAAGCGCACTTAACGCTACCGATAGGCTATCCGTATAACCGCAATAACGCTGAAACATCTCGACAAAGCCGATATATCATGCATCAACTGTATCTTTTTGCCTTATTATCGCCTTTTTCGGAAATATTTTCCTTCGATAAGTTACCCAACCAACTGATACCTATGAGTATTTATACCATATCCGCATCAAGTCCGCAGTACAGCACCAAATTTATCACTTAAAATATCTACCAAACTTGTCACAGCACAATCGACTTCTTCATCAGTTAAGGTTTTTTCAGTATCCTGTAACAGACAGCGGAATGCAAGGCTTTTTTTGTTATTTTCCATACCCTTACCGCGATAAATATCAAATAATGATATCTCTGACACAATGGGTGGCTTTGCCGCTAGCAAGCAAGCCAGCAGCGAGTATACGCTAATATCATTGTCAACAATAACCGCGATATCGCGCCGCACCGCTTGGAATTTGGAAATTTCTTTTGCTATCGGTACTGTTTTATTCAACAACCCAGTCAGTTCCAACTCAAACAACATTACATTTTTAGGCAAATCATATTTTTTTTGCCAATTAGGATGCAACTCCCCTATCCAACCGATTGCTTTATCAGCAATACTAATTTGTGCAGATTTACCCGGATGTAATGCAGGATGATCAAATTTCTCAAAATACACGGCATTTTTACCGAACAATACCTCGACATCTGCTTTTACATCAAAAAAATCAACAGTTCGTGCGGTTGCTCCCCATTGCTCTGATAAAACATCCCCATAACAAAGTCCCGCC
The DNA here is from genome assembly GCA_002435335.1 of Nitrosomonas sp. UBA6494. Lineage (GTDB taxonomy): Bacteria > Pseudomonadota > Gammaproteobacteria > Burkholderiales > Nitrosomonadaceae > Nitrosomonas. The sequence continues at coordinate 5,076 of DJMI01000054.1, forward strand.
ATTTTTTCAATCTGGCGGCAATCATGATCCTTGTCGCGTATAAAGCAATAGCCTAATTCAAATAGGCGCACACGAGTCTGTTTCCGGTTCAGATTAAATTGCAAATTGGAAATCAATCCGCCTATGAGTGTACTTCGCATCACGTTCATTTGACTGGCTATCGGATTCTTTAATGCGATAGGTGTCGTATTATTGGCGAGATCAAGCTCCCATTCCGCATCAACGAAAGCATAATTCACGACTTCCTGATAATCCCGCGCCACCATCGATTTTTTAATATCTATCACATCGCTCTTGGTTTCGGCTGTTGCCAACATCACCATATCGGCACGCGGATAATGAATCGGAATTCGATCATAGCCGTAGAGTCGCGCTATTTCTTCTATGAAATCCTCTTCAATGGCAAGATCAAAACGATAACTTGGCGGAAACACACTAAATGCGCCCCCCTTCAACGTATAATCAAATCCTAAACGTTTAAAATATTCACTGATAGTTTGTTGATCGATCTCAATTCCTAGAACTCGTTTGACACGAGCGATGCGTACCGTTACAGGAATACGCTGCGGTAATTCATTTTTTATTTCAGTAATCGGTCCCGCTTTACCGCCACAAATAGCTCCAATCAACTGCGTTGCTCGTTCAAGCACGCATTTTGTCGTAGCAAAATCGACGCCCCGCTCAAATCGATAAGCCGAATCGGAATTAAATCCCAGTTGAAAAGATTTTCCGCTAATTACACGCGGATCAAAAAAAGCACTTTCAAGAAATATATCGACAGTTTCCAGGGTAACCCCACTTTCCATACCACCCATTATACCGGCCAGTGCAAGGGGATTACTGTTATCAGCTATTATCAACATCTGAGTATTTAAATCGATTTGGTTACCGTTCAGTACGGTTAATTGCTCATTAGAAGAAGCGTACCGTACATTTATTCCACCATCGATCTTTGCCAAATCAAATGCATGCATAGGCTGACCAGTTTCCAACAGCACATAGTTGGTAATATCAACAATCGGATTAATCGATCGAATACCGCTACGCTCCAATCGTTGCAGCATCCACAGCGGCGTTGGCACGGAAAGATCAACATCGCGGATAATACGCCCACAATAGAGAGGGCAAGCATCCGCAGCAATTACCTTGACCGGCATTGTTTCGTTAATAACCTTTGCCACCGGATCCACCGCTGATATTTTCCGATGGGTTGCTGTAATCGCAGCAACCTCACGCGCAATGCCCCATAGCCCAAGGCAATCGGCACGATTGGGCGTTAAACTCAAGGTAAAAATCCGATCATCCAATGCGTAATAGCTGCGAAAATCCTCACCCACCGGCGCATCATGAGGAAGCAGCAAAAGACCGTCCGCAGCATCGCCAATTCCTAATTCTTTAGCTGAACATAGCATGCCGAAAGAATCCAAACCTCTCAGCTTCGCTTGTTTGATAGCAAAACCAGGCAAATTAGCGCCGACTAGCGCACAAGGTACTTTTACGCCAACGCTGACATTGGGAGCACCGCAAACAATTTGCAACAAATTATTGTCGGTAGCGCTAGTTTTAACCAAACAAACGCTCAAACGCTCCGCCGCAGGATGCTTCTCTACCGAAACCACCTCTGCGACAACGACTTTTTCAAACATTGCCGCTACCGATTCAATGCTGTCAACCTCAATACCCGCCATAGTCAATACATGCGCTAACTCTTCACTATTAAGCGGTGGATTGACAAAGCTACGTAACCAGTTCTCAGAAAATTTCATGACAAATCATTGCAATTAACAAGAAAAAACATAAGTGAATTAATTGAATTGTTTCAAGAATCTTAAGTCGTTCTCAAAAAACAATCTTAAATCGCGAACGCCATATCTCAACATCGACAGTCGCTCCACACCCAATCCAAAGGCAAATCCGGTATATTGTTCGCTATCGATGGCCACATGCTTTAACACGTTAGGATGAACCATCCCGCATCCCAGCACTTCAAGCCACCCAGTATGGCTGCATACTCGGCAACCTTTCCCATCACACATTACACAACCTATGTCCATTTCGGCGGAAGGTTCTGTGAAAGGGAAAAACGAAGGACGAAATCGAACCGGTAGATCATCTCGCTCGAAGAAATTCGCCATAAAATTAGCCAAAATCCCTTTCAGCGCAGAAAAATTGGCATTTTCATCAATCCATAACCCCTCTACTTGATGAAACATCGGAGTATGCGTTATATCCGAATCGCATCGATAAACACGCCCTGGAGCAATTACCTTGATCGGCGGCTTGTTATTTTGCATATAATGGATTTGCACCGGAGATGTATGTGTACGCAACAAGTTACCGTTATCAACATAGAACGTATCATGCATGGCTCTGGCAGGATGATTCTCAGGGATATTCAGTGCCGTAAAATTATAAAAATCCGTTTCAATTTCAGGACCGGATGCCACGCTAAATCCAATCGAATGAAATAACGCTTCAATACGCTGCATGGTGAGCGTCACCGGATGCAAACCGCCGGCACCGTTCCCTCTCCCGGGCAAAGTAATATCAAGCGCTTCTTCGGCTAATTTTGCATCCAATCCTTTTTTCTGTATCGCCAACCGACGATTCCGTAGCGTTGTTTCCACGATACTTTTAGCATCGTTAATACGGCTTCCCATGGCAGGGCGCTGCTCAGCCGGTACTTTGCCCAGACCTTTCAATAACTCCGTCAACACTCCGTTCTTTCCCAAATAACGTGCTTTGACATTTTCCAACTCATTGAGATCGTCGGTGCTACCCATCAATCCGGTTGCTTCGGCAATAATTTCTTCCAGATTCTTCATATCGATTGTATTGAATGTATGGCAAATCCCAGCCTATAAATACCAAGAAAAAGGGAGGCTCAGGTGCTACCCGTCCTCCCAATCTTTTAGTTACTTCGAATAATTATGTTGCCAAACTCGCTTTTGCTTGCTGTGCAATCTTTTCAAAAGCCGCTTTATCGAAAACAGCCAAATCTGCAAGCACCTTCCTATCCACTTCAATACTTGCTTTCTTCAAGCCGTTCATAAACACACTATACGACAAACCACATTCACGCGCTGCTGCATTTATGCGAGCGATCCATAAAGCACGAAATTGTCTTTTACGTTGCCGGCGATCGCGATACGCATATTGCCCGGCTTTCATAACCGCTTCTTTAGCTATGCGGTAGACATTTTTACGCCGCCCACGATAGCCTTTAGCTAGATTTAAAATTTTCTTATGTCGCGCATGAGCCGTTACACCACGTTTTACTCTTGGCATGATTATTCTCCTTAGGCGTACGGCATCATCGCATGGATGGATGCTTGATTTGTTGCATGAACGCCTGCAGTTCCACGCAATTGACGTTTATTTTTGGTTGTTTTCTTGGTTAAGATATGGCGTTTAAAAGCTTGCGAGCGTTTAATGCTACCGCTTGCTCTAATTCTAAAGCGCTTGGCCGCTCCGCTTTTAGTTTTCATTTTAGGCATAAATACTCCTCGTTTTAATATGAAACCAGGTGTTTTCAGAATTGAAAAGCTTCGATAACCTGGAAATCACTTCTTATTAAAATCCTGCATTTTCTTACAATAGTATGATTACAATACCACCGAAGAATTCTCTACGGCATTTTTATTTTTCTCGGTCTTGGCGTCCTTTTTTTTCGGAGACAGTACCATCACCATCTGGCGTCCTTCCATTTTTGGAAATTGCTCTACCATCGCCACAGCTTCAAGATCATTTTTGACACGCTCCAACAAACGCATTCCGAATTCTTGATGCGCCATTTCTCGTCCACGGAAGCGCAATGTTACCTTAACCTTATCCCCTTCATTCAGAAAATTAATCAGATTTCTCAATTTGATATTGTAATCACCTTCATCTGTGTTCGGTCTGAATTTAATTTCTTTAATCTGAACTTGCTTTTGTTTCAGTTTTGCGTCGTGCTTTTTTTTACTTTCCTGATAGCGATATTTACCATAATCCATTAATCGGCATACAGGCGGTTGTGCTGTCGGTGCAATCTCGACTAAATCTACTCCGGCTTCTTCTGCCAGTGCATTAGCTTCTGCAAGCCTCACAATTCCAACCTGCTCTCCATTTACACCTATTAATCGTACTTCTGGCACATCAATCTCTTCATTGATGCGCACCGTTTTTTCCTGAGCTATGGTAAATCCTCCAAAAAAGTTAATCTAAAATTACTAATGCTTTAAAGAAATTTCTTCTTGCAATCGACTCAATAAAGCCTGAAATGTCATTTGACCAAGGCTTTCGCCAGCACGACTACGGACAGAAATCGTATCAGTCCGCACCTCTTCATCGCCAACAATGATTTGATAAGGTATTTTTTGCAAACTATGTTCGCGAATTTTATAGTTAATTTTCTCATTTCTCAAGTCTAAGGACGCACGAATACCCGAATCCATCAATTGAGCAGCAATTTTTTCTGCATATTCAATCTGAGTGCGAGAAATATTCAAAACCACAACTTGTTCAGGAGACAGCCATAAAGGTAACGCACCTGCATAATTTTCAATCAAAATGCCGATGAAACGCTCCATCGAACCTAAAATTGCTCGATGCAACATAACCGGAATCTGTCGCGAATTGTCTTCGGCAACATATTCGGCTTCCAAACGATCCGGCATAGAAAAATCCAGTTGCAACGTGCCGCACTGCCATACCCGACCGATGCTATCTTTTAATGAAAACTCAATTTTTGGTCCATAAAATGCACCTTCACCCGGTTGTACCTCCCAAGCCAATTTAGCCTCAATTAACGCCGCTTCGAGCGCCGCTTCAGCTTTATCCCATTGTTCATCGGAACCAACTCGTTTTTGTGGTCGCGTCGATAATTTAACTAATAAATCTGTAAAGCCAAAATCAGCATAAACGATCTTTAGCAAATCGATGAACTTGACTACTTCGCCTTGAATTTGTTCTTCGGTACAAAATATGTGCGCATCATCTTGCGTAAAAGCTCGAACTCGCATAATGCCATGCAATGCACCTGAAGCTTCATTGCGATGACACGAGCCGAATTCAGCAAACCTTATCGGCAATTCTCTATAGCTCCGCAAACCTTGATTAAAAATTTGCACATGTCCTGGGCAATTCATCGGTTTAATCGCAAAATCCCGTTCATCAGACTGCGTTGTAAACATGTTCTCACGAAAATTTTCCCAATGACCGGAGCGAATCCATAGTTCTTTGTCGAGTACTTGCGGCGTGCGAATTTCTTGATAACCATTTTTACTCAGCAAATTACGCATATATTGTTCGATCTGCTGCCACAATATCCATCCTTTGGGATGCCAAAATACCATGCCAGGTGCTTCATCTTGCGTATGAAACAAATTAAGTTGCTTGCCAAGTCTACGGTGATCGCGCTTCTCTGCTTCTTCTAAACGGTGCAAGTAAGCTTTTTGATCGTCTTTATTAATCCAAGCCGTACCGTAAATGCGTTGTAGCATTTCATTACTGGAGTCGCCTCGCCAATACGCTCCAGCCACTTTCATCAATTTAAATACTTTAATTCTTGAAGTTGCGGGCACATGTGGTCCCCGACACAAATCAGTGAAGTTTCCCTGGGTATACAATGACAAATCTTCATCACCAGGTATGGACTCGATAATTTGGGCTTTATAATTTTCTCCCTGTTGCTTAAAAAAATTAATTGCCTCGGCACGATCCAGTACTTTTCGTTCAATTTTGATATCGCGTTTGCTAATTTCAAGCATACGATTTTCTATAGCAACCAAATCTTCCGGGGTAAATGGCCGCTTATAAGAAAAATCATAATAAAATCCATCTTCAATTACCGGTCCGATCGTTACCTGCGCATCTGGAAACAACTCTTTCACGGCATGCGCAAGTAAATGTGCGCATGAATGTCGAATAATTTCCAAGCCTTCCGCGTCTTTCTCGGTGATAATCGACAACTCACTATCGCACTCAATGGGACAGTTAACATCCACCAATTTTCCATTAACTTTTCCCGCAATGGCTGCACGCGCCAATCCTGGGCCGATCGAAGCAGCAACATCCAGCACCGAAATAGGTTGTTCAAAAATACGTTCAGATCCATCAAGCAAACGAATGACAGTCACAGAACTTTCCTTCTCAAATCGTTTAAATTATAAAAACCAATTAAACCTAATTCATGATCCGGTAATTTATTTAATCAGCGATGTTTTATACCAGCTATTCATTTTTTGCAAACCATTAAGAATTTTTGGTGCAAATCCAAGTGCTACGGCATCAACCAAACAATACCAAGCAGCCACACCACTGGGAGGATTTCCTTGGGTCCAATTAAAAACAGGCTCTATTGTTGCCCATTTCCATGTTCCTGCCGCGGTTCCGATAATTTCCAACCAGGTGCAAATAAAGAAAGCACCTAAATAGACCATCGGTGATCTTCCTTTAAACAAACACACTACGAAAATACAAAACAAAAATGCCCCGACTTGATCTCCTTGCTCAGGAATTCCGCTGATACCCCATAGCGACCACAATCCACCCGTCACAATGACAAATATAGCCAACTTACGCGCATTCATCAAAAAGAATCCTGAGCGTGCAAGCGCAACCGCTGTCAAATAAACCATGCCATGCCCCGGCGGCACATACAGCGGCACATTTTCAAAGCGATAAGTATATCCACCCATATAAATAGACGCAAAATGCTCGCCGGCCGTTGCAAATGCAACGGCAACAATCACTTGCATCCGCACTTCTCGATTTTCTCCGATTAATAAACCAAACAAAAAAATCCATGCAATAACACCCAATGTATTTTGCATTTCAAGGCTTGCATGGCCGTCTATCACCAAACTGACAGCCACACAAAAAAAGGTGAATCCCGCGATAAAGTAATCTCTGGTTCTATGTGGATAAGCAATACCTGATTTGGGAAAATGATTCAGCATAAAAAACCCTGGTGTAACAAAAAGCCCGCCATTGGCGGGCTAATAAAAACAACTAACTGTTTTATATCTGAAGACAGAGAATCATTACTCTTCGTCTTCATCCTCAT
>DJMI01000127.1 GCA_002435335.1 Nitrosomonas sp. UBA6494
TAATGCCACCAATATCGTTAACGGAATTTCAATCACCGGCAACAATGGCGCTAACACACTGATCGGCACAGCTTATAATGATAGTTTTAGAGGAAACAACGGCAACGATACGCTTACTGGCGGCGGGGGAGCGGATCAGTTTATTTTTTCCTACGCACCGAATAGCTCAAGTAATCGCGATACCATTACCGATTTTCAATTAAATACCGACAAGCTGGTGTTCAGCTTATCCATATTTAGTGGACTAGGATCGGCTGCCGGTTCGTTAAATTCCAATCAATTTTTATCTGCCGCTGGCGCAATAACTGCCACGGATGCCGACGACAGACTTGTTTACAATTCCACCACCGGTATTTTGTACTACGACCAGGACGGCATCGGTGGTGTCACCGCTATACAGGTGGCGCTATTGGGAAAAACAACCCATCCGGATCTTCACTATAGCGACATACATTTATCTTGAGAAAATATCCCATCTTAGAGAACTCTGAATATTCATAGAACAAGATAAATTTATCTTGCACATAGCGTAACGGCAAATGGCACCTATCCCATCAGATAGGTGAATTTCCGAACACCATCTAACGCAACAGGTCGCTTGCGTAATCAATTCCTCCTTAAATTCCTTATTTACAAATAATTAACAAGCCTGCTTATAAACTTGCACCTCGATCCGAAAAATAACAGTTATTACATAATCTCATTAAGTGAATTTGAAATATCTACAATCGTGCAATCATCGGATCGAAGCACTCAATTCATTAAAAACGAAAGGATATATAAATGATGAAATTTTTTGAACCGGCTAGCTCTGCCTTGCGAGCCGCTCTGATTGTCTTAAGTATCACTATTGCACCGCAAGCACAGGCTCAAGACGCTGCGGCACAGAGAATCAAAGAATTGGAAACACGATTACTGGAAATGCAGAAAGGCATGCAGATGATGCAAAGCAATATGCAATCAATGCATAACGAATTGGAAAAACTCAGAACGCAATCCACACAAGTCACACAACAAGTCGAAGTTATTCAGCAAAAAGAAGCCGCACGCGAAACAGTACCGCAAACTGCTCATAAACCATCCGGCGAAATGGAACAAGAAGGCAGTAAAGCCAACATGGTATTTTTCCGCGGCGGTTTCGCCCATAGCTCGCAACATCGTGACGGCTTAGTATTTCATAGCGACGTCGTTCCTGCCGGCGCTCAAGATCGCCCCGATAAAAACGCCTGGTATTTCGGTGCCGGCTTTGATTGGAATTTAACTAAAAATACCTGGGGTATGGTACCCAGAACGCAAGTCCTTGCCGAATTTATGCTTGAGTACAAACAATTCAGCTCGCATGTGCAAGGCAATGCACTGGCCAATATGCCTACCCAACTCGTAGGTGGAGCAACAAATCCTCATAGCGTAACGGTCAGCCAATTGTCGATCTACGCTTCACCCAAAATCAAATTCATGGAAGGTTCTCGATTCAGACCCTGGTTGATTCCAGCCGGTTTTGGCATGCACATCATCAGTCCACCTGGCGAATCTGCTTCATTCTTTATTCCCGGTGTGGTATTCGGCGGCGGTGCGGAGTATCGCTTTTGGAAGGATTTCTACGCCGGCGTAGATGCTCGCTACCATGTTACGGGTGGTAAAAAAGACGGTATCGACGTCGACGGATTGACTGCTGGCGGCTACCTCGGTATCGGTTTCTAAGCAAGCACTGAAAATTCGTCAAGCAACACAAAATAAAGGTAGGTGGTGCTGACAAAATCAGACATATCACACAGATGCTCTGATTTCGAGTCACCACCTACTCATAATTAATCATTAGCACAAAAATATCGTACTTACTTAATCTTTCTACGTTTTTCTACCGCTTCAGCAAGTTGGTGCAGTATCTTTTCGGTAGTATCAAAACCGATGCAACCATCGGTAATACTCTGTCCATAAACCAAATCTTCACGTTGCTTGCCATCGATTCTTTGATTGCCTTCCACCAAATGACTTTCGATCATGACGCCAAAGATCGCGCGTGACCCGGCAGCAATTTGCTCCGCAACATCAACCGCAACTTCGGATTGGCGGCGATAATCTTTGTGACTGTTCGCATGACTAAAATCGATCATCAAATGAGGCACCAGATTCGCCTTAATCAATTCTTCTGCAGCCGATTTAACGTTGGCTTCGTCAAAATTCGGCTTGCGCCCGCCGCGTAAAATAATATGACAATCCTCATTGCCTTTGGTCGCGAAAATTGCAGTACGTCCCTCTTTGGTCACCGACAAAAAATGATGTGGACGTGAAGCAGCGGTAATCGCATCAATGGCAACATTCAAATTGCCGTAAGTGCCATTCTTGAAACCGATCGGGCACGATACACCGGAAGCCAATTCTCGATGCCCCTGACTCTCTGTGGTGCGCGCACCGATTGCAGCCCAACTGATCAAATCCGACAAATACTGCGGACTGATCAAATCTAAATATTCAGTTGCAGATGGAATTCCGATAGCGTTCAGATCGAGCAACAACTTGCGCGCCATACGCAATCCCTTGTTAATATGGAAACTATTATCCAAATCGGGATCATTGATCAATCCTTTCCAACCAATGGTCGTTCGCGGTTTTTCGAAATATACGCGCATCACGATATGCAGTTGCTGCTTTAGCGTTTCACGCAAATGCCTTAGCCGCGCGGCGTATTCCAATGCGGCATCAACATCGTGTATCGAACAAGGGCCGACTATCACCAGCAAGCGGTCGTCCTCATCATGCAAAATACGATGAATTCCTTGCCGCGCAGCGTAAACCGTTTCCGTCGCCATCTCGGTTGCCGGATACTCACGGTGCAATTCCACCGGCGGGGTAAGTTCGTGCACACCGATAATGCGCAAATCATCGGTTTGGTATTTCATAAAGAATCCTTCTTAGTGTGTTTGCTCATTAGCAATTTACTTTTAGTCAAAGGGAATGAAAAATGGTACATTTTACCCCAAGCAAGGGATTTCTATTCAATTCAACGAAACGCAATCATGGAAGTATTTAAGTCTAAAATCGACAAATGGGTAATGATCTGCTCTGTCTTGTCCGCATTCGCTTGTGTGCTTGGCGCATCGGTATCCATAAAAGTCGGCGGTACCGTCAATTATGTTTTTGCCGGGATCATATTGATCATTGGTATGGGATTCCCATTATGGATCTTGGTTTCAACGCGATATATCGTCAATGATGTCGATCTCAAAATCATCAGCGGTCCATTTTCTTGGAACATTCCCATTCAGTCCATTATCTCCATACAGCAAACCAACAGTACGGTTACCAGCCCGGCTTTATCGTTCGACCGCCTGGAAATTATCTACGATCAAGATAAATCGATTATTATTTCACCCAATGATAAAGAGAAATTTATCCAAAAATTGAGCAACGATAAACCGATTGTGATCGGCAAGAAAACTCAGAAGCAAATCATTGGGAAGGTCACTAAAAACAACACCAAGAAAAACAAAAGAAACGTAAAAAGTACGTAATCGTATCTGCTCATGCAAATATATGCTTCAAATAACGGAAGTACCAGTATTATGAGGCTAATCAAATTATAGACTCGGCGGTATGAAGA
>DJMI01000073.1 GCA_002435335.1 Nitrosomonas sp. UBA6494
ACAGTGATTTTGCAAAGGTCTCAGCTTATGACCACACAATTCTTTCGGAGATCGCAAATATGACAATAAATTTGCGCGGCAAAGCGCTGCTTATCGATCCAGTTCAAACCAAGTCGACAGGATTTACGCGCGAAGAGCGTGAACTTTATGGCCTACGCGGCCTATTGCCCTATGATGTTGCAAGCATCCACAAGCAAATCGACCGCGTTCTGGGGAGTTTGCGCGCAAAAAACAGTGCCATCGAAAAATATATTTTTTTAAATGCTCTGCTGGAACGCAATCAAAGGCTTTTCTACCGCACCATGATCGATCATATCGAAGAAATCATGCCACTGGTCTACACTCCAACCGTTGGTGAGGCCTGCAAGGAATTTGCACATATTTTCCGCAAACCCCAAGGTTTTTATATTACGCCGGAAGATCGTGGTGAGATCGCGCCCATTCTAAAAAACTGGCCTGAACAGGATATTCGCATCATTGTAGTCACGGACGGCGAGCGTATTCTGGGATTGGGTGATCTCGGCGCCAACGGCATGGGTATTCCAATCGGCAAGGTTGCATTGTATGTCGCCTGTGCCGGCATTCACCCATCGCAATGTATGCCGGTCATGCTCGATGTCGGCACCAACAATCTGTCGATCCGGAACGATCCGCTGTATCTGGGATATCCGTATCCGAGAATTACCGGCGATGCCTACCGGTCACTGGTGAACGAATTCGTGCAAGCGGCGCAATCCTGTTTCCCGAAGGCACTGATTCAGTTTGAAGATTTTCTGACACCCCATGCATTTGAATTTCTTGAACACTATCAGCCTAATGTACGCTGTTTTAACGACGACATTCAAGGCACTGCTGCGGTTACCTTAGCCGGGATCTACAGCTCATGCCGCATTACAGCAAAAAAATTTACCGATCTCACCGTCATGTTTTTGGGAACCGGCTCAGCCGCGAGCGGTGCTGCAGAACTCATTGTTGACGCATTTTGCGCAGCCGGACTGAGTTTACAAGCAGCGCGAGAGCGGTTATGGTTTATTGATCGCAAAGGATTACTCACTGCGGCAAGCGACAACATCAAACCGCGCATCAAACCGTATGCGCATCAGCACCCTCCTTGCAGCTTCGTAGATGCCATTTCGATTGTTAAACCGGATATCCTGATCGGAGCAACCGGCGTCGCCGGAACTTTTACCGAACACATCGTGCGTGAAATGGCCGCTGTCAATGACCGTCCGGTGATTATCGCATTATCGAATCCGACCTCCCACACTGAATGTACCGCAGAACAAGCTTATCGATGGAGCGACGGCAGAGCCGTCTTTGCCAGCGGCAGCCCGTTTCCTTCGGTGCAATACGGCAATCAGATTTTTAAGCCGGCGCAAGGAAATAACGCCTATATTTTCCCCGGTATTGGACTTGGCATCTACGCAAGCGGTGCGCGACTGGTCACACAAGATATGTTTCTGGCAGCCGCACAAGAATTAGCTGCCATCGTCTCGGAACAAGAAATCAACAACGGTGCGATTTATCCTGCACTGCCACGGGTACGCGAAGTTTCTCTAGCAATCGCGATCGCAGTATGTCGAATTGCCATGCAAAAAGGCTTGACGGAAAAACAATTGCCGGATGATTTGAATGTATACATCCAATCGTTGATGTATGAACCAAACTACTAAGTACTAAGAAAGCACTGGTGGATTCATTCGATGAGCGAGGTTAATTGATGAACAGAGACCTTTGCACGGCGTAATGAGCGGCGCGAGAATAAGACAAAAATTTGTGAAAAGCGGAGTTTATATAGAGTAAATCAGCATTTTTCGCAAATTTTTAAAGCAATTATCGTACCGCGTAGTAGCTGTGCAAAGGTCTCGAACAATCAAATATCAGCAGCTTGAATCTTATCCAAATTAGCGATTACCAATGCACGTAGCGCTCTTCGCGCCGGACGCACATCGTGTTGCAACGTAACAGCCAGATCGAGCACATCGCGCACTTCATCGACATCATAGCCTTGCCCTATTTGACGTACCGATAGCCCGCTCGATTCGCAAGCATCGCGCAATCGAGCACCCAATCGATCGCTACTCCACGGCAATGAAGATAAATCTGGCCATGAATGGCGATTTGCCATTAATACTACACCGCCATCACGGGCGGGAATCAATACTACATCGGTGCTATTCAAGGCACTCGTCACAGTATCATAATCGACCACACACAAACCGGGCGCATCACTGCCGATAAAAATCAAAGCCTGGTGATGTTGCGCACGAAGTGATCGGTCAAGTTGGTTCAGACGTTGACCCAAATTACCTGCGGATTGCGGAAAAGTAATGAGTGGATGTTGCGACGCACTCGCTTCGATCAGATTTCTCGCCCAGGCTAAATCTGCCGCAGTTGCCGGCGCGATCACTATCGGTCCTGGCCAAGCGGCAACATCTTCCAATGCACAAGCCAACAACGCTTCTGCAATCGCTAACGCCAACGCTGGACCCAATTTCGCAGCTAAGCGCTGTTTTCCGCTACCGAGCGCTGGTTTTTTACATACCAGCACCAGCGTTACAGCAGTCACACAGCAACGATTTGGGAAATGATTCCGGCATTCTTTATTTGCTTCATATCCCCTGAATTTTGTTGATATCGAAATTCCATTGCAGTGGATCCTCCAGTTTCTCGATGCTGTCCGTACCTTTGGCCAAATCGATAATTTCCATCGGCACATAGGCGTTCGCGCGTGTTGAGAAAAACACTTTGACAATCGGTGTGGTTAAGCTTTTTTTCGATTGTTCCAACACTACGCCAAGACGTCCGGATTTTAGTTTCACCAAGCTGCTGTTGGGATAAATACCGATTGATTTGACGAATGCTTGAAACACGCGCTCATCGAAATGTCCTTCGCGCCAAGACGCCATTTTTTGAATCAACTCCGCCGGTGGCCATGCTTTTTTGTAGCAACGATCGGAACTGATCGCATCGTAAACATCGCACACCGCCCCCATACGAGCAAAAAGCGTCAATGCATCGCCTGATATTTTTTCAGGATACCCCTTGCCATCGACGCGTTCATGGTGGTGCAAACACACATCCGAAGAGGTGTCATAAACATTATGGCAGGATTTAAGAATTTCCCAACCACGTCGCGGATGACTTTTTACGATAGCGAATTCTTCATCGGTCAATTTTCCTGGCTTGTCCAGCACTTCTGATGGTATCGCCATCTTTCCGATGTCATGCAGTAAACCGGCTATGCCTGCCAATCGCAATTCTTCTTCTGTTAATCCCAATTGTTTGCCGACAGCTATCATTAGCACACATACCGCTACAGAATGTAAATAGGTGTATTCATCAGCGCTTTTTAACCGAATCAAGCTTATCATCGCATTCCGATTACGTTCCATCGATTGATGAATTTCATCCACCATGGAAGTAGCCTCTTCTAATTCAACAGCTTTACCCATGCGAACATCGCTGAACATTGACACAACCGCTTCCTTGGTTTTGCCATGCAGTTTTTTTGCTATTTCCATTTCTTTTTCCAGCGACACCGGTGTCACTGTTTTTTTTACTGGCGCTGATTCAATGGGTGACAGTGGGGGTGCTTCCGCAGCGGATGCTTTGACTTCCACATCCAACCCCTTGCTGGTATCAATCCAAATTTCCTTGATGCCACTGCTATTCAGTTTATCCAAATCTTTCTGCTGATCCAGCAAAAATGATTTACGCCAGAAAGGATGCGCCATCCAGTCGCCACGAATTTCATGGATATACATGCCCAATCGAACATCGCTTTTATTAACTTTTTTAATCATCGAATGATCAAGAAATAAAAAAAGAAATCTAACCCTGCTACTGTTTTAATAGCTTGTTAGTCAGTTTAATAGACAGCAATAACGGTGAAGATTGCAATAAAAAAGCAAAAACAGGATCATTTAATAGTTGATGAATCAATCAACTATAAATAGTGAATCAATCCAAGCACGAAGTATCTTTTCTCAAACTGCGCCGCGCATAATAGGAAAAACCGACCGCACTGCGCTGGCCGCGTAAAATCCAATCATGGGCTTCTCGCCCCAAATCCGGCTCAATCGGTTGTATCTTCCCGGCAGACATGGCCAACAATTGCATTCGCGCCGCACGTTCAAACGCCATTGCCAAAATACACCCTTCCTCAATGCTGGATGCGGCGATCAACAAACCGTGATGCGCCAACAATAAGGCACGTTTATTGCCGATCGCCTTGGAAATCAATTCACCCTCCTCGTTACCTACCGGCACTCCCGGCCATTTCGGCAAAAAAGCGACATCATCGTACAGTACGCAATTGTCCATATGTGAAATTTCCAGCGGGATTTCGAGCATACTCAAGGCGGCGGTATGGATCGCATGGGTATGAATGATGCATTGCACATCGGATCTGGCGCGATATAGCCACGAGTGAAAACGATTGGCCGGATTAGCCATACCATCGCCTTCCAGCACTTCCAAATCCTCATTGACCAGCAGCAAGTTGCCCGCGCAAATTTCATCGAAACCAAATCCGAGACGCTGCGTCAGATAAGTGCCCGGTTGTTCACCACGCGCGGTAATCTGTCCAGCCAAACCGGAATCATGTCCGTTATCGAACAAAATCCGGCATGTCAACGCGAGCTTCTGCGCTTTGGTGTAATTTGTACCTTGCAAATGTTGATCCATTTGCACGAACGATTGCTGAATCAGTTGGGCTTTGTCCAGATTAAAAGTATCGTTGGTCATCGTTTCCTCTTGCTAGTCAAAATTCGTTCTGGTTGGATCTAAAGCGCTCGATTTCTCGCCGATCACGTTTGGTAGGACGTCCTTTGGTATAAAACGGCTGCGGTTGCGTCTTTAACCGCGCCGCCACGACTTCACGCCGTACGCGGCTCTCATCGGTTTCACGGTACAACTGCTGCGCCTGCGGTGCGGAACCGCGTTTGTTCGACAAGCCAAGTACTTCGATATCGAATTGATAATTACCGATGCGAATCGATAAATTATCGCCAACTGCTACCGTCTTGGCCGGTTTAACCCGTTGCCCGTTTAGTGTCACCCGTCCGCGCTCGACCTCCTCGGCAGCCAATGAGCGAGTCTTAAAAAACCGCGCTGCAAACAGCCATTTGTCGATACGGAATTTTTCTTCCACTTCATCGTGTTGCATCACCAATCATTCCATTACCGTGGTATTAATTTGTATCTTACTCTGTAAGGTCCTGTGGACCGGGCATTGATTGGCAATTTCCAACAGTCTGGTGCGTTGCTTTCCATCCAAATTACCCGTCAGTCGAATCGTGCGCGTAATCACATCAACCAGCGATGCTTTGTTATCACAATCTGCACAATCTTGCACATGCACTTTATCATGATGTAATGTTACTTGAATCTCGTGCAAATCGAGCTGCTTATGATTCGCGTACATGCGCAGTGTCATCGAGGTACAACTGCCCAACGCCGCCAATAATAGCTCGTAGGGATTAAGACCCAAATCTTTACCACCTAACGCAATCGGCTCGTCACTGACCAGGCGGTGCTGCGGCGTCAAAATTTCTCGCAAAAATTTCTTATCCAATTCCCGCACTACAACATCACCTTGCTTGAGCGGCAAAACCGTATTCATGGATGCTTCTTTCACCTGTTGATCAATCGGTAGTAAATAACGATTGATCCAAGCCGCCAGCATCTCCGCCACATAGCGAGAATCCGCTGGATTGGACAGCAAATGATCGGCATGATCCAGCGATACAAAGCTTTTGGGATGCTTTGCAGCGGTATAAATACGTGCAGCTTCGTCTATCGAAACCGTATCATCCAACGGGGAATGAAAAATTAACAATGCTTTGTGCAATGCCTGGATATGCGCCACCGAATTGTATTTTTCCAGATCGTCGATGAATTGCCGTCGAATAGTAAAGCTCCGTCCTGCCAAATTCACCTGTACTGCTTGTTTCTCCCGTAGTTCGCGGTAAGAATCGGCAAACAAATGTTTCACATGCGATGCGGTTGCTGGTGCACCGATGGTTGCAATGGCTTTTACCGACGGCAAATCCTGCGCCACCGCCAATGCGGCTGCACCACCCAGACTATGGCCGACCAACAACGCCGGCGCCGCATAGTGCTGCTCCAGATAACGAGCTGCAGCTAACAAATCCTGCAAATTCGATGAAAAATTGGTATTGGAAAAATCGCCCTGGCTATTTCCCAGACCGGTAAAATCAAACCGCAACACAGCGATTCCAAGATTAGCCAAAGCCAACGTAATGCGTGCTGCGGCGAGATTATCTTTGGAGCAAGTGAAACAATGAACAAACAATGCGTAAGCTTTGATTGCACCTGCGGGTAATTCCAGCGCTCCGGATAGCGACTCGCCTTGAAAGTTTTGAAATACAGCCTCAACGCGCGGCATGACAATATACTGATTACAAAAAATTTAGATGGAAGATTATCATTAGCTTTGATATTACACTACAACATCCTTTTGGCGACGACAATTATGACTACATCATTTCGAATACTGCTACTTGGCTACGGTGAAATGGGACATGCGATGGAATATTTGCTCAAAGATCACCATGCCATTGCTATCTGGGAAAAATTTCCGCAACCGGGTTTTCATTCGGCAACGCTAATTGACAGCGTACCGTGGGCTGATATCGTTATCTTTTGCTTGCCGGTTAATCCGCATCGTGAAGTAATACAGCTTATTTCACCGCTGCTGCGAAAGGATAGTCTTTGCGTCAGTATCGCCAAAGGCCTCGATGAATCGGGAAAAACCGCAGCGCAAAGCTTTGCTGATGGCTTACCTCCACAACAACCTTATGCGCTGTTGTACGGACCGATGATCTCGGAAGAAATTCGTGCCGGCCGCTACGCATTCGCACAATTAGGTTGTCGCGAACCGAGCATGTTTCAAAAAATGCTGGCGTGTTTTCAGCATACCGCATTATATATCGATCATACCACCGACATTACCGGCATTAGCTGGTCAGTGATTTTAAAAAACGTTTATGCAATCGCTTTTGGCATTGCCGACGAACTCAAACTGGGCGATAACATTCGCGGCTTTCTAACCGTTGCCGCATTACACGAATTGAACCAAATCGTGCTTGCAATGGGAGGCCAATCGAACAGCCCATATCACCTAGCCGGATTAGGCGATCTGATCACCACCGCCACCAGCGAAAGTTCGCACCACCACGAATTGGGCCGTAAATTGGCAAGAGGGGAAACAAGCACTATAACCGGCGAAGGGCCGCATACGCTGCAAATGATCAATCGGCATCGGTTATTGAATACACAACCTTACCCCTTGTTTCAACTGATCGACTCCATTATTAAGCAACCTCAGGATGTACTCGGTCAAGTTCGTGCTTACCTCGAACATCTTTATCCTTAGCAAGAAAATGCTTATTTACCGCGCATAAATAATTTATCCAAATCCGCCAAGCTGGTTTCGAACCATGTCGGTCTGCCGTGATTGCATTGATCGGCACGTTCGGTTTTTTCCATATCGCGCAACAATGCATTCATTTCATCGATTGTCAGTTTCCGATTGGCGCGCACAGCGCCGTGGCAGGCCATGGTGGCGAGTATTTCGTTACGTTTGGCGGTGAGGATCTGACTAGCTCCATATTCATGTATTTCATGCAAAATTTCGCGCGTCAGGCGTGCAATATCGGCATGCTGTAGCGCAACCGGCACCGAACGAACAGCCAATGTCGTCGGGGATAACACGTCAATACGAAAACCCAATTGTTCAAGTATTTGATGATGCTCTTCAACAGTAACGACTTCCACACCATTCGCCTGCAATGTCACCGGAATCAATAACGATTGCGAAGCTACGGTTTGATCGTCGAATGCCCTTTTCAATTTTTCATACAAAATTCGCTCATGCGCGGCATGCATGTCGACTACGACCAAACCGCGCTCGTTCTGCGCCAAAATGTAGATGCCATGCAGTTGTGCCAATGCGAATCCCAGGGGGTAAGTTTCCGCTTGCGTCTGTTCCATTTCAGGCATGCTGATAGGTGCAATGGGCGGCGTAATTGGAATATTCCGTGGCGATAAAGCATCGATATCAGTTTCCGCACCAAACAATGTTCGATAAAAACTCGAAGGTTGCGCGGCAGTGCGCGGTTGGGCGGAGCGTGCATTAGAATATGCAGGATATGATCGACTGATCGGTTCGCTCGAACCGAGGTTAACCAAGCGTTCCGGTGCAGCCAGTACTTTGTTGACGGCGTGAAAAATAAATTGATGCAACGCGCGCGGTTCGCGAAAACGCACTTCGGTCTTAGTCGGATGCACGTTCACATCCACGCTTTCCGGATTAATTTCCAGAAACAATACAAAAGCCGGATGCTTGTCCGTATGCAATACGTCTCGATACGCTTCACGAAGCGCATGCGAAATCAACTTGTCGCTGACAAAGCGGTTATTGACGAAAAAATACTGCGCGTCGCGTGATGAGCGAACATAAGCAGGCAACGCCACCATCCCGTGCAATCGCATGTCGGCGGATTGCTCGTCAACTGGCATGGCCGTTTGATTGAATTCCTCACCCAATATCGACGCAATCCGCTGCACCGAATGACCGGCGCGCAATTGATGACGCACTTTCCCGTTGTGTTGTAAAACAAACTCTATCTCGCACTGGGATAACGCAATGCGCTTAAATACTTCTTCGCAATGTGCAAATTCGGTGGCATCCGATTTGAGGAATTTTCTTCTCGCCGGCGTATTGAAATATAACTCATTGACATCCAATTGCGTTCCTTGCGCCAGTGCGGCAGGCATTGGTTGCGAAACGGTATTACCTTCGGCTTGGATTTGCCAAGCATGTTCTTGATCCGTATATCGACTAGTTAGTGTCAACTGAGATACGGCAGCGATACTGGCCAAAGCTTCGCCACGAAATCCGAGACTAGTAATCCGGTACAAATCATCCAATGAACTGATTTTGCTGGTGCTATGGCGCGTTAGCGCCAACAACAATTCATCCTTGGCAATTCCGGCGCCGTCATCGGTGACTCGAATTTGCTTGATACCGCCTTGCTGCAAATGCACGATAATTTTTTTCGCGCCGGCGTCTATGCTGTTTTCCAAAATTTCCTTGAGGGCGGAAGCTGGACGCTCAACCACTTCACCGGCAGCGATTTGATTGATTAACAACTCAGGGAGCGGCTTTATGGCAGACATGGCGCATATGAAACACTAAAAAAGCGATTATAAGCGGAAGCGGTAATTTTTTAGAACGATTTTCCCGCACGTATGTTGCAACTTACAAATCGAGAAAACCGCCAAGATTGATTAGGATGTAACGTTCAGAAATTCGAGTGATTGGTTGTTGATCGTTTTAACCAACTCAGTCAATGGCATCGGTTTACCAATGAGATAACCTTGAATGACATCGCAACCGAGAGCTTCCAGTCGTTTATACGTTGCAATGTCTTCCACACCTTCGGCAACTACCGTCAAATTGAGTCGGTGAGCAAGATTGATCATGGAATCGACAATACGATCATTTTTGTGATGCGTTATCATGTGTCGCACAAATAACATGTCGATTTTGACTTCATCTAAAGGTAACTCCAGCATGCGAGCCATCGAAGAATAGCCCGTACCGAAATCATCCATTGATAACTTTAACCCCATGTCTTTAAGCTTGAATAAGTTGTCAAGAATACTTGAATGATTTTCCATAACGGCGGTTTCCGTCATCTCAACGGTAATACGGCTTGGCGGTAAGCTCCAGATGGATAGCCCTTGTGAAACAAGCTCCGTAAGTTCCGGATCACGCAAATCGTCTGATGAGAAATTGATGGAAACCCCTGCGTCCAATCCTGCCTCCCGATATGCCGCGCATTCTCTCAATGCGGTATGAAGTACCCACAAGGTAAGCCTAGGCATCAATACGGTACCCTCAGCAACTTCGATTAATTTGTCGGTTCTGACCGGGCCGTGTAGTGGATGAATCCAACGCAACAATGCTTCGGTAGATTCTATCTTACCGCTGGCGATATTGAGTTGAGGTTGATATCCCAAATACAATTCGCCCATTTCAATTGCATTGCCTAGATCCGACCAAAGATCGGTTTGTGCAAGGTGCAAATCTTCCGTTGCTTCGACAAAAAGCTTGATCGGTTCTTTTTCCTGTCGAGCTTGATGCATTGCCAGACTTGCATGACGCATCAGCTGATCCAATGTACAGCTTTTTTCACAACCCAGTGCGACACCAATACACGGCGCCAACATAATTTTTTGATTACCTAAAGCGAACGGAGGATTCAAAATTCGTAACACCTTATGTGCAGCCAGCATGGCATGCGCATTTGCATGCAAATCGGTTAGTAAACAACTTATTTGATAACGCCCCGTGACACCCACAAGATCTTGTGGATTCAATGCATCTCCCAATTGCACTGCAATTTTTTGCAAGATTTTATCGACTGCGATAAATCCAAGAATACCGTCTAGTTTGGCAAGCCGTTCCAAACTGACACTCAGCACGGCATACCGGTTGCCAGTTACACGCAAAGCCGATAGTTTCCCTGCAGCCAGTTGTAAAAAATCCTGATAATTATGCACCGACATAAAAGAAGATCGATTTCCTAAGAATAGCAGTGGAACGTAGGTGAGTGTGTTTTAGGCTATGTAATATTTCCTGATATCAATGCTCAACGCGCCATGAGGTAAATCTTTGACAATCTCATAAGGAACACCTGCAGTACTAAGCTCCATTTTACGTAAATCGACAGTAATCGGATCGTCATAGGGTTGCTTTTTGGCATTGCATATGATCATGATACGAGGTAGAAATCTTTGTGTACGGTTGTGCGATAGAACAACCGCCACTTCTCCGGTATTAAGTTCCACCAGACTACCGATCGGAAATATACCGATACATTGTGCAAACTGTTCCATCAACGCAATACTAAGTCCTTTTTGCGCGCTATCACGCAGCTCCTTAATCGCTTCAAACGATCTGAATCCCGGTATTCCGGGCTGTCCCCAAACCAATTCTTCATAGCAATCCACAATGGCAGCCATACGACTATAAGAATGAATTTGATTGGCAAACAAACCGCATGGATATCCATTTCCGCTTTCACGTTCATGATGTTGCCCAATTATTTTAATGACTTCATCAGAAGCATTACCCAACTGCGCGATAATTTCTAAGCCGTACTCAACATGCCGCTTCATCAGCTTGCGCTCATCCGGTTTGAGAAAGAAATTTCTTTTCGCCTGAATTTCTTTTGGTAGCCGCTGCTTGCCGATATCCATCAATAACCCACCCAAGCCGAGCTCGGTCAGTTCCCGGCGTGGAAGGCCGAGATGCCGCCCGAAAGCAAGCATATGCACTGATGTTTTAACCGCATTATCGTAGAGATCCTTTCCGGATGATTTCAATTGCGCTAACAGCAATGCCGCATCAGGATTACGAATAACACTTTCGCATAATGCTTCTACTACCTCATGTGCGGAACGGATATCGAATCGTTTATTATGTTCAATACTGGAAGCAATATCGTCTAATAAGGATAAAGTGAAATCGTACGCTTTTCGGGCGGCAGGAATTTCTTGCTCGGCAGTGCGAATATCATCGTACGTTTTTACCCGTTGCAGAAGCGGATCAGGTATCGGAATCCCCTGATTTCCAATCTTCTTGCCAGACTGTGATGAAATCGCAGCAGTCTTTAACATAGCAAGCGGTATGTGCTTCTGTATCACAAAAGGTTCACTGCGATCTATGTCCACATAAACATACGCACAATAATGCCGCAATTTCTCAACATCATTGTTTGATCGAATTAGAATGCCTTGCAACGGGTATGGAGTTTCAAGCCAGGAACAATCCAAATCACTGACATACATGCCTATTTGCAAATCTTGCACCGGAACTTCGATTGTTGTATCACTTATCATTTGTAATTCATGAGTCTAAATCTGGAGTAAATTGTTTTTTTACTGTAAATATATTGATTGATGGCTCGATCATTAATATTTTTCTTGGAGATTTAACGACTCGAATCGAAAATTTATTAATATATTTTCAGATAAATCTTCACAAAACCAAATATCTCATTGTTTTAATTATGAGTATTTGATCGAATATGGATTCAAGTTGTACTCATAACGAGTTGCAGTTTTAAGACTCAATGAACCGGATTGATAAAAAATTCGCGCATCAGAAAATCTTCCAAGCCAGCCGTGTCTTTTTCACGAGCGGATAACACCACGACACGGTGCAACCGGTGCGATTCCCAGTTGAAATCTTCTTTGTAGTATTCGCGGATCAAATCGATCATGCGTCGGATGATGGCACGCTCGATACTACCATCCGGTCCTGCGGTGACCTGAATCATTTGTAATCTTGGATTGCTTTGCCCTGTGGTCCAAGCACGAAATGAAAATTCTGCGGTACGCGGGCCGATACGCAAAATTTGGAAGATACCGCTAGTACCCGGATTTTGTAAATTACGCCGAATATTGGCCATGCGAATTTCGTCTGCAGTGGGTTGCTTGGCAGCATTGGATGGCATCGCCTCTGAATCATCGAACAATCCTTCGGCACGGCGACGTGCTTTGGCTTGATTGATAAAATCCGACAAATCTTGTGGTGCTTCTGCAGATTCTTCGCGTGATTTGGTTTTCGCAACCTCTTGCACGGGAATCGGTGCTTTAGGTTTACTCGGCTGTTCTGCAGCCTTGGGTTTGGTTTGCGGCATTGTAGCCGGTGTTTTTGCCGGAGGGGGAGGAAGCTTCGGCGCAGGTTTGGCCTCCGTCACTTTGGGTTTTTCCGGTTGCGGCGGTGTAGGTGCACTTGGCGGCGTTACCGGCATCGACGTAGTCGCCTCCTCGGATTCGTCCATGTCGATAAAGCTAGCCGCAATCGGCGGCGGTGTTTCGGTTTCCACCTCAGGCAGCGCCAGATAAAACCCGACAATCCAAATCAACAATAGCCAAATCAACGCGGCAAGCGGTAACGGCCACCATAGGCGAATTTCTTTCGATCGGGAGCTTGCTGCCATTGCGTTATGCGTTATTTATGCTTCACCGCGATCAAAAATTGCTGTGCACCGGCAGCGCGCGCGCGCAGCATTGCTTGCACCACGACGCCTTGCGGCGCATCGTTATCGGCGGACACAATCAGCTTTTGCTTGGATTCGGCAAGCAGCGGCTTAAGTGTGGCCGCCAAGGTATCGAGTGTAACCGCCGTTTGGTTGATAAAAATTTTGCTGTCTTTAGTCAGTGTCAAAGTAACCGGCTTTTCAGCGGTCAGCTTTTCGGCCTGCCCTTCCGGTAGATTGACTTGCAGCGAATCCAGATTTTGCATCGACAATGATGCCAACATGAACGTCGCCAGCAAAAAGAACATCACATCGATCATTGGAATGATCTCGATTTTTCCTTTCGGTACCGAACGAGATTTACGCAGTTTCATCGTTTTCTTCCTGCTGATCCAAGCGGATATTGTCGATCAGCCGTGTACCCAGCCGCTCCATTTCATCCATGGTCAGTGATTGCAAGCGGGAAAAGAAATTGAAGCCGAACAGCGCGATCAACGCAATGATCAAACCGACTACCGTTGCAATCAACGCTTCCGCAACACCACCGGTTACCGCGGTCGGATTGACAACCCCTTCGCTGCCGATCACTTGGAAAGCACTCATCATACCTACGACGGTACCGACCAAACCCAAAAGCGGCGCAGCAGTGACAATGGTTTCAAGCATCCAAAGCCTTCTGGCTAATGAAGCTTCGATAATCTGCGCTTCATCGGCGGCGCGCGATTCGGTCCACCAAGCCGGCTGATGGCGATGGGCAATGACCACTTCGAAGAAACGTTTATAATAGTGACGACTGTCCAATCCGGAGAGAATTTTTTCCAGATCGTTCCATTTAAAGCCGTAGGTTTCGACCAGATTCAGCAAATCGCTGGATAGTCGCGCATAACGCCAATAGATAAAGGCTTTCTCCAGCATGATCGCCATAGCGATAATGCCCAGAATCACCAGCGGCACGACAAAAATCCCGCCAAGTTTTAACATCGTCCAGGCTTGATTCAGTTCTTCCATTATATTTAACTCCAGATTAAAGCTGCTCATAGGACTGTGGATTGTTTTGCGCAAATTTGAAAATTCAAAACATACCGGTTGCCGCGGCATGCTCTTATTAATCGGGTTAGCAGGTTGCCGCAGCTATCCGCATCGCTGCTAAGAATAGTGGAAAACATCAGCGGTTGAAACAGTTTAGTGGCAAAATGCAGCGTTAAGACCGATTTGTTGCGGAAATACACCAAAGCAGTGTGGATGATCTTGTTTGGAAATAACAAAATATTGTAACCATGTTGAAGATTTTATTAGTGCCACTGATCTTGATGACGACAACTATACCTGCACACGCGAAATGGATGAAGGCCGACATGGCGTCGAAACCCGGCGAAATACATTATTTCGATCTTGAAACAGTACAAAAAAAAGACGCATACCGCAAAGTCTGGACACTGTCGAGTTACGACGAACCGCAATCGGGCGGGCACCAGTCAATTAAGACGCTGTATCAATTCGATTGTTCCGGCGGTAAAGCAAGAGCGGTAACCATCCTGTTATATCCCGATAAAACCGCAGAAACTACCGTGATCGGCGCGCATCATGATGATAACCGCGATTGGTTCGATTATTCGCCACAGTCTGTTTTCAGTGGGATTGCCAAAGCGGTTTGCGATGATTGAATACGCCGTTTTTTCGTGGAAATGACTTAATTTGCCGTGTGGAGCGGTGCAAATAACCGCTATAATTAGGACTTGATTTATCAAAATTTCCGCTTCCTTTTCAACATCGTGTTTTGCTCATCATGCGCCCGATTCTAAAATCCAGTAAATTAGTCAATGTCTGCTACGATATCCGCGGGCCGGTGCTCGAACGCGCGCGGCAAATGGAAGACGAAGGTCATCACATCATCAAGCTGAACATCGGCAATCCGGCGACGTTCGGCTTTGACGTGCCGGAAGAAATTTTGCAGGATGTCATCCGCAACCTGTCCGCAGCGTCGGGTTATTGCGATTCCAAGGGCTTGTTCGCGGCGCGCAAGGCGATCATGCATTACACGCAGGAAAAGCAGATCAAGAACGTACAGCTCGATGATATTTTCATCGGCAACGGCGTTTCCGAATTGGTGGTGTTGACGATGCAAGCATTGCTCGACAATGGCGACGAGGTATTGATCCCGATGCCCGATTATCCGCTGTGGACGGCGGCAGTAGTTTTGTCTGGCGGTGTGGCAAGGCATTATGTGTGCGACGAAAGCAATGATTGGCTACCGAATCTGGACGACATTCGTGCCAAGATTAATTCAAAAACACGCGCCATCGTCATCATCAACCCGAACAACCCCACCGGTGCGCTGTATCCGAAAGAATTGCTGCTGCAAATCATCGATATCGCACGCGAACATCAACTAATCGTTTACGCCGATGAAATTTACGACAAGATTCTGTACGGCGACGCCACGCACACGTCAATTGCCTCTTTGGCCGATGACGTACTGTTCGTAACCTTCAACGGTTTGTCGAAAAATTACCGTGCCGCCGGCTTTCGTTCCGGCTGGGCGGTGGTTTCCGGCGAAAAAACCCATGCGCGTGATTACATCGCCGGACTCAACATGCTTGCTTCGATGCGGCTGTGCGCCAATGTACCGTCACAATTCGGCATTCAAACCGCATTGGGTGGTTATCAAAGCATTTACGATCTGACCATGCCGACCGGACGCTTAATGAAGCAGCGCGACGTCGCTTGGAAACTGCTGACTGACATTCCGGGCGTAACTTGTGTTAAACCGCAATCGGCGTTGTATCTGTTTCCGCGATTGGATTCAGAAATTTATCCGATTGAAAACGATCAGCAATTGGTGCTCGATTTACTACTGGAAGAGAAAGTGTTGCTGGTTCAAGGAACGGGCTTCAATTGGATGAATCCGGATCATTTTCGCGTGGTATTCCTGCCCAATACCGATGATCTGACCGAAGCCATCGGACGCATTGCGAATTTTCTGCACCGTTACCGCAAACGCCACGGCACCAACTGATTGTTTGCATCGCTTATAATTCACGCATCGTTTAATCTTTTACAGTAGAGCAATATGAATCCAATACAAATAGGCTTATTAGGCGTCGGCACCGTCGGCGGTGGCACGTATACCGTTCTGAAACGCAACCGGGAAGAAATCGCGCGCCGCGCTGGGCGAGAAATCGTGGTCAAAATGATTGCCGATACCAATCTGGAAAGAGCGCGCAGTCTGGCCGATCCCGGCGTGGTCGTAACCGGAGACGGCCATGAAATCACGAGAAATCCCGACATCGATATCGTCGTCGAATTGATCGGCGGACAAACCATCGCCAAGGAATTGATCCTGGAAGCGATTGCCAACGGCAAGCATGTCGTCACCGCGAACAAAGCGTTGCTGGCCAACCACGGCACCGAGATTTTCGCCGCCGCGCGCGCCAAGGGCGTGATCGTTGCCTTCGAAGCCGCAGTGGCGGGCGGCATCCCGATCATCAAAGCACTGCGCGAAGGTTTGACGGCGAACCGCATTACCTGGGTTGCGGGCATCATCAACGGCACGTCGAATTTCATCCTGTCGGAAATGCGTGACAAGGGATTACCGTTTGATCAAGTACTGGCGCAAGCGCAAAAGCTCGGTTACGCCGAAGCCGATCCGACCTACGATATCGAAGGCATCGACGCCGCGCACAAAATCACGCTGATGTCGGCAATCGCGTTCGGCATCCCGGTGCAATTCAACAAAGCGCATGTCGAAGGCATTACCAAACTGACCGGTGATGACATCCGCTACGCCGAAGAATTGGGTTATCGCATCAAATTGCTCGGCATTACCAAGCGCGTCGAGAAAGGCATTGAGTTGCGCGTGCACCCGACATTGATTCCGATGAAGCGCTTGATCGCCAACGTCGAAGGCGTAATGAATGCAATCGTGGTCAGGGGCGATGCCGTTGGCGCCACGCTCTATTACGGTCCCGGCGCCGGTGCCGAACCGACCGCGAGCTCGGTGATCGCCGATCTGGTCGATATTACACGTCTGCACACCGCCGACCCAATGCACCGCGTGCCGCCGTTGTCGTTCCAACCGGATTTGTTGAGCGACACGCCAGTCATATCAATGGAGGATGTCGAAACCTCATATTATTTACGTATGCAGGTAATCGACAAACCCGGCGTGATGGCGGAAATTACTCGCATCGTCGCGGAACAAAATATCTCGATCAGCGCGTTGCTGCAAAAAGAAGCCAGTGACGAATCCGATCAAGTCAGCATCATCATGCTGACGCATTCGACACTGGAAAGAAACATCAACGCTGCAATCAGTCGCATCGAAGCGCTACCGGTAGTAACCGGAAAAATATTCCGCTTGCGCATCGAAGAATTGAACAACTAAGGTGGAGCCCGATAAGGAATCCGACTGCTTGAGCGGTGTATGTCGCGTTCCCGGACTTTCGCTGTTACATAATTTAGTGAAACCAACCATGCGTTATATTTCTACCCGCGGCGGCATGCCGCCCAAGCCTTTTTCCGAAATCCTATTGAGCGGCCTCGCACCCGACGGCGGTCTGGCGATCCCGGAAGCTTATCCCAGAATCACCGCAGCCGAGCTTGTTACGTGGCGAGGGCTAAGCTACCCGGCGCTGGCGTTCGAAATCCTGTCACGTTTTGTCGACGACATCCCGGCGGACGATTTGCGCGGCATCATCAATCAAACCTACACCGCCGAAGTATTCGGCACACCGGACATCACGCCGCTGAAAACGCTGGAACCTGGACTGCATATTTTGGGATTGTCGAACGGCCCGACGTTGGCGTTCAAAGACATTGCGATGCAATTGCTCGGCAACCTGTTTCAATACCAGCTCGATAAAACCGGTGACGAGTTGAATATTCTCGGCGCAACCTCGGGCGATACCGGCTCCAGCGCCGAATACGCGATGCGCGGCAAGCGCGGCATCCGCGTGTTCATGCTGTCGCCGCTCGGCAAGATGAGCCGCTTTCAGACCGCGCAAATGTTTTCCCTGCAAGACAAAAATATTTTCAACATCGCCATCCGCGGCGTATTCGACGATTGCCAGGACATCGTCAAAGCGGTCAGCAACGACCATGCCTACAAAGAAGCGCACCGTATCGGCACCGTCAACTCGATCAACTGGGCGCGCATC